>DXBU01000058.1 GCA_019116385.1 Candidatus Blautia faecigallinarum | reverse complement strand
AAACGACTAAAAGTCAATATTAACCTTTAGAAAACCAGGAAAAGGAACGACTTGCTTATGAAAAGGGATTTTGCTATAATAATGAAAAATTCAGAAAGTGTCAGGTGATAGAATGGAAAAAGCAAGACAGCAAAACAAGATGCTGATTGCCAAAACAAAAAAAAGAAAAGCAAAAGCAGCAAGAGCGGAAAAAGCGGTCAAAGCCAGAAAAAATACAGGCACCCATTACTATGACTACAGCCTGGTGGCGGTGATCATACTGCTTATCTGTTTCGGACTGATCATGCTGTACAGTACAAGCTCCTATATGGCAGAGATCGATTTCGGAGACGATATGTATTACTTTAAAAGGCAGGCGGCCATCAGTGCGGCGTGTATTATCGCGGCCCTGATCATTTCCAGGATCGATTATCATATCCTGCAATATTTTACAACGTTTCTCTATGTTCTTGCAGCCGTGCTTATGCTCCTTGTAAAAAGTCCCTTGGGAGTTACTTCACACGGAGCGAGAAGATGGCTGCAGCTGGGACCGCTGCCTCAGTTCCAGCCGGCGGAGGTGGCCAAGGTGGCGGTGATCGTCTGCCTGGCCTACATGGTAGTAAAAATGGGAAAACAGGTGCGTACCTTTAAAGCCTGTATAGTCTTAGGGGGCATGGGCGGCTTTTTGGCACTGCTGGCTTACTGGGCTACACAGAACTTAAGTACGGCGATCATCCTTTTCTGTATTACTGCGGGAATGATCTTTGTTTCCCATCCGGAGACCAAGCCGTTTATCATTATCCTGGTTGTTGGGATCGTGCTCATCGCGGCCTTTGTTATCTTTTTGGTGAGTACCCTTGATACCAGCGATAGCTTCCGTATCCGCCGTATCCTGGTGTGGTTAAGGCCTGAGGATTATGCTTCCGGAGACGGTTACCAGACCATCCAGGCTTTGTACGCCATTGGATCCGGCGGCCTTCTGGGCAGGGGGCTGGGAAACAGCATCCAGAAACTGGGAAGTGTGCCGGAAGCCCAGAACGATATGATCTTTTCCATTATCTGCGAGGAATTGGGGATACTGGGCGGGATGGTGGTGCTTTTACTGTTTGCCTATCTTTTGTACCGTTTGTTTTTTATCGCCCAGAATGCGCCGGATATGTTCGGCTCCCTTCTGGTAAGCGGGATCTTTTTACATATTGCCCTGCAGGTTATCTTTAACATTGCGGTGGTAGTAAATCTTCTGCCAAACACGGGAGTTACCCTGCCCTTTATCAGTTACGGGGGAACCTCCATCCTGTTTTTGATGGCAGAGATGGGACTGGCGCTGAGTGTGGCAAGGCAGATCACGTTCAAAGAACCGGAGGACCAGCAGCTCCTTTAAATAAAATGCAAATAGATGGAAAATGGTATTGACAAATAGAAAGGGAGCATATATACTTTGGTCATCAAAGTAATTAGAACGAGATACTTGATAAAGGAGAAAAAGCAATGTTAGAAAAAATGAAAGAAATGATCGCTGAGCAGCTCAACTGCGATGCAGAGACAATTACAGCGGAGACTTCCTTTAAGGATGATCTGGGAGCAGATTCCCTGGATCTATTTGAACTGGTCATGGCTTTAGAGGATGAATATAATGTAGAGATCCCGTCCGAAGAGCTTACCGATCTTACCACTGTAGGCGCTGTTATCGATTATCTGAAGAGCAAAGGCGTAGAGGCGTAAGTCTGCATAGGTCACCTTAAGGCAGGAATGCCTTAAGGTGAATTTTTTACGTAATTACTTTGTATATCAAACTATTTAAAATACAAAATAAATATCTATAAATACAGATCATATAGGAAGGGAGACTGCAATGGGAAAGACGGCGTTTATATTTCCTGGCCAGGGTGCGCAGTATACAGGAATGGCAAAAGATTTTTGTGAACAGATCCCGGCTTGCGAAAAAGTGTTTGATCTTGCCTCAGAGGCAACGGGGCTGGATATCAAAAAATTATGTTTTGAAGAAGACCCCAGATTACATATTACAGAATATACACAGGTGGCCATGCTTGCCGCAGAGGCGGCAATCCTGACTGCCGTGTGGGAAAAAGGGATCCGCTCCCAGGTAAACGCAGGACTGAGCCTTGGAGAGTATGGAGCGCTGCTCGCCTCCGGCGTGATGGGAATGGAAGATGCCTTTCGGGTGGTGCGCCAAAGAGGGATCCTCATGCAGGAAGCAGTTCCAACAGGAGGAGCCATGGCTGCAGTGATCGGAACCGATGCCGGACTGATCGAAGAGGTATGTGCAAAGACGGAGGGGATTGTTTCCATTGCCAATTATAACTGTCCGGGACAGATCGTGATCACCGGTGAAGAAGAGGCGGTGAAAAAGGCAGGGGAAGCACTGAAGGAAGCGGGAGCCAGAAGGATCGTTCCCCTTAAAGTCAGCGGACCTTTCCATTCTGCTATGCTTAAAGAAGCCGGTGAGAAGCTGGGAGGCGTGCTGGAGGGAATAACCCTTGGAAAAATAGAGACTCCTTACCTTACCAATGTAACAGGAAAAACAGTTACGGAGGTAAGCCAGGTAAAAGAACTTTTGGTAAAGCAGGTGTCCTCTTCGGTGAGATGGCAGCAGTGCGTGGAGCAGATGATCCAGGACGGTACCGATACTTTTATAGAGATCGGACCGGGAAAGACGCTCACCGGATTTTTAAGAAAGATAAACCGGAATGTAACAGGCATCAACATTGAAAAAATAGAAGATCTGGAAAAACTGTGATAGATGGCCGGAAATCGGCAGAAAAGGAGCAAAACGATCATGTTAAATGGGAAAGTGGCTTTAGTGACGGGCGCAAGCAGGGGGATCGGCAGAGAGATCGCCCTTACCCTTGGAGCAGAAGGCGCAGCGGTCATCATTAATTATAATGGATCCCGGGAACGGGCAGAGGAAGTAAAAGAGACGATTGAAAAACAGGGAGGAAAAGCATTCCTTTATCAGTGCAACGTAAGCGATTTTACGGCCTGTGAGACCATGGTCAAGGATCTGATCCGTGAGTTCGGACATATCGACATACTGGTAAACAATGCCGGGATCACCAGAGACAATCTGATCATGAAGATGAAGGAAGAAGACTTTGACGCAGTGCTCAATATTAACTTGAAAGGAACCTTTAATACCATCCGCCATCTGTCCCGTCAGATGCTGAAACAGAGAAGCGGAAAGATCATCAACATTTCTTCTGTATCCGGGATCATGGGAAATGCAGGACAGGCCAACTATGCGGCGTCAAAAGCCGGCGTGATCGGATTGACCAAGACCATGGCCAGAGAGCTGGCCAGCAGAGGGATCACGGTCAATGCAGTTGCTCCCGGATTTGTAGATACAGAAATGACAAAGGTACTGTCCGATGAGGTAAAGGATGCTGCCTGCAAAATGATCCCTCTGGGAAAATTCGGCAAGCCCTCCGATATCGCCAACATGGTGGCTTTTCTTGCTTCGGAAAAAGCAGACTATATAACTGGACAGGTGATCAGCGTAGACGGCGGCATGAATATGTAGGAGGAAAAAATGAGAAGAGTAGTTGTGACAGGCATGGGCGCAGTTACGCCCATCGGCCTTAACGTAGAAGAATACTGGAACAGTTTAAAAGAAGGAAAAATCGGTTTTGGTGAAGTGACTTACTTTGATACAGCCGAATACAGAGCCCATCTGGCAGCAGAGCTGAAAGGGTTTGATCCTAAGAACTATATGGATTTTAAAGCCGCAAAAAGAATGGCTCCCTTCAGCCAGTACGCGGTGGCGGCAGCAAAAGAAGCGATCCTGGATTCCGGACTTGATCTGGAAAAGGAAGACCCGTTCCGCATCGGCGTAAGTTTAGGAAGCGGCATCGGAAGCCTGCAGACTGTGGAGCAGGAGCACAAAAAGCTGGTAGAAAAAGGTCCTAAAAGAGTAAATCCTCTTATGGTTCCCCTGATGATCTCCAACATGGCCGCCGGAAATGTATCCATCCAATTTGGATTAAGAGGCAAAAACATTAATGTAGTCACTGCCTGTGCTACCGGTACCCACAGCATTGGAGAAGCATACCGGAGCATTCAGTGCGGGGATGCGGAAGTGATGGCGGCCGGCGGTACAGAGGCGGCTATCACACCGGTGGGATTTGCGGGCTTTTCCGCGTTGACCGCACTGTCCAATTCTACCGATCCCCATCGCTGTTCCATTCCTTTTGATAAGGAAAGAGATGGATTTGTTATGGGAGAAGGAGCAGGTGTGGTGATCCTGGAGGAACTGGAGCACGCAAAGGCACGAGGCGCGAAGATCCTGGCCGAGGTTGTGGGCTACGGAGCAACAGCAGATGCCTACCATATCACGTCTCCCATCGAGGACGGTTCCGGTGCAGCCAAAGCTATGGAATACGCAATAAAGGAAGCCGGCGTTTCACCGGAGGAGATCTTCTACATTAACGCCCACGGCACCAGCACCCATCATAACGACCTGTTTGAGACCATTGCCATCAAAACCGTCTTTAAAGAGCATGCCAGGGAGATGAAGATCAATTCCACAAAGTCTATGATCGGCCATCTTCTGGGCGCAGCAGGGGCAGTGGAATTCATTGCCTGTGTAAAGGAACTGAATGAGGGCTTTATCCATGAGACTGTAGGATATAAGGTGCCGGATGAAGAATGCGATCTGGATTATGTGACCAATGGACCGATAAAAATGGATATCCGTTATGCCTTAAGCAATTCCCTGGGATTTGGAGGCCATAATGCATCCCTGCTTGTGAAAAAATTCGAAGAATAAGAGGAGGAACATCATGGAATTTGAAAAGATCATTGAACTGATCCATGCAGTAAGCGATTCCAACCTGACCGAGTTTCACCTAAAAGACGGAGAATGGCAGGTGGATCTGGCCACCAGCAAGGCTTGTGAAAGGAAAACGGTAGTTGTAAAAGAAACAGATACGCCAGTGCGTACCGTCTCCGAAGATCCTGGGTCAAAGGGAAGGGAAGCAGTACCTGCAAAGGAAGAGAGCGGGCCGTCTTTGGATACAGGAAAGGTTGTAAAATCTCCTCTTGTGGGAACCTTCTACAGTGCCTCCTCTCCGGATTCGGAACCTTTTGTAAAAAGGGGAGATACGGTGAAAAAAGGACAGGTCCTTGGAATCGTGGAAGCGATGAAGCTGATGAATGAGATTGAATCAGAATTTGATGGAACGATTAAAGAGATATTAGTGGAAAACGAGCAGATGGTGGAGTATGGACAGCCACTGTTCGTTCTGGAATAGGAGCGGATCATGAAACTTAGTACAAAGGAAATTATGGAAATCATTCCTCACAGACAGCCCTTTCTGCTGATCGATACCATTGAGGATTTTACCCCGGGCGTGCGGGCAGTAGGAAAAAAATGCGTATCCTATAATGAACCGTTCTTTGGCGGACATTTTCCAGGGGAGCCGGTCATGCCGGGCGTGCTGATCATAGAAGCGCTGGCCCAGGTGGGGGCAGTGGCTATTTTAAGCAAGCCGGAGAACAAAGGGAAGATCGCCTTTTTCGGCGCCATCAACAACGCTAAATTTAAAAATAAAGTGGTGCCGGGGGATGTTCTGACCCTTGAGGTGGAGATCATCAAAGAAAAAGGCCCTATCGGCGTTGGAAAGGCAAAAGCGGTGAACCAGGAAGGCAAGGTGGCAGCCATGGCAGAGCTTACCTTCGCAGTAGGGGATTGACAGGAAGCTTTAAGGAGTGGAAACATGTTTAGTAAAATTTTGATCGCGAACAGGGGAGAGATCGCCGTAAGGATCATACGTGCCTGCAGAGAAATGGGCATCCGCACTGTTGCGGTGTATTCCGAGGCTGACAGGGAAGCTTTGCATACCCAGCTGGCGGACGAAGCGGTATGTATCGGAAAGGCATCCTCCAAGGACAGCTATCTAAATATGGAACGGATCTTAAGCGCCACCATTGCCACAAAAGCAGAGGCGATCCATCCTGGCTTTGGCTTTTTGTCGGAAAACAGCCGTTTTGTGGAAATGTGCGAGAAATGCAAGGTGGCATTTATCGGCCCCAGCGCCGGGCTGATCGCGAAAATGGGAAACAAATCAGAAGCCAAGAATACCATGCGCAAAGCCGGGGTACCGGTGGTGCCGGGAACCAAAGATCCCATATTTACCGTGGATCAGGCGAAAAAAGCAGCGAAAAATATCGGCTATCCGGTCATGATCAAAGCTTCTTCCGGCGGCGGGGGAAAAGGAATGCGTATTGCCGGAAACGAAAAGGAACTGGAAGCCCATTTTGTAACTGCACAGCAGGAATCCATCCATGCCTTTGGGGATGATACCATGTATCTGGAAAAATATGTGGAATGTCCCCGCCATGTAGAAGTACAGATCATTGCCGACAAATATGGCAATGTAGTACATCTGGGGGAGCGGGACTGTTCCATCCAGCGCAGGCATCAGAAAATGATCGAGGAATCCCCCTGTATGGCCCTTTCAGATAAACTGCGGAAAAAAATGGGAGCCACGGCGGTGCGGGCCGCAAAAGCCGTAGGATATGAAAATGCCGGGACCATCGAGTTCCTTCTGGATAAATCTGGAGAATTTTATTTTATGGAAATGAATACCCGGATCCAGGTAGAACATCCGGTATCGGAGTTCGTATCCGGCGTGGACCTGGTGAAGGAACAGATCCGGGTGGCTGCCGGCGAACACTTAAGTGTGCAGCAAAAAGATATCCAGCTGCGGGGACACGCCATTGAATGCCGGATCAATGCGGAAGATCCGGAACATAATTTCATGCCCTGTCCAGGTACGATCACCGGGCTGCACCTGCCAGGAGGCAACGGTGTGCGCATGGATACAGCGGTCTATGCAGGCTATACCATCCCTCCCTATTATGATTCTATGATCGTTAAGGTGATCGTTTACGACAGGGACAGGGAAAGCGCCATAAAAAAAATGATCAGTACCTTGGGAGAAGTGGTCATTGAAGGGGTAAAGACCAATATTGATTTTCAGTATGAGCTGCTGAACCAGCCGGATTTTCAGTCTGGAAAGATCACTACGGATTTTATCCCTCAGCATTATAAAAATATATGAGAATAGATACAGCCCTATGATCTGGGAGAGGAGAGAGGACTATGGCTGATTTAAAAAGATTTTTTAAAAAGACAGCCCAGAAAGAGGAACCCTCCAAGGCGCCTGAGGTTCCCAAAGGACTGTGGGTGAAATGTCCCAAATGCGGGGAAACCGTATATAAAGAAGATGTGGTCAGTCATTTTTATGCCTGTCCAAAATGCGGCGGTTATTTTCGGATCAAAGCAAAAACACGGATCCGTCAGGTCACCGATGAAGGAACCTTTACCGAATGGTTCCGGGGGATTGAAAACAGCGACCCTCTGGAATATCCGGGATATCCCCAAAAGGTGAAGGAGCTTCAGGAAAAGACCCATCTGGATGAGGCCATTCTTATAGGAGAAGCTAAGATCCAGGGAAATCCCGTGGTCATCGGGGTGATGGACGCCCGCTTTCTGATGGCGAGCATGGGTTATGTGGTAGGAGAAAAAATCACCCGGGCATTTGAAGAAGCAGAGAAAAAACGCCTTCCGGTCATTCTTTTCTGCTGCTCCGGGGGAGCCAGGATGCAGGAGGGTATGGTATCCCTTATGCAGATGGCCAAGACTTCTGCGGCAGTAAAACATCATGCAAAAGCAGGACTTCTCTATATATCGGTGCTTACAGATCCTACTACCGGCGGCGTGACGGCAAGTTTTGCCATGCTGGGGGATATCATACTGGCGGAACCGGGAGCACTGATCGGCTTTGCAGGTCCCCGGGTGATCCAGCAGACCATTGGCCAGAAGCTTCCGGAAGGATTCCAGCGGTCAGAGTTTTTGCTGGAGCACGGCATCATCGATGGGATCATAAAAAGGGAAGAGATGAAAGATACCCTTGGCAGGATCCTTGCCCTGCATCAGCCGTCTCCAGGTTACGGCTGTTTTCCGGCGGAATCACCTTCCTGGGAGGGAGATACCTTTGGGAAACGGAAAAAGCATAAAAAATCCGAAGAACTTACCGCCTGGGACAGAGTCCTGGAAGCAAGGAAAAACGAGCGTCCCTCTGCGCTGGATTATATCCAGGCGATCTTTACGGATTTTATGGAATTCCATGGGGACAGAAGCTTTTTGGACGACGGAGCCATTGTGGGCGGGATCGCCTCTTTGGACGGACAGCCGGTAACGGTGGTGGGCATCCAGAAAGGGAAAAACACCAAAGAAAATATACGGAGGAATTTTGGCATGCCTTCGCCGGAAGGGTACGCAAAAGCCCTGCGGCTTATGAAGCAGGCAGAGAAATTTAAGCGTCCGGTGATCGCTTTTATCGATACACCGGGAGCTTTCTGCGGGATCGAAGCGGAAGAGCACGGCCAGGGAGGCGCCATTGCCAGAAATCTATGGGAGATGGCAGATATGCAGATCCCCATTCTTTCAATCGTGATCGGAGAGGGAGGAAGCGGCGGAGCCCTGGCACTGGGGGTAGGAAACCAAGTGTGGATGATGGAAAACGCCACCTATACCATCCTTTCTCCGGAAGGGTTTGCCTCTATTCTTTGGAAAGACAGCAAAAAAGCACCCCAGGCCGCCGAGACCATGAAAGTTACAGCGGCTCATCTCAAGGAAATGGGCCTTATCGAGCGGGTGATCCCGGAAAAGACACCGGCATGTAAAGAAAATCTAGGTGAAATAGCAGAATATATGAAAATACGTATGAAAGAATATCTGCGGACTTTGGAAGGCAAAGACGGAGAGACACTGGCACAGGAGCGGTACGGCAGATTTCGTTCTATGTAGGGAAAAGCATTAGAGTACAAGTCATCTTTTGAAAAGAAGGCTTGTACTCTTTGTTATGAAAACCTATGGACATCTGGCTGGCCTTTGGTATATAATAAGGTTTCGACAGAATGATAGTTAAGACTTTTTTGATAAATAAAACATATAGGAGATAGAGGATATGAGCAAGATCAGGACAAGATTCGCACCCAGCCCCACAGGAAGGATGCACGTAGGAAATTTGAGAACGGCATTATATGCATACTTGATCGCCAAGCACGAAGGCGGAGATTTTATACTGCGTATTGAGGATACCGACCAGGAACGTTATATGGAAGGGGCAGTAGATATTATTTACCGCACCTTAAAAGCCACAGGCCTTCTTCACGACGAGGGCCCGGATAAGGACGGAGGCGTGGGACCTTATGTACAGAGCCAGCGCCAGGCATCCGGGGTGTACCTGGAGTATGCCAGGAAGCTTATCGACCAGGGCGATGCGTACTACTGCTTCTGCCAGAAGGAAGACCTGGAAGGAATGAAGCGTACCGTAGCGGGAAAGGAGATCTCCATCTATGACAAGCGATGCCTCCGCATCCCAAAAGAAGAGGCCCAAAGACGGGTGGATGCCGGGGAACCCCATGTGATCCGCTTCAATATGCCCACAGAAGGAACCACCACCTTCCACGATGTGATCTACGGGGACATTACCGTAAATAACGAAGAACTGGAGGATCTGATCCTGATCAAATCCGACGGCTATCCCACCTACAATTTTGCCAATGTGATCGACGACCATCTTATGGGCATTACCCATGTGGTCAGAGGAAATGAGTATCTTTCCTCTGCACCCAAATATAACCGTATCTATGAAGCATTCGGCTGGGATATCCCGGTCTATGTACACTGCCCGCTGATCACCAATGAGGAGCATCAGAAGCTTTCCAAGCGTTCCGGCCATTCCTCCTATGAAGATCTGGTGGATCAGGGATTCCTTACAGAGGCGATCGTAAACTTTGTTGCCCTTTTGGGGTGGAGCCCCCAGGAAAACCGGGAGATCTTTTCGCTGAAAGAGCTGGTGGAGGTGTTTGACTACCGCCATATCAACAAATCACCGGCAGTATTTGACATGACCAAGCTCCGCTGGATGAACGGAGAGTATATCAAAAAAATGGATCCCCAGGACTTTTATGAAAAAGCCCTTCCTTACATGAAGGAGGTCCTGAAAAAAGAATATGACTTTAAAAAGATCGCGGCCATGGTGCAGACCAGGATCGAAGTATTCCCGGATATCCCTGAACTGATCGGCTTTTTTGAGCAGGTTCCGGAGTATGACAGCTCCATGTACTGCCACAAAAAGATGAAAACAACACAGGAGACTTCTCTGGCTGTTCTCAAAGAAGTCCTTCCGGTACTGGAAGAACAGGAGGATTATGCCAATGATCCTCTTTATGAGAGACTGAGCGCCTTTGTAAAAGAAAAAGGATATAAGAACGGTTATGTGATGTGGCCGCTGCGGACCGCCGTATCAGGAAAACAGATGACCCCGGCCGGCGCCACAGAGATCATGGAGATCATCGGCAAGGACGAGACCATCCGCCGGGTTAAGGCTGCAATTGAAAAACTGGAAAGATAAATATGAATAGAAATCCATCTCAAAAAAGAGCGATCGCTCACCTGTCGGGGCCGATGATGGTCCTGGCAGGCCCCGGTTCGGGGAAAACTTCCGTAATCGTAGAGAGAACTGCATATATGATCCGTGACGGGAAGATCCCCCCTTCCTCTATTTTAGTTGTGACTTTTTCCAGAGCCGCAGCCAGGGAGATGAAGGAGAGATTTCTGCGGTTTATGGGGACAGGATCCACATCGGTTACCTTTGGCACCTTTCACGGGGTGTTTTATGGGATCTTACGGCAGGCCTATCACTTGGGAGCCGGGAATATTCTTTCCGAGGAGGAAAAATACGGGATCCTTCATGAGCTCGCCCAGGAGCATGCGGGAGAATTATGTGAAGAGGGGGATTTCTGTGAAGAACTGATCAAGGAGATCAGCGTTGTGAAGGGAAACCGTATTTCCCTGGAGCATTATTATTCCACAAGCTGTCCGGATGAGGTATTCCGGGTCATGTACAGAGAATACACCAGGATATGCAGGGAAAAGCGGAAACTGGATTTTGACGATATGCTTTTGTACTGTTATGAGCTTTTTAAAGAAAGGAAAGATATCCTTTCCGCCTGGCAAAAACGCTTTCCCTATATACTGGTGGATGAATTTCAGGATATCAACCGGCTCCAGTATGACATCGTGAAACTTTTGGCTGCTCCTTTGGACAATCTGTTTATTGTGGGAGACGATGATCAATCCATCTACCATTTCCGGGGAGCCCGCCCGGAGATCATGCTGAACTTTACCAAAGACTATCCCAAGGCGGAGCGGGTTTTGCTGAATGTAAACTACCGGTGCAGCAAAAACATCCTGGAAACCGCTATGAAAGTGATCGGACACAACCAGAAGCGGTTTAAAAAAGAACTTTCCACACCAAATGAAAAAGGAGCTCCTGTTTCCTTAATGGAATACCAAAACCCACGGGAAGAGTATCTGGAAGTGGTGAAAGCTTTGAAAAACCGTCTGGAAAAAGGGGAAAAGATCGAAGATACAGCGCTTCTTCTGCGGACCAATCAGGAGGCAGAGGGGCTTATAAGCGCGCTAATGGAATATCAGGTTCCATTTACCATGAAAGAACAGCTTCCCAATCTATTCAGGCACTGGATCTGCAGAAATATGCTTGCCTATCTTCATCTGGCGGCAGGGGAACACACCAGAAAAAATTTTCTGGAGGTTATGAACCGCCCCAACCGCTATCTTTCCAGAGAAGCGCTTACGGAGAGTACGATATCTTTTGAACGGCTTCGGGAATATTATAAGGACAAGGACTGGATGTGCGACCGGCTGACTACCCTGGAAACCCATTTGAAAATATTGGGAACCCTGCCCCCTTATGCAGGAATGAATTTTATCCGGCAGGGTATGGGATACCAGGAGTATCTTTTCGAATACGCCCAGTACCGAAAAATGAAGCCGGAAGAACTTACGGAAATACTGGACCGGCTGATGGAAAGCGCCAAAGGAATGAAAACCCTGGCGGAATGGGAAAACTACATAGAGGAATATACCAAAAAACTCACAGAACAGGCAAAAAAGCAGGAGGGAAAACCACAAGGCGTGTGGATCATGACCCTTCACGGATCCAAAGGGCTGGAATACGACCAGGTATATATCCTGAATGTAAACGAAGGGAGCATCCCTTATAAGAAGGCAGTGCTGCAGGAAGCGATGGAAGAAGAACGGCGTCTTTTTTATGTGGGGATGACCCGGGCCAGAAAGAAGCTCACCTTATGCTATGTAAAGCAGCAGTATGAAAGAGAACGGGAGCCGTCCAGGTTTTTAGAGGAGGCAGGCATGTGAAAGCGGTTATTTATTATACAGCCATTCCGGAAAAATACCAGGGCAAAAATAGAGAGCATTTTGTTGGGGAGAAACTGCTGGAAGCGGCTCTTTTAAAGGAAACCGGCAGGAAACTTTCTGCACAGCCAAGAAAGAAGGGCCCCCAGGGGAAACCTTTTTTTGCGGATCTTCCGGGAATCCATTATAATATCAGCCATTCGGGGAAATATGTCCTTTGTATTTTTTCCCGCCAGGAGGTGGGGATTGACATCCAGGAGCATAGGAAGGCAAAGTATGACCGTATGCTGAAACGCATGGTGCCGGAGTCCCGGCGGCTGGAAATCCTGGGATCTCCCAGGCTGGAGCAGGAATTTTTCCGGGAATGGGCAGCCAGGGAAGCCTATGTAAAATGGACAGGCCAGGGCCTTTCTATGGATTTTACACGCATTCCCATGGAGGAAGGCTGGCATGCCGTGACGGAATTCCGTCAAGGGTATACCGTTGCTGTGTGGGGCAGAGAAAAGATGGAAATACAGTGGGAATATGTAGAAGTGCTAGATTTATAAAGATGCAGGTGAAGGAGAGAATGAGTAAAGAGAGAAAGGGACTGGCCATAAGATTTATCATAAATGGGCTGCTGATCTTAGTCGTGATCGCTCTGGCATATTTTGGCTATGCCTTTCTATATAGAGGACGCACCGAGCCGCCGGTAAGATCCCAGGAGACCAGCCGGGAGGGGGCGATATACTCTCTTCGCGGGCAGATCCAGATGCTTTCCTCCTGGGAAGAATTGTCGGACTTTGCTTTTGAAGACAGAAAAGAGGAACTGGAATACGGGACCTATGTGATCCCGGGCCTGAATTCCACCAGAACATTTCTCACAGAGGCCGGTACTGCCCAGGCAGTGTGCACTTCCATGACGCCCCAGGGGCTGGCGGTGACGCCGGACTATGTGCTGGTCAGTGCCTACTGCCATACAAAACAGCACAACTCGGTGATCTATGTGATCGATAAAGAGACCCATAATTTTTTAAAAGAAGTGGTCCTTCCGGGAAAACCTCATGTGGGCGGCCTTGCCTATGACTGGGAACATGAGATCTTATGGTATTCATCCAACGAGACCGGGATCGCAGAGGCGGTCAGCATATCCATGGATTCCATCGAGGCATATGATTATGAAAGTGTGGGAAGGCCGGTGGAGATCCGGCAGGCCTGCAGTTTGTACGGGATCCTTCGGGATTCCTTTATGACCTTTTATGAGGGGAGCCTGTATGTAGGCTGCTTTATGGAATATTCCGAAAGCGTCATCGCCAGATATGCCCTGGACGAGGAGGGATATCTGTCAGTCAGGCTGGACGACAGTCTGGGAATGGATTTTGAGATGGCCATCCCTTTGGATTACTCCGAAATATCCGAACAGGCCCAGGGAATGGCCTTTTATCACGATAAGCTTCTCCTTTCCCATTCCTTTGGCATCCTTCCCTCACGGCTGGTGTTTTATGAACAGTCTAATACCAGATTATATGTAAATGAAAATTCAGCAGTAAGCTATCGTTTTCCGGAACGCATGGAGCAGATTTTTGTAGAGGGTGACGATCTGTATGTATTGTTTGAGTCGGCTGCCTATGCGTATCGGGCTTCGTCTATGAACATTGTGGACCGGGTGCTGAAATTGAGCCTGGCAAAAATGGATAACGGGTACTAAATCAGGATTGTCCACATATATTAAAAGTAGGAGGTGTTGCGGCAGATGGAAGCGGAGCAGATCCAGAACCTGTTCGCGGGAAATATCCGCCGGCTTCTTGCGGAAGCTGAGCTTGATTATGATAAATTATATGAAATACGCCTCCGGGTAGGGAGACCGTTGTTTTTGACTTATGACGGCGGGGAATGCTTTCTGAAAAGAAAGGAAACCGAACCCTACCTGGTTACAAGGGAAGATTTAAAAGAAACATTGGAATATGTAAGCGGCTACTCTTTATATGCCTATGAGGATGAGGTAAGACAGGGATTTTTAAGTGTCCAGGGAGGCCACCGCGTAGGGGTCACAGGCAAAGTGATCCTGAACGGAAATCAGATCCAGGGAATGAAATATATTTCCTGTATCAATGTACGGCTGGCCCATCAGATCAAAGGGTGCGCCGATGAAGTGATGCCCTATATCCAAAAGAAAGACTGGGTAGCCCATACCTTGATCATTTCTCCCCCCAGATGCGGAAAAACCACTCTTCTTCGGGATATTATCCGGCAGATCAGCAATGGAAGGAAGGGTGTTCCGGGAATGACGGTGGGCGTTGTGGATGAGCGGAGCGAACTTGCCGGATGCTACCAGGGCGTGCCCCAGAATGATCTGGGAGAGCGTACGGATATTCTGGACGGATGCCCCAAGGCTGAGGGAATGCAGATGCTCATCCGTTCCATGTCTCCGGCTGTGGTAGCAGTGGACGAGCTGGGCGGAGAAGAAGATTTTAAAGCAGTGGAAGCGGTGATACACAGCGGCTGTAAGCTGATCGCCACAGCTCACGGAAACACCCTTGAGGATATTGCACAGCAGCCCCTGTTCCAGAAGCTTTTGGAAATGGATGTGTTTGAACGTTTTATCCTTCTGGGAAGGCAGGACCGTGCCGGGGTAGTAGAAGGGATTTTTGACGGAAAAGGAAGAGCATGCTGAAGCTCTTTGGGATCCTTCTGATCGTTGCGGCAGGATCCGGGATCGGTTTTTCCCAAAGCTTTGCCCTTACAAGACGGGAAAAAGCGCTGCGGCAGCTTCACAGGATGTCGGTCTTATTAAAGGGAGAGATCCAGTATGGGAACGCTTCTCTTTGGGAGGCCTTTGAAGGAGCAGCAGGAAAAATGCAGGGAGAATACCGGGATTTTTTAAAAGAAACAGCCAGACGGATGCAGTCCGCCTCCTGCCGGCCCTTTGAGGACATCTTCCGGGAATGTGCCAGGGAGAAGCTGGCAGATGCAGGGCTTTCCCGGGAGGAAGAGGAAGACCTGTATGCGCTGGGAGCCCACCTGGGATATCTGGACCTTGCCATGCAGATCAAACAGCTGGAATTGTACCAGTGGGAGGTGCAGCGGTCTATCAGGGAACTCCAGGAGCAAATGCCCGGGAAGAAAAAGATTTATCAAAGCCTTGGAATCATGGGAGGGATCTTGCTTGCTGTACTGATCTGGTGATCCGATGGGGAAAGGAGGAACAGTTGGAAGTCACTATCATATTCAAAATCGCAGCGGTGGGTATCCTGGTCTCTGTTCTCTCCCAGATACTAAAGCACAGCGGCAGGGAAGAACAGGCTTTTCTGGTCAGCCTTGCCGGATTATTGATCGTACTGTTCTGGATCGTTCCTTATATTTATGACCTCTTTGAAAGCATTCAGCAGTTATTCACTTTATAGGAGGCAGTATGGACATTATAAAAATCTCTCTTTTAGGAGCAGGCGGTGTGATGCTGGGATTCTTGCTGAAAGGGACAAAGCCCGAATATGCCTGTTTTATCACCATGGGGATCGGGATCCTGATCCTGGCTCTGGCTGTGGGAAAATTGAACTATCTGTTTCAGGCTGTGGGAAGGATCCGGGAGAGCCTTCCTATCAACAGCGAATATGTGGCCGCTTTGATGAAGATGATCGGGATCACCTATATCGGCCAGTTTACCTCCGGGATCTGTAAGGACGCCGGACACCAGGCCACAGGAGCGCAGATCGAACTGTTCTGCAAATTGTCTATTATGGTGGTGAGTATGCCGATCTTATTGGCCTTATTAGATACGATCGAGGAGTTCCTGGTATGAGCGTCAGGGGCTTTTTCTTTTTTCTTTTTTTTCTGCTCTGCATAAGTGTACGGCCGGTGTATGGAGAGACAGAAATAGACGGTCAGAGGGAGGAGGCTTTTGGGGAAAGCTCTATAGAAGAGGAACTTCTGGGGGAAATGGACCTTACACAGGTACAGGATATGATGGATGAGATGCTGGGGGAAGACAGCTTTTCTTTTTTGGAATTGGCCAAAAAGCTGATCAGCGGAGAGGAAACGTTTTCAAAGGAGGCGGTGCAGGAACTTTTGCACAGCCTCTTTTTTTCTTATTTTGAAAAAGAAAAAGAACTGTTTCTGCAGATCCTCCTGCTGGTACTGATCGCGGCGATCTTCGCAAATTTTGCGGCGGTTTTTGAAAACGGACAGATCACAGAGGTAAGTTTTTATGTGGTGTATCTGCTGCTGTTTATCCTTTTGATGGAATCCTTTTTGGATATGAGCGGATCCCTGAAAGAAAGCCTCACCTGGCTTACCGGCTTTATGCAGGTGCTGTCGCCGGCATATTTTATGGCCGTGGCAGCTTCCTCAGGCGCCTCTACAGCGGCCGTTTTTTATCAGGGGATCCTGATGCTGGTCTGGCTGATCCAGTGGGCCCTTCTCACACTGCTCCTGCCGGCGGTAAATCTCTATGTCCTTTTGGAACTGGTGAACCATTTGTCCAGGGAGGAGATGCTGGGAAAATTAGCGGAACTTTTAAATACCGGGGTATCCTGGGGCCTGAGAACCCTTCTGGGCTTTGTGGCAGGCCTGCAGATCGTAAGGGCCATGGTGGCCCCGGTGATTGATTCCCTGAAGCGGACTGCGGTGGGGAAGACCGCTGCCGCTCTGCCGGGGGTGGGCAATGTGGTAAACATGGTGACCGAGCTGGTGGTGACCAGTGCGGTATTGGTAAGGAACAGCCTGGGGATCGCCGCGCTGGCTGTTCTTCTTCTCACAGGACTCAGGCCGGTGATGGGATGCATGGTCACTTCCTTGTCCTATAAATTTCTGGCGGCGGCAGCCCAGCCTGTATCTGACAAGCGCATTGTGGGCTGTCTGGGGACGATGGGAGAGGGCTGTGCCCTTTTGCTGCGCATCATGATCACTGCGGAAGTCTTATGTATGCTGACCTTTATGATCCTTGCAGTAAGCTTTGGAGGTGGGGCGTGAAAGAAGAACTTTATATGTGGATCCGAAACCTGGCGGTTTTTTACATCCTGTTTACAGCACTCCTCCACCTGGTGCCGGATGGAAAATACCAGCGTTATGTGCGTTTTTTTATGGGCCTTTTGCTGATCATCATGCTTAGCACGCCGGTACTTTCTATATTTGGAAAAAGCGGGGAGCTGTGGCAGGAGTTCCAGAGGAATTATAAAGAGGAATCTGCCTTAAGGGAAAAGGAGGAGCTGAAGGACCTTCAGGAGTTTTATCTGGAAAAAGGCTATGAATGGGAGAGCAAAGAAAAGATCACAGAGAAATTAAAAGAAAGTGGAATACCCCTTACAGATGCCTCCGTAGATATAGAAGAGGGGAGGATAGAAGTGCTCCTGTATTTTCAGGAAGAACCAGATAAAGAAATGGAAAGGAGGATCGAGAATGAGCTGGAAGCATCCTTTGAAATCGGAAAAGATCAATATAAGATCCTTGTTAAAGAAGATGGGATGGCAGCAGTGGGCGGCGCTGCTGATCCTGGGACTGCTTCTGGCGGTACTCTCTCTGCCTACAGCAAAGGAGGAACCCAAAGATACACAGGCATCCTTTTGGGAGAGTGGGGAGGAGCAGGAGACACTGGGATCAGATCTTGAGAAAAAACTGGAGTCTATTCTGGAGAAGGTGGAAGGAGTGGGAAGGGTACAGGTGCTTTTAATGACAGGACAGGAAAAAGACGCCATGGGATTTGATACCGGAGAAGGAACGAAGGTTACCGGAGTGCTGATCGCCGCAGAAGGAGCGGACAATTCTGTGACTGTACAGAATATTCAGCAGGCGGTTATGGCATTATTTCAGATAGATGCCCATAAAATAAAAGTAATGAAAATGAAATGAGGAGAGAAAAAGTGAAAAAGATCATGAAAAAGAATCAGGTAATCATTACCTCTCTGGCCATCTTGATCGCAGTAGCCGGATACCTGAATTTTGCAGATGCGGACTTAGGATTTGGGGATACGGAGGCAAGTACAGATTCCAGCAGCATCCTTGAGGAAACCGCCTACGATCTGACCGATGAGACGGCCCTTTTGGATGAGAACGGGACGGATGGCGGGGAGGATACTTATTCCACAGAGGATGACAGCACACCAGGGGAAGCAGTACTTACCGGCTCTTCCAATTTTGCCGCCCAGGCAAAGCTGAGCAGAGAGCAGATCCGTTCCCAGAATAAAGCAGATCTCCAGGAGATCATCAATAACCAGGACATCGCAGATGAACAGAAGCAGCAGGCGATCAATACCATGGTGTCCATGACCGAGCTTACGGAAAAAGAAGCCGCTGCCGAATTGCTTTTAAATGCCAAGGGCTTTGAAAACGTGGTGGTAAATCTTACTGGGGAGACCGCAGATGTAGTAGTTCCCGATATCCCTTTGGAGGACGCCCAAAGGGCGCAGATCGAGGATATCGTAAAGCGGAAAACCGGAGTTGCGGCGGAAAATATCATCATTTCCTCCCTAAATGAGGGCGAAGAAGATTCTCAGGAAACCGCTGCTTATGAAGAAACCTCAGACGGATCAGACAGCGGCGGCTGCGAAGAGACCGGGATGTCGTCAGACAGCGAAACCGCCGCTCCCGTCTATGAGGACTATGAGATTGACACAGAAGGGATCTACGATTAAGAAAAGCCCTTCCGGGAAAGGAAATCTCCTTGACAGCCGGGTATTTCATATACTAGAATAGGACTGTTGTAAAGAAGTGAAAGGAAAGTATAGGAGGCAAAACGTGTCGAAGTATACGAAAGAAATAGAAAAAAGAAGAACCTTTGCCATAATATCCCACCCGGATGCCGGCAAAACTACTCTCACAGAAAAATTTCTGCTGTATGGCGGAGCGATCAATCTTGCAGGAAGCGTGAAAGGCAAGGCCACTGCCCGCCATGCAGTATCGGACTGGATGGAGATCGAAAAAGAAAGAGGAATTTCCGTTACTTCCTCTGTACTCCAGTTCCATTATGAGGGTTACTGCATCAATATCCTGGATACCCCGGGACACCAGGATTTCTCAGAAGATACCTACCGGACGCTGATGGCTGCGGATTCTGCCGTGATGGTCATAGACGGATCCAAGGGCGTAGAGGCCCAGACCAGAAAGCTGTTTAAGGTCTGTGTGATGCGCCACATTCCTATCTTTACTTTTATCAATAAAATGGACCGGGATGCCAACGATACCTTTGACCTTTTAGATGAGATCGAAAAAGAACTGGGTATTGCCACCTGCCCGGTCAACTGGCCCATCGGTTCCGGAAAGAAATTCCGCGGCGTATATGACCGGAACACCAAAAAAGTGCTGATCTTTTCAGACACCCAGAAAGGAACAAAGGAAGGCGTGATAGAAGAGATCGGTATTGATGAGCCCAGACTTTCTGAGGTAGTGGATCCGGAACAAAAAGAGCAGCTTTTGGAGGAGATCGAACTTTTAGACGGCGCCAGCGCGGATTTTGATCAGGAGCAGGTGGACAAGGGAAACCTGACGCCGGTGTTTTTCGGTTCTGCCCTGACCAATTTCGGTGTGGAAACATTTTTGGAGCATTTTTTGAAGATGACTACATCCCCTCTTCCCAGACTGTCAGACGCCGGGGAGATCGATCCCATGTCCGACGATTTTTCTGCCTTTGTGTTTAAGATCCAGGCCAATATGAACAAGGCCCACAGAGACCGGATCGCCTTTATGCGGATCTGCTCCGGAAAATTCCAGGCCTCCCAGGAAGTTTACCATGTCCAGGGCGACAAAAAAATGCGCCTTCTCCAGCCCCAGCAGATGATGGCAGAGGAGCGCCATGTGGTAGACGAGGCCTATGCGGGAGACATCATCGGTGTTTTTGACCCGGGTATTTTTTCCATTGGAGATACCATCTGTGCCCCAGGAAAAAAATTTGCTTTTGAGGGGATCCCTACCTTTGCCCCGGAACATTTTGCAAGGGTGCGCCAGATCGATACCATGAAAAGAAAGCAGTTTGTAAAGGGGATCAATCAGATCGCCCAGGAAGGTGCCATCCAGATCTTCCAGGAGCTGAATACCGGTATGGAGGAGATCATCGTGGGCGTGGTAGGCGTGCTGCAGTTTGATGTGCTGAAGTACCGTCTGGAAAATGAGTACAATGTGGAGATCCGCCTGGAAAACCTGCCATACGAGCATATCCGCTGGATCGCCAACAAGGAGGAAGTGAACGTGGACAAGATCACCGG
Organism: Candidatus Blautia faecigallinarum; assembly: GCA_019116385.1. Taxonomy (GTDB): domain Bacteria; phylum Bacillota; class Clostridia; order Lachnospirales; family Lachnospiraceae; genus Blautia_A; species Blautia_A faecigallinarum. The sequence continues at coordinate 22,605 of DXBU01000058.1, read as the reverse complement.
AACCTCCGATATGAAGAAAGTCACCGATTTAAAAGGAAACCCGCTGCTTCTGTTTATTAATGCCTGGAGTGTGGGCATGACCCTGGATCGAAATCCGGGACTTATCTTGACAGAATTCAGTAAATAAACCCTTTTCATTTATTTTCCCTTTTGCTATAATAAGCTTAGACTATTAACGATAGAAACGGGCGGCCCTGACAAGAGGGCCATCCCTTATCCGTAGGAGGGTTTAGCATGGCAGAAAAGAGAACAACTTATAAGATACAGGATGTAGGAGGGATCGGAGAAGTGAAGATCGCAGATGAGGTAGTGGCTATGATCGCCGGGCTGGCAGCCACGGAAGTGGAAGGCGTAGCTTCCATGGGCGGCAACATTACCAACGAGCTGGTGAGCAAGCTGGGGATGAAGAGCCTTTCCAAAGGTGTTAAAGTAACCGTTCTGGAAGGCGTGGTCACCGTAGATCTGACACTGAACATCGAATTCGGCAAAAATATCCTGGAGACCAGCAAGAAGGTCCAGGACAAAGTAAAAACCTCCATCGAAAATATGACAGGCCTGGAAGTGGCAGATGTAAATATCAGGATCGCCAGTGTAGACATGGAGAACGAAAAAGGAAAGTAAACCTTTCCTTTTTTCTATATTAGGAGGAAACTATGGGAAGAAGAGAACAAAGAGAACATATTTTTAAGCTGCTGTTCATGACACAGTTCAATTCCAAAGAAGAAATGCCCCAGCAGCTTTCTCTTTATTTTGAAAGCCTTGAGGATCTCAAAGAAGAAGACCAGGCTTATATGGAAGAAAAATATCAGCATGTGCTGGAACATTTAAAAGAGATCGACCAGATCTTAAATGAACACAGCCATGGCTGGAAGACCAAACGTATGAGCCGGGTAGACCTGACCGCCCTGCGCCTTGCAGTCTATGAGCTGAAATATGATCCGGACGTGCCGGTAGGCGTGGCCATCAACGAAGCCGTAGAACTGGTCAAGCGCTTTGGCGGAGAAACCTCCGGCTCTTTCGTAAACGGAATACTTGGCAAGGTAGCAGAGGAAGCATGAAAGAAAGAGAGTTTTCCGGAACTGCCTCTCTGCCCCGGGAGGGGATGCTGAAAAACCGGGTTTATTCCGTAGGGCAGGTAAACCGGTATGTGAAAAATATGTTTGTGCAGGACTTTTTTCTGCAGAAACTAGCTGTAAAAGGAGAAGTATCAAATTTAAAATATCATACCAGCGGACACATTTATTTCTCTTTGAAAGACGAAACCGGCGTTCTAAGCTGTGTAATGTTTGCGGGAAACCGGCGGGGCCTTTCTTTTCGGATGAAAGACGGGGACAAGATCATTGCCAAAGGTACGGTGGACGTATACGAGCGTGACGGGAGATACCAGCTTTATGTAAAAGAAATCACCCTGGAAGGGGCAGGCGCTCTGTATGAGCGCTTTCTTGCGCTTAAGCAGGAGTTGGAAGAGATGGGCATGTTTGCCCAGGAGTACAAGCAGCCGATCCCCAGATTTATCAAAAAGCTGGGGGTTGTGACCGCGCCCACCGGTGCCGCCGTACAGGACATACGGAACATCTCTCTGCGGAGGAATCCCTTCCTTCAGATCATCCTGTATCCTGCCCTGGTACAGGGAGAAGGCGCAGCTGACAGTATCGTAAAGGGTATCCGCATGCTGGATGAAGCAGGCGTAGATGTGATCATCATCGGACGGGGCGGCGGTTCCATAGAGGATCTCTGGGCTTTTAACGAAGAAAAAGTGGCACGGGCTATTTTTGAGTGCCAAACGCCGATCATCTCGGCGGTGGGCCATGAGACAGACTTTACTATCGCGGATTTTGCAGCGGATCTGCGGGCGCCGACTCCTTCTGCCGCGGCAGAATTGGCAGTGGACGATTACCGCAGTGTGCTGGAAACGGCAGGGGCATTTAGAGAACGGATACAAAGAGCGATGCAGAACCGGATGGAACTATATAAAAGCAAAATGTCCCAGTATCAGATGCGGATGCAGTATTTAAGCCCCCAGAGCCGGCTTAGGGAGATGCGCCAGTATCTTGCGGATCTGGAAGAAAAAATGCAGGCCGGTATGGAAGGAAAGCTTTTTGACCGTCGGAGCAGACTGTCCATTTATCTGGAAAAATTCCAGGGACTCTCTCCCCTTCGGAAATTGAATCAGGGCTTTTCCTATGTTTCCAATGAAAAGAATCATACAGTGACCAGTATAAAAGAAGTGACCCCGGGAGAAATCCTAAATATCGCGGTGACAGACGGAGAGATCCGCGCATCGGTACAGGAGATCAGGGAGGAAAAAAGAATATGACAGAAGAGACAAAAGCAGAAGAGAAAACCATAGAAGAAGCGTTCAAGGAGCTGGATACGCTGGCTCAGAAGCTGGAGGAAAGGGAGACATCCCTGGAAGAATCCTTCCGCTTTTATAAACAAGGTATGGAATCACTAAAATACTGCAGCGAGAAGCTGGACACAGTGGAAAAGAAAATGCTGCAGATGAATGAGGATGGGACGTTAAGTGAATTTTCAAACTGAATTAGAAAAAAAAGTCAAAGAGATTGAAGGGATCATTCAGGGTTTTCTTCCTAAGGAAGAAGGTTTTCAGGCCGCCATGGCGAAAGCCATGAATTACAGCATGTGCGGGGGAGGAAAACGGATCCGCCCTCTGCTCCTTATGGAAACCTGCCGCTTGTTTGGAGGGGAGGAAAAACTGGCGGAGCCTTTTGCTGCGGCGATCGAGATGATCCATACCCATTCGCTGATCCACGATGATCTTCCTGCCATAGATAATGACGATTATCGCAGAGGCAGACTTACGACCCACCGGGTATTCGGGGAAGCGATGGGAGTGCTTGGGGGAGTGGCCCTTTTAAATTATGCTTATGAAACGATGCTGCAGGCCTTTGCTCTTACCCAAAAGAAGGAAAGGGTGATAACCGCCATGAAGATCATGGCGGCAAAAACCGGCCTTTATGGAATGCTGGGCGGACAGAGTGTAGACGTGGAAAATGACGGAAAGCCTTTGGATAGAGAGATGCTGGATTATATTTACCGGCACAAGACGTCTGCCCTGATCGAAGCCTCTATGATGACAGGAGCGGTGCTTGCCGGAGCAGATGAGGAAAAGACAGCCCTTATCCAGCGTGCCGCCGGAAATATCGGCCTTGCCTTTCAGATCAGGGACGATGTCCTGGATGTGATCAGCACCAAAGAAGAACTGGGGAAACCGGTGGGAAGCGACGAAAAAAACCATAAGATCACCTATGTAACACTGTACGGAATAGAGGAGGCATCCAAAAGGACCGAAGAACTGTCAAAAGAGGCACTGGACATTCTAAATGGTCTGGAACAAAAAAATGAATTTCTGTGTCTGCTGGTGGAATCCCTGGTCAGCCGCAGAAAATGAAAGAAGGATACAAATGATTCTGGAAAAGATAAAAAAGCCAAATGACATCCATAAGATCCCCCTGGCAGATTTTCCTGCCCTGGCGGAGGAGATCCGTGGCATGCTGATCCGCTCGGTGAGCAGCACCGGGGGACATCTGGCCTCCAATCTTGGGGTGGTGGAACTTACCATCGCCCTTCATAACGTGCTGGATTTTCCAGAGGATAAGCTTATATGGGATGTTGGCCACCAGGCATATACCCACAAGATCCTGACCGGAAGAAAGGATGCTTTTGCAACCCTTCGCAAGGAGGGCGGCCTAAGCGGTTTCCCAAAAAGAAGCGAAAGCGATTGTGATGCCTTTGATACAGGCCACAGTTCCAACTCCGTTTCCGCAGGGCTGGGGTATGTGAGGGCACGGGATATCCTGGGCCAGAAGCATTATGTGGTTTCTGTTATAGGCGACGGCGCCCTCACCGGCGGTATGGCCTATGAGGCACTGAACAATGCCGCAGAACTGAAAACAAATTTTATTATCATCATAAACGACAACAGTATGTCCATTTCTCCAAATGTGGGAGGGATATCAACTTATCTGAGTTCCCTCCGGACCGCAGAAGCCTATACCGGGATCAAGCTGAATGTGACAAAAAAGCTCACCAAGATCCCGGGAGTGGGAACGGCCATTGTGGATACTGTGCGCAAGACCAAAAGCAGCATCAAGCAGCTGTTCATCCCGGGAATGCTTTTTGAAAATATGGGACTTACCTACTTGGGACCGGTGGACGGACACAATATGCGCCAGATGATGAAGCTGTTCAACGAGGCAAAAAGGGTGGAAGGACCGGTAGTGGTCCATGTGCTGACGAAAAAAGGAAAAGGCTATGTTCCGGCCAGCACCCATCCGGACCGTTTCCATGGAACCGGCCCCTTTGATATTATGACCGGGAAGCCTCTTTCAGAAAAAAAAGCTCCTACGTATACGGACATTTTCGGAAAAACCATGGTACGTTTGGGGAAAAGCCAGAAAAGGCTTACCGCAGTCACGGCTGCCATGCCTGAGGGAACGGGCCTTTTGAAATTTCAAAAAGCGTATCCGGAGCGGTTTTTTGACGTGGGGATCGCGGAAGAACATGCCGTTACCTTTGCAGCAGGGCTGGCACTGGGAGGGATGATCCCTGTGGCGGCAGTCTACTCGTCTTTTCTTCAGAGAGCGGTAGACCAGATCCTTCACGACGTATGTATGCAGAAGCTCCATGTGATCCTTGCAGTGGACCGGGCGGGTCTGGTAGGCGCAGACGGAGAAACCCATCAGGGCTGTTTTGATCTTTCCTATCTTACCATGATGCCCAACATGACCGTGATGGCGCCCAAAAACGGATGGGAACTGGAAGAAATGCTCAAGTTTGCCGTTTCCTATAACGGACCGGTGGCTTTGCGCTACCCAAGGGGCACGGCTTATGAGGGCCTTTCGGAATACAAGGAGCCGATCGCCCTGGGAAAAAGTGAGATCCTGCACAGGGGAGAAAAACTGGCGATCCTGGGCGTAGGAAACATGGTTAAAATCTGTGAACAGGTTCTGGATGGGCTGAGGCAGACAGGGGCGGATCCTACCTTTGTGAACGTAAGGTTTGTAAAGCCTATGGATACGGCACTCCTTGACGAATTGGCAAAAGACCATCGGATATTTGTAACTGTAGAAGAAAATGTAAAAAGCGGAGGATTCGGAGAACATGTGGCTGCCTATATGGAGTCCTGCCATCCCCAGGTTAGAGTCCTGCCTGTGGCTATCTGGGACAGATTTGTCCACCACGGAGAGGTGGAAAGCCTTTATGACAGGATCGGCCTGTCTGCCCGCCGTATCCTTCAGGCAATAGAAGAATTCGAGGAATAGCATGAAAAAAAGACTGGATGTCCTAATGACGGAACGTTCCCTTGCCCCCTCCAGGGAGAAGGCCAAAGCCTGCATCATGGCCGGCGAAGTTTACGTGGACGGACAAAAAGAAGACAAGGCGGGGACCATGTTTCCGGAAACCGTTCAGATCGAAGTGAGAGGAAACCTGCTTCCCTATGTGAGCAGGGGCGGATTAAAGCTTGAAAAAGCCATGAAAAATTTCGGGATTTCCCTGGAAGGCAAAGTGTGCATGGATGTAGGGGCCTCCACAGGAGGTTTTACAGACTGTATGCTGCAAAATCACGGGTCTAAGGTGTATTCGGTAGATGTGGGATACGGGCAGCTGGACTGGAAGCTGCGCAATGACCCGCGCGTGGTATGCATGGAAAAAACCAATATCCGTTATGTCCTTCCGGAAGACATAGAAGAAAAGGTGGAATTTTCTTCCATAGACGTGTCCTTTATTTCCCTTACCAAGGTCTTGCTCCCGGTAAGGAATCTCCTGACGGAGGAGGGGGAAATCGTATGCCTGATCAAGCCCCAATTTGAGGCCGGAAGAGAAAAGGTTGGAAAAAAAGGAGTTGTCCGGGACCCGGCGGTGCATCAGGAAGTGATCCGCGCGGTTGTATCCTATGCAATGGGAATCTGGATGCAGCCTCTGCATCTGTCCTTTTCCCCGATCAAAGGACCAGAAGGCAATATTGAGTATCTGCTCCATCTGAAAAAAAGAGAAGAAGGGACGCAGGTGCGTCTGCCGGATACGATTTCCATAGAAGCAGTGGTAAAGGAAGCACACGGAGAATTGGACTAAGGAAGCATGGGGTTATGGACAAGTTTTATATTATAACAAACAGCGACAAAGACAAAAATCTTACGATAACCGGGATGATCACCGAATATCTGAAATCCCATGGCAGAGAGTGCCAGGTACAGCTGGCCAGCCGAAAGCTGAACGGCCCCTATCACTATACCGATCCGGCCCTTATCCCCCAAGGCACCCAGTGCATCATCGTCCTGGGGGGCGATGGAACCCTGCTGCAGGCTGCCAGGGATGTGGTCCGCAGGGAAATTCCCCTGATCGGGATCAATCTGGGAAACCTGGGCTTTTTGGCTGAAGTAGACAAGCAGTCTCTTTATCCGGCACTGGATAAGCTGATGACCGGAAAGTATGAAGTGGAGGAGCGGATGATGCTCACAGGGACGGTCTACCGGGGAGACCAGATGCTGGGAAGCGATATTGCCCTGAATGATATTGTGATCGGCCGGGACGGCCCCCTTAGAGTGGTGCGTTTTAACAACTATGTAAATCAGGAATACCTGAATTCCTACAATGCAGACGGTATTATCATTTCCACGCCTACGGGATCCACCGGATACAGCCTTTCCTCCGGCGGTCCTATCGTATCACCCGGCGCGTCTATGATGATCATGACGCCTATCGCTCCCCATACCCTGAATATCCGGAGCATTATTTTTCCGCCCCAGGATGTGATCACTGTGGAGATCGGGGAAGGCCGGCGCCGGCAGCAGGAAAACGGGCTGGCTTCCTTTGACGGGGACGCCACCATTCCCATGGTAACGGGAGACCGGATCGAGATCAAAAGATCGGATGTGAGCACAAAGATTTTGAAACTGAACCATCTGAATTTTGTAGAAGTGCTGAGACAGAAGATGGGCAGCAATTAGGAGGTTCCAGGTGAAAGTAGCCAGACATGAAAAAATAAGAGAACTAATACAGCAGTACGATATCGATACACAGGAAGAGCTTGCCCAAAAGCTCAACGAGGCAGGCTTTAAAGTAACCCAGGCCACCGTATCCAGAGACATACGCGCCTTGAAAATGACCAAGGTAACCGGCCGGGATGGAAAGTCCCGGTATGCCATATTAAAAGAGGCTTCCTCAAGCCTTGGGGATAAGTACACCAGAGTCCTCCATGATGCCCTTACCGGGATCGATACCGGACAAAATATCGTAGTGATCAAAACCTATCCCGGCATGGCAATGGGAGTGGCTGCGGCTTTGGACGCGCTGGAATGGCAGGAAATATTAGGCTGCATCGCCGGAGACGATACGGTCATGTGTGTGACCAAGTCTGCCGGCCAGGCGGAGGATGTAAAAGAAAAGCTTACCCTCATTCTGGGAAAAAAGGAATAGGAGAGAAGATATGTTACTTCAGCTTCATGTGAAAAATCTTGCACTGATAGAGGAAGCGGAGATGGAATTCGGACCGGGGCTGAATATCCTTACAGGAGAGACTGGCGCAGGAAAGTCTGTTCTTCTGGGATCTATGCAGCTTATCCTGGGCGGAAAGATCTCCAAAGATATGATCCGGGAGAACGCGCCCTACGCTTTGGTGGAACTGCTCTTTGAGGTGACAGATGAGAGCGCCAGGGAAGCACTTGCCGGGATGGACATTGAACTGGAAGAGGGTCAGCTCCTTTTATCCAGAAAGATCATGGACGGCAGGAGCATCAGCAAGATCAATGGCCAGACCAGCACAGTAGGGCAGATGAAAGGGGCGGCAGCCTGTCTTTTGGACATCCACGGACAGCATGAGCATCAATCTCTTTTGTATGGAGATAAGCAGCTGGAGATCCTGGATATTTATGGACGGGAGCGGATCTCTCCGGCTAAAGAAAAAGTAAAAGCTGCCTATGAAACCTATAAAAAGTGCCTGCAGGAGCTTTCTTCCCTGGATATGAACGAGGAACAGAGAAATCGGGAAAAAGCCTTCCTGGAGTTTGAGGTGGGAGAAATCGAAAAAGCCCGCCTGATCCCAGGAGAGGACGAAGAACTGGGACGACGGTACAAGAAGCTGGTCAACGGAAAAAAGATACTGGAGATCCTCCAGATCGTCCATGGAGCAGCAGGCAGCGAGGGAGAAGGCGCAGGAGAGCAGCTGGGCCAGGCTATTAGAGAATTGGGCCGGGTCATTGAGTACGATGAAGAACTTCTGGGCTTTTACCATACCCTGGAGGAGATCGAGGGGCTTTTGAACGACTTTAACCGGGATCTATCTTCTTACCTGGATGAGATGACCTTTGACGATGCCGCTTTTTATGAAGTAGAGAGACGTTTGGATACCATCAATGGCCTGAAATCCAAATATGGACAAAGCATCGAAGAGATATTGGCTTACAAAGAAGCACAGGAACAAAAATTGGAGGTCATCAACAAATTTGACGAAAAATTCCAGGAAGCAAAGGAACAGCTGAAAAAGGCAGAAAAAAAATTACAGCTTTTTGGGGATGAACTTTCAAAAATCCGGAAAGAATATGCAGAGGATCTAAAAAACAAGATCATAGCCGGCCTTAAGGATCTGAATTTTCTGGATGTGGATTTCCAGATCCATTTTGAATAAAAGAAAAAGATCACCGAAAACGGAGGCGACTATGTGGAATACCGGATTTCCACCAATCCGGGAGAAAGCTTAAAGCCTTTGGGAAAGATCGTATCCGGAGGAGAGCTTTCCAGGATCATGCTGGCTATAAAAGCGATCCTGGCAGACCGGGACCATATAGAAACCCTGATCTTTGATGAGATCGACAGCGGGATCAGCGGCAGGACAGCTCAAAAAGTCTCGGAAAAAATGGATGTGATCGGAAGACACCATCAGGTTTTGTGCATTACCCATCTGCCCCAGATCGCAGCCATGGCAGATACCCATTTTGAGATCGAGAAGCATCTCAAAGGGACGGAAACCATCACCCAGATCCATCCCTTATATGGAGAGGATTCGATCCGGGAACTGGCAAGGCTTTTGGGCGGTGCGGAAATCACCCCCGCAGTGGTGGAAAATGCCAGAGAAATGAAAGAATTGGCACAGGTACATAAAAATACAAGACTGAAATAAATGCTTTTACCGCATACTAAGAGAGGATGAGCCGGAAGGAAATCCTCTCTTTTTTTGCAGAAGGGAGGAAATCAAGGTAAAGGATGTGACAAAATGAACAGAAAGAGAAAATACCGGCGTTTTGTGCTTTGGTGCCTGGGAATCGATCTTTTGGCTATAGGCTGGTCCGGGTGGCGGTATCTGGACCGGAAAATACCCGATGAGCTCCATGTAGCCCAGGGAAGAAGCCAGGATGTGCGGGAACTTTTGGACCATCCCCTTTTGGGATTTGGAGATACGATAACCGTTTCCCAGGAGGGAAGCTATCGGATCCCCTGCCGTCTTTTTGGGCTGATCCCTTTTAAGGAGATCAAGGTAACCCCTGCCAAAAGCTCCAATGTGCTGGTAAGCGGCAGCTCTGTGGGAATCTATATGGAGACACAGGGCGTGCTGATCATAGATACGGGAGAGATCCTTTCCCAGTCCGGTACTGCCCAGGAGCCGGCAAAAAACCTTGTAAAGCCGGGAGATTACATTGTAGCCTTTAATGACCAGGAGATCTCCACGAAAAAGGAATTAATGGATGATCTGAAAACTCTGGATGGAGAAGAGGTGGTCCTGGATATAAAGCGGGGCGAGGAGACGATCCCGGTATCTGTTACGCCTGTAAAAGATACCCAGGGAGAATATAAACTGGGGATCTGGGTGCGGGACGATACCCAGGGAATCGGTACTCTGACTTTTGTGGACAGCGAAGGCCGCTACGGGGCATTGGGACATGGGATCAGCGACGTGGATACAGGAGAGCTTTTGAGCATAAAAGACGGTGCTTTGTACCAGGCCCAGATACTGGGCATCCAAAAGGGCAGCGACGGCTATCCGGGGGAACTGTCCGGACTGATCCATTATGATTCTTCCAATATTATCGGAAGTATTTCTTTAAACACAAAAAATGGCATTTACGGAACCTTTAACGGAAATATAGGCGAAAATATAGAACTGCGGCAGATGCCTGTAGGATATAAGCAGGAGATCACCACCGGGCCGGCTGGGGTTTTGTGCAGTATAGACGGCAAAGTTGAGGAATATACAGCAGAAATCACGAGAATCGATATGAACCACGAGGATACCAACAAAAGCTTTGTGATCCATATTACCGATCAAAGGCTTTTGGAGGCCACAGGAGGGATCGTGCAAGGTATGTCTGGAACCCCTGTGGTACAGAACGGAAAATTCATAGGAGCCATTACCCATGTTTTTGTACAGGATTCCACAAGCGGTTACGGCATTTTTGCAGAAACCATGCTGGAAGGGCTGGGAAGATAGAAAAAATCGTACGAAAAACGGGGAAAAACCCCGTTTTTTGTCGTACGAAAATGCCCGGTTTCTCTCAGTTTCGGCTTGATTTCGTCATCTGCGTTCCACTATAATATTTTTGATGTGCAAGAGGATACCGAATGGCGCCGAAATTACTTGCATAAATTTGAAGGATGTATTTAGGAGGATAGCCTCATGGGAAAACTAAACGTGGCGATTGCAGACGATAATGAAAAAATGGTAGAACTTTTAAGCAGGCTGATCGAAGAGGACACAGAGCTTGAATTGGTAGGAAAAGCCCATAATGGGGAAGAAATATGTAAAATCATAAAAGAAAAAGAACCGGACGTGGTAGTGCTGGACATTATTATGCCAAAAGTAGACGGACTCTCCGTTATGGAGAAATTCGGACACGATCCCAGCCTTAAGAAAATTCCGTCTTTTATTGTAGTTTCTGCGGTGGGGCAGGAGAGGATCACAGAGGATGCCTTTAATCTGGGGGCAGATTATTATATGCTTAAACCCTTTGACAACCGGATGCTGCTCAACCGGATCAAACATGTCCGCCGGGCTACAGAGAAAAAAGCCCGTGAAGTTACCCGCCAGAACGGAACAGAGGAAACGGCTACATATAAGAGACCAAATCTGGAGACCGATGTGACCAATGTGATCCATGAGATCGGTGTGCCGGCACATATAAAAGGGTATCAGTATCTGCGGGATGCCATCATATTATCCGTTAACGATATGGAGATGCTCAATTCTATTACCAAGATCCTATATCCTACTATAGCAAAAAAGCACCAGACGACCCCAAGCCGGGTGGAACGTGCCATCCGCCATGCCATCGAAGTGGCATGGAGCAGGGGAAAGATGGATACCATCGATGCTTTGTTCGGCTATACGGTCAGCACAGGAAAAGGAAAGCCCACAAACTCCGAATTTATTGCACTTATCGCGGATAAGATCAGACTTGAATATAAAAATCACTCTTTCCAATAATAGAGTTTTGCGGTATAATAAAGAAATAATCAAGGGCGAAAGCTCTTTCGTAAAAGTAAGTTACTAAGGAGGGGTAATTACGGAATGAAGAAGATATTATTCGCAACATCAGAGGCTGTACCATTTATCAAGACAGGCGGGCTTGCCGACGTAGCAGGAGCACTGCCCAAGTGCTTTGACAAAAACTATTTTGATATCCGTGTGATTCTTCCCAAATACGCCTGCATGAAGCAGGAGTGGAAGGATAAAATGGAATATATCACCCATTTTTATATGGATCTGGGATATAAAAACTGTTATGTAGGGATCATGCAGATGGAGTATGACGGCATCAAATTTTACTTCATCGACAATGAATACTATTTCAGCGGCCCCAAGCCTTATGACGGCGTACCCTGGGATCTGGAGAAATTTGCCTTCTTCTCCAAGGCAGTCCTTTCCGTGCTTCCGGTGATCGGCTTCCGTCCGGACATCATCCACTGCCATGACTGGCAGACCGGTCTGGTTCCGGTGTACCTGCATGATACCTTCCAGCAAAACGAATTCTTCTGGGGGATCAAGACCATCATGACCATCCACAATCTGAAATTCCAGGGTGTATGGGATGTAAAAACGGTAAAGAGCATTACCGGCCTGTCCGATTATTATTTCACCCCGGACAAGCTGGAAGCGTATAAAGACGCTAACTTCCTGAAAGGCGGCATCGTCTTCGCAGACGCCATCACAACCGTGAGCAATACCTATGCGGAAGAGATCAAGACTCCATTCTATGGAGAAAGACTTGACGGATTAATGTGTGCCCGGTCCAACAGCTTAAGGGGCATTGTAAACGGCATTGATTACGATATCTTCAATCCGGAAACAGACCCCTATATAACCAAGAACTTTAACGCCACTACTTTCCGCAAAGAAAAAGTAAAGAACAAGATCCAGCTCCAGAAAGATCTAGGTCTCGCAGAGGATCCGAAGGCGATGATGATCGGTATCGTATCCCGCCTTACCGATCAGAAGGGCTTTGATCTGATCGCCTATATCATGGACGAACTCTGCCAGGATGCGGTACAGATCGTGGTACTGGGAACTGGAGATGAGCGCTATGAGAACATGTTCCGCCATTTTGACTGGAAATATTCCGATAAGGTTTCCGCACAGATTTATTACGATGAGCCTATGTCCCACCGGATTTACGCATCCGCCGATGCATTTTTGATGCCCTCTCTTTTTGAGCCATGCGGCCTGAGCCAGCTGATGAGCCTGCGCTATGGAACGCTTCCCATCGTAAGAGAGACCGGCGGGCTAAAAGATACCGTTGAGCCCTACAATGAATTCGAGGGAACCGGGACCGGCTTCAGCTTCCGCAACTACAACGCCCACGAAATGCTCTATACCATCCGCAACGCAGAGCGCATCTTCTATGACAAGAAGCGCGAGTGGAATAAGATGGTAGACCGTGCTATGGCAAAAGACTTCTCCTGGAACAATTCCGCACGCCAGTATGAAGAGATGTACAACTGGCTGATCGGAGAATAAGATAGAATTTTAAAATCGCTTTAATCGCATGCAGCACAAGAAAAGTTCTTGTACTGCATGCGTTTTTTTCGTTAGATTTATCTCGAATTTTTAGGAAGTTCTTGACGCAAAAGTGAAAATGTAATACTATGTAAAAAGAAAACACGAACATAGGTTCACAAAAATTAATAGAGGAGATAGAATTACATGATCAATGAAGAAAAGCAGAAAGCCCTGGAAGCGGCTCTCGGACAGATAGAAAAGCAGTACGGAAAAGGCTCTGTGATGAAATTGGGGGAAAACAGTGCCAACATGCAGGTGGAGACCATACCTACAGGCTCCTTAAGCCTGGATATCGCCCTTGGTGTAGGAGGGATCCCCAAGGGACGCATCATAGAAATATACGGACCGGAATCCAGCGGTAAGACCACCGTGGCTTTGCATATGGTAGCGGAGGTGCAGAAGAGAGGCGGGATCGCCGGCTTTATCGATGCTGAGCACGCCCTTGACCCGGTCTATGCAAAAAATATCGGCGTGGATATCGACAATCTTTATATTTCCCAGCCGGACAACGGCGAACAGGCCCTGGAGATCACCGAGACCATGGTGCGTTCCGGAGCTGTGGATATTGTGATCGTAGACTCTGTGGCCGCGTTGGTCCCAAAGGCCGAGATCGATGGAGATATGGGAGACAGCCATGTGGGCCTGCAGGCCAGGCTGATGTCCCAGGCCCTTCGAAAGCTGACCGCTGTGATCAGCAAGTCCAACTGTGTGGTCATTTTTATCAATCAGCTTAGGGAAAAAGTAGGCGTGATGTTCGGAAATCCCGAGACCACCACAGGAGGCCGTGCCCTGAAATTCTATTCTTCCATCCGTCTGGATGTACGCAAAGTAGAAACCCTGAAACAGGGCGGAGAGATGGTAGGAAACCATACCCGCATCAAGGTGGTAAAAAACAAAGTGGCGCCGCCCTTTAAGCAGGCGGAATTTGATATCATGTTCGGTACCGGTATCTCCAAAGAAGGAGATATCCTGGATCTGGCGGCAGACTGCTCCATCGTAAACAAAAGCGGCGCCTGGTACGCATACCGGGATGAAAAGATCGGCCAGGGCCGTGAAAACGCAAAACTGTTCCTTCGCGAACATCCGCAGATCTGCGACGAGATTGAAAAACAGGTACGGATCCATTATCATCTCCTTCCGGAAGATGCCCAGGAGGAAGCGCTGACAGAAGAAGCCTTCGGGGAAGAGGAAGAATGATCCATGTGTACATCCTCTGACCGGCGGGAAGCGAGAAAAAAGGCCCTGCGCCTTTTGGAACATATGGACCGCACAGAAAAAGGCCTCCTGGAAAAATTGAAAAAGGCCGGATTTACCCAGGAAGCAGCAGAAGATGCGGTTACCTATGTAAAGTCCTTCGGCTACCTTAATGACCTGCGGTATGCCTCCTATTATATCTCCGCAAGGATCCACAGCAAAAGCAGGCAGAAGATCTTCCAGGAGCTTTTGGGAAAGGGCGTCGGCCTGTCTACCATCCAGGCGGCCTGGGAAGAGCAGGAGGAACTGGAAGAGCCGGACGAAAGGACCATCATAAAAAAAGAAATCGAAAAGAAATACCAGCCGGGTATCCTCCTTGAAGAAAAACAGATGCGCCGGCTGTATGGCTATCTGGCCAGGCGGGGCTTTAAATCCGGCGATATTTTTTCCGTTCTGGAAGAACTTCATATCACTTGGGAACCAAAGACGGAAGATTTATGATTTCTCCTGAGGGAAAAAACGAAAAAATTAAAACAATTAGGTAGAAAAACTTGACATAATTCTCAAAAACAGATAAACTTGTATTGTTGTAAATGTACAATGAAAACTAAATAAGGAGGTGCTCCTGTGACAGGCACGACAATTATTGTTGCTGTTGTCGCTGTGTTGGTCGCGCTACTTATTGCGGTTCCTGTTACTTGCAAGGTTGCTGTGGAGAACAAGGTGAAAAAAGACGCCGAAGTGATCGGATCAGCAGAAGAAAAAGCAAGAAGCATAATAGATGAAGCTTTAAAAACAGCTGAGACTAAAAAAAGAGAAGCTTTATTGGAAGTAAAGGAAGAATCTCTCCGTACAAAAAACGAATTGGAGAAAGAAACCAAGGAACGACGTGCTGAACTGCAGAAGTATGAAAAGAGAGTCTTATCAAAAGAAGAGGCTGTCGACAAGAAAGCAGATGCAGTAGAGAAGCGAGAGGCTGAGTACACAGCGAGAATTGCAGAATTGCAAAAGAAAGAAAAGAGAGTGGAAGAACTCGAGCTGAAAGGAGTACAAGAACTGGAACGAGTTTCCGGTCTGACCTCCGAACAGGCAAAAGAAGAGTTGCTCAGATCTGTAGAGGATGACGTCAAGGTAGATGTTGCCAAGCTTTACAAAGAGCTGGAGAGCAGGGCAAAGGAAGACGCCGGCAAAAAAGCCAAAGAATACGTGGTCAATGCCATCCAGAAATGTGCGGTAGACCATGTGGCGGAAACGACCATATCCGTTGTACAGCTTCCAAGTGATGAGATGAAGGGCAGGATCATCGGGCGTGAGGGACGGAACATCCGTACTCTGGAAACACTTACCGGTGTGGACCTGATCATCGACGATACGCCGGAAGCGGTAGTGCTGTCGGCTTTTGACCCGATCCGCAGAGAAATCGCCAGGGTAGCCCTGGAAAAGCTCATTGTTGACGGGCGTATCCATCCGGCCAGGATTGAAGAAATGGTGGAGAAAGCGCAGAAAGAAGTAGAAGCGCAGATCCGCGAGGACGGCGAATCCGCAGCAATGGAAGTGGGTGTCCATGGAATCCATCCGGAACTCCTCAAGCTTCTTGGAAGGATGAAATTCCGCTCCAGCTACGGACAGAATGCCCTTAAGCATTCTGTGGAAGTGGCACAGCTTTCCGGACTTCTGGCAGGAGAGATCGGCGTTGATGTGCGCGTGGCAAAACGTGCAGGTCTTCTTCATGATATCGGTAAGTCCATCGACCATGAGGTAGAGGGATCCCATATCCAGATCGGTGTGGATCTGTGCAAGAAGTACAAAGAATCCGCCGTTGTCTTAAACGCAGTAGCCGCACACCACGGGGACGTGGAGCCGGAATCCCTGATCGCATGTATCGTACAGGCCGCCGATGCCATTTCTGCAGCAAGACCAGGGGCAAGGCGGGAAACTCTGGAAACTTATACCAACCGTTTGAAACAGCTGGAAGATATTACCAACGAATTCAAAGGTGTGGATAAGTCTTATGCCATTCAGGCAGGAAGGGAAATTCGTGTTATGGTTGTGCCGGAACATGTCAGTGATTCTGATATGGTTCTCCTTGCCAGGGATATCGCAAAGCAGATCGAAGCGGAGCTGGAATATCCAGGCCAGATCAAGGTAAATGTGATCCGGGAAAGCAGAGCGGTAGATTTTGCCAAATAGCACAGCCGATCCTTACCAGCATATTTATTATGTATATAAAAAGCCGTACGGAAAATTCCGTGCGGCTTTTCATATGCAGAAAATCCCATGTTCTAATTTGTCTGAGATTTTCGTAAACTGGTACAGGGTGAAGCTATGAAAAGGATATGGAAGGAAGGAAAAAAACGTACCTTTCCGGCATGGAGGCTGTTTCTTGCCGGCTTTTTGCTGGGGATCCTGCTGCCAAATATCTTGTGGAAACTAAAATGGCAGCAGCAGACGATCGCGTCGATGTATCTGATCCGCACGTTTGCCAAAGATGAGGTGTCGGGGCCTGCGTATCTGTTGGAAGTACTGCGCATAAGAGGCAGCTTTTTTCTGCTGGCGTTTTTCTGCGGATTCTCTGTCTTCGGTGTTCCTTTGGCTGTTGTAGGACTTGTTCTTGCAGGAATGAAGATCGGGATGCTGCTTACACTATCGGTGCTCCAGTTTGGTGTAACCGGAGGTCTGGCAGGGGCAGGCCTTATATTTCCCCAGTATCTATTTTATCTCCCGGTATGGGTGTATTTCCTTCGGGCAGTTTACACCCAGTCCAGAGAAGTATGGAAGAACAGAGGACTGTTTCCCCAGAAAGTCTACAGGTACACAGGGTTCTTCGTATTGACGGCGTTATTGCTTTTGGCAGGTGTTTTGGGGGAAACTTATGTAAATCCGCTGGTAGTGGAAATGTTAATAAAAAATTTAAAATTTTTGTAAAAAAAAATTTCTACCATATATGGTATTAATAAAATACCGTATATCGATATTTGGTATTTTGTGTAAAAAATGCACATTTTATGACCGTTTATGTAGAAAAAAGCATTTGATTTTATGGGAAATACCAAGTATAATACATTTATATTGTACAGAGGGGATAGAACTGTTCGAAAAAATATTACGTTTTCTTTACGAAAAGGTTACATGAAGGGGGCTATTTTCGTAAAAGAACAGGAAGCAGGAATGATGGAGAGAACAGTAATGGAATTTATCAATTATTTGCGCAACACCAAAAAAACATCGGATAACACAGTGATTTCTTATCAGCGGGATCTGAAAAAATTCCGCGCGTACCTAATGGAAAAGAAGATCAAAAGTCTGGAGGAAGTTACCGAATTGGATCTGGAGAACTACCTTCGCTATATGGAAGAGAACAATCAGGCTTCTTCCACCATATCGAGAAGTGTGGCATCGATCCGTGCCCTGTATCAGTTCCTATTCAATGAGGGAAGGATCGCCTCCAATCCGGCGCTTCTTTTAAAACCGCCTAAGGTGGAAAAAAAGATGCCTGAAATCCTTTCCGTGGAGGAAGTGGATCTGCTTTTGCAGCAGCCGGATCAAAGCACTCCCAAAGGGATCCGGGATACTGCTATGCTGGAGCTGCTTTATGCCACAGGGATGCGGGTTAGTGAGCTGATCCATCTGCATACGGGAGATGTGAATCTTAAATTTGGTTATGTAACCTGCCACGACAACGGCAAAGAACGTGTTATACCGATCGGAAATGCCAGCAGATCAGCTCTTGCACGTTATATGCAGGAAGCAAGAGGATTTTTTGTAAAGGGCCAGGAAGAGGAAGCCCTGTTTACCAACTGTTCCGGCAAGGAAATGAGCCGCCAGGGCTTTTGGAAAGTATTAAAAGGATACGCGGACGGCGCGGGTATAAAAAAAGACATTACCCCCCATACCCTCCGCCACTCTTTTGCAGTACATATGCTGCAGAACGGGGCAGATGTGAAGAGTGTGCAGGAAATGCTGGGACATTCCGACATATCCACCACCCAGATTTATCTGGGCGTAAATATGGTAAAAATGAGAGAAGTTTATATGAAGGCACATCCCAGACATTGAGAAGGCGGATGGGCCTTCTCTTTTGGAAAGGACAAAAAAGATAAAATTATGTTTGATGTGATTAAAGTTTCTGATCTGCAGGCGCCGGAGCTGGATATCTATGCCAGGCTTACGGAGAACCAGCTGTTTCATTATCGAGAGCCGGAACAGGGGATATTTATTGCGGAAAGCCCCAAGGTGATCGGACGGGCTTTGGACGCAGGATATCTTCCTTTATCGGTCCTTACCGAACCCAGGCATATCCAGGGAGAAGGAAAGGAAATCCTTGCCCGCTGCGGGCAGATCCCTGTGTATACGGCGGAACTTGAAGTACTGAAAGAACTTACAGGTTTTCCTCTTACCCGGGGGATGCTGTGCGCCATGTATAGAAGAACGCTTCCTTCTGTGGAGGAGATCTTAAGAAAGGCACGCCGGATCGCGGTGTTGGAAGAGGTAGAAAATCCTACAAATGTAGGGGCGCTGTTCCGCTCTGCAGCGGCGCTTTATATGGATGGGATCCTTTTGACCTATGGATGCAGTGATCCCTTATACAGAAGGGCGGCACGGGTGAGTATGGGAACGGTTTTTCAGGTGCCCTGGACGTTTATTCCTAAGGGAGATTGGCCGGATAAGGGACTCCGGCTGTTAAAGGAGGTGGGATTTGCCACTGCGGCAATGGCCCTTAGGGAAGAGTCTCTTTCCATAGCAGATGAGCGTCTAAAAAGAGAAGACAGACTGGCCCTGGTGCTGGGAACAGAAGGAGACGGCCTTGGAGAAAAGACGATCGCAGATTGTGATTATACCCTGCGGATCCCCATGTCTCACGGAGTGGATTCCCTGAATGTGGCGGCGGCAGGAGCGGTAGCGTTCTGGGAACTTGGAAAAAGCTGATCCTTCATAAGGTTTTCCTTGACGAAAGCATCGGCAGAGGATATGGTATAAAGATAGAGAACATAAAAAAGGAGAAGAAAATTATGTTAGAGACTGGTATTATGGCGCCCTCCTTTTCCCTGCCGGATCAGAATGGGGAAATGCACACACTGGAAGAATACAGAGGACGGAAGGTGATCCTGTATTTCTATCCACGGGATAATACACCGGGATGCAGCAAGCAGGCCTGCGGTTTCCGGGATCTGTATCCTCAGTTTATGGAAAAGGACGCGGTAGTCCTTGGAGTCAGCAAGGATACTGTGGCATCCCACAAAAAATTTGAGGAAAAGTATCAGCTGCCCTTTGTCCTTCTTTCCGACCCGGAGCTTTCCTGTATCCAGGCATATGATGTGTGGAAGGAAAAGAATATGTACGGTAGGAAGACCATGGGTGTGGTGCGGACCACCTATCTTATCGATGAAGAGGGAAGGATCGTCAAAGCCTTTGGAAAAGTCAAGGCAGCGGACAATCCGGCGCAGATGCTGGAGGAACTGGGATGAAGATCATCATCTCTCCCGCCAAGAAGATGAATATGGATCCCGATACCTATAAACCAGAGGGCCTGCCGGCTTTTCTTGCGTATACAGAGCTTTTGAAAAATCGGATCCAGGGGCTTTCCTATGAAGAGGCAAAGGCCTTATGGAAGTGCAATGACAAGCTGGCACAGTTAAATTTCCATCGGTTTAAAAATATGGATCTGAAAAAGAATCTTACGCCGGCGGTAATGGCATACGAGGGCCTGCAATACCAGCACATGGCTCCCGGCGTACTCACAGAGGAAGCGCTTTCGTACCTGGGAGAGCATTTGCGGATCCTGTCCGGATTCTATGGGGTCCTGGCGCCCTTTGACGGCGTGGTCCCTTACCGCCTGGAAATGCAGGCGAAGCTAACGGGGGAAGGGTACCGGGATCTGTATGAATTCTGGGACAGCCGGATTTACCAGGCAGTATTAGACGAGGACCGGCTGATCTTGAACCTGGCATCCAAAGAATATTCCCTGGCAGTGGAAAAATATCTGCAGAGGGGAGACCGTTTTGTGACCGTGGAATTCGGCGAGATCCGGGACGGAAAGCTGAAACAGAAGGGAACCTTTGCCAAGATGGCCCGGGGAGAGATGGTTCGTTTTCTGGCGGAAAATCAGGTGGAGGATCTGGAAGAGATCAAGGAATTCTGTGAACTGGGGCTTAGGTATGTCCCGGAGCTTTCCGGGGAAGACAGGATCTGTTTTGCGGTCAGATAGGGGCGGGGCCGGAAGAAACCGGAATTACTGTTTGCGGCCGCAGCCTTTGTGTGATATCATATTTAATGATAGGAGCCGGGGGAAAAATCCCCGACCTGTACTTGTAGAGGAGTTAAGAATATGAAGATAGCAGTAACTTATGATAATGGAAATATTTTTCAGCATTTTGGAAAAACAGAATATTTTAAAGTGTATGAGGTGGAAGATAATAAGGTAGTCTCCAGCGAGGTCATCGGTTCCAATGGCGTGGGCCACGGTGCACTTGCAGGGCTTTTGTCCGGACAGGCGGTAGATGTGCTGATCTGCGGCGGCATCGGAGGAGGCGCCCAGAACGCGCTTGCGCAAGCAGGGGTAGAACTTTGCGCCGGCGCACAGGGAAACGCAGATGAAGCTGTGGAAGCCTATTTAAAAGGCGAACTGGTCTCTACAGGAGCAAATTGTGACCATCACCATGAGGAGGGGCATTCCTGCGGCCATCATGGAGAAGGCCATTCCTGCGGGGACAGCTGCGGGGGAGACTGCGGATCCACAAAGGGCATTACAGGACGCAATGTTGGAAAGACCTGCCGGACCCATTATAGAGGCACCTTCAATGACGGGACCCAGTTTGATTCCTCATACGACCGCGGGGAGCCTCTGGAATTCGTATGTGGGGCCGGCATGATGATAAGAGGATTTGACGCAGCAGTAGCGGATATGGAGGTAGGAGAGATCGTGGATATCCACCTGATGCCGGAGGAAGCATATGGACAGCCGGATCCCAATGCAATTTTTACTATTGAGACGGCGCAGCTTCCGGGATCTGAGAACCTGGAGGCAGGGCAGCAGGTATATCTGTCCAACCAGATGGGACAGCCTTTCCCGGTGAAAGTAGTCGCCAAAGAGGGCGGTACCATCACCTTTGATGCCAACCATGAAATGGCGGGCAAAGAGCTGAATTTCCGCATTGAGCTGGTTGAGGTGAAATAAAAATCCCGCCAGTTAATGTAAATGAAAAAGGAGGAGTATCCAAATGAAAAAGTTTTTTAAAACTCTGGTGATGGCAGTTCTCTGCCTGGCCTTGGTACTGCCTATGGCACCCTTCGTAGGTGAAGAGGTACAGGCCGCCGCCGTCAAGCTCAACAAGACCAATGTAACACTGATCCTTAATCAGTCGGTGTCCCTGAAGCTGACGGGAACCACCAAAAAACCTGTCTGGACAAGCAGCAATACCAAGGTTGCTGCAGTGGGACGTTCTACCGGAAAGGTCACAGCCAAAAAGATCGGTACCGCATCCATCACGGCCAAGCTTGGTTCCAAATCTTATCGCTGCAAGGTAACGGTGGTGCCAAATTATCAGAAACTCTATAAAAATTTTCTTGCGGCCAACAAAAGCAAGATCAAATGGTATTATGTGCTGAATGTGGATCAAAGCGGCGTTCCGGAACTTATTACTGCAGGCGATGTAGGCGCCTATGCTAACTATGAGATTTATACGATCAAAAACCAAAAGGTTGTGCTTGCAGGAGAGTACACGGCAAGGGGCATCAGCATGAGCAATCCTACTTTTAAATATAACCCCAAATATAAATGTCTCTACTCCGAAGGCTGGATCAATTATATTGGCGGTGCTTATGGAAATCTTTACGGTATGTCCGGAGGCAAGCTGGTCCACAAATATCACGCACGGGAAGAACATAATCCCAAGGATGTTTATTACACTGGAAAAACCGATACCAATTGCAAGCAGGTATCGAGAGCTACTTATAAGAAATTCTGCGAGAAATACTTTAAGAATGTAAAAACCTATCGCTTAAAGGCAAACAGGGTATAGGCCTTCTTAGCGGAAAGCATAAAAAGGGGCTGGCGTTCTGCCGGATTCCATATCAATAGAATAGTTTATTGGTATGGACGGCAAAATGCCAGCCTCTTATCTGTAGGCGACAGTCCGGGATAAATCAGGGCTGTTCTGTTTCTTTCACTAGTTTCTGTGCGGTCTCCAGGTCACTTTGCTCCGGCGATTCCCGGAGCAAGTCATAAACCTTCCGGATATAGCCTTCGTCCAGATCTAAAAATTTTGCTATGGTTTCGGAGGCTATCCCCTCCTGCATTTTTCTCCGTACGATACCCGCTATCGTTGCGTGATATCCTTGAGAAAGACCTTGAGAAAGGCCTTGAGACACTCCATCTTCAAAGATCATCTTTCCTAATCGCGTCA
>DXBU01000057.1 GCA_019116385.1 Candidatus Blautia faecigallinarum | reverse complement strand
GATATGCAGCGCGTTGGACACGATCACTACATCAAAGGACTGGTTCGCATAGGGCAGGCGGAACATATCCTGCACGGAGAAGTGCAGCTTGGCAGAGCGGTTATCCCGCTTCGCCTCGGCGATCATCTCCGGGGAGGCATCCGTCGCCTCGATGTGCGCTGCCGCGTTTACGATGTGCTTTGCGATCAATCCCGTGCCGGTCGCCAGCTCCAACACCATCTTGGCTTTTACAACCGGCCGGATCAGCACATACATCTCGTCATACGCCGCCCGATCCTTTCGCATAAAGCGGTCGTAACGACCGGCATTTTTGTCCCAAAAGTCCTTGTGTTCCTGCATCGCTATCATTCCCTTCGGTGTTAGATTCACCTAATCAATACGCGCAATTTTGCGGTTAGAGTTCGCTAACCGATGCATCTTGGAAAAGCCGCATTTCTGCGGCCTTTCGGCTTATTCAAATAACTCTCTGCAAGCACCGTACACCAGCGTTTCCAGCACCTGCGGATATAACTCCCCAATCTGCTCCTTATGGGAAACTGTGAGGATCAGTCCCCGCACCGTCGCGGCAGCCAAAGAAGCGCCGCGCCTTGGCATCAAATCATATTTTTCCAAGAGCTGACGAATATGCGTTTCGTCATCGTGGTAATGGACATTTTTGATGTCATCCGGCAGTCTCTGCAAAAGCAGCTTCGCATCGTTTTCAATGAAAACCATGTCGCCGGTATCGGACAGCCGCCGGCAGACGGCAAGAACCGCCTTTGCCGCACGCTCCGACGGTGGCAAGCCGTTTGCTTCGCTCAGTGCATGGTCAGCCACTCCGTAAAGCTCGGAGTGAACGTTCTCCAAAACCGCGAAGAAAAGCATTTCCTTGGATTCGTAGAATTTATAGAACGAGCCCTTCGCAATCCCAACAGCCTTCGTCAGCTGATCCACGGAGGTTTTCTTCATTCCCAGCGTGACCGCGCAATGTCTTGTTTCCCTCAGCAGCGCCTTGCGGAGCTGCTCAGTCTCGTAATCGGTAAAAGCCAAGGTCGCACCCTCCTTAAATATGACCATTTCGGTTTATTTGGTCATATTATACCGCGCTTCTTTCTGGTTTGCAAGGGGTGTAGAGAAAAACATACGCATTTTAACAAAAAATTATTTTCCCTTAACACATTATTCCATGAAGGCGCTCCTCTTCCTTTGGCAAAGAACTGCACCCCCCTAAAATCAAAAATGCACCCCCTCCAAACCGTAATTGCACCCCCTTAACGGGTTTCTATCAAAATTAGAGCCATTTGCCAAGAACAAACCCGTGTAAATCAAGGATTTACGCGGGTTTTCTTATGCCTTTTAGCGGGTAAGAGCGTTACCGACTGTATTATTCGTTTCAATATCAGATACAAAATGCGGCGTAGAGGGGAACGGTCTTTTTCTTGTCCTCAAAGCCGAAGTTTTTTGCAGAGAGCTTGATGGCGTAAGCAGGCTTATAGGTTTCCATATAGACCTTCAGGCTCTTTGCTCTGGTGTTGTCAGCCGACTTTACTTCAATGGGGATAAGCTGACCGTCACGCTGAATGACAAAATCTATCTCAGCCCCGCGCTCGGACTTCCAATAATAGGTCTTGTATCCGTTAATGGTAAGCTGTACATTCACGTAGTTTTCAGCCATACCACCCTTAAAGTCGTTCAGCTCCTCGACCATATAAAGGACATCGTTTGCCGCCAGGTCTTTCTTTGCACAGAGCAGCCCCAAGTCGGAAACATAAATCTTGAACGCATCAATATCACGGTAATTCTCCAAAGGCTTCTTGATTTGCTCCACCTTATACACCTGTGAAACGATACCAGACAAACAGAGCCATTCGATAGCGTTTTCAAACTCGGAAGCCCTGCCGCCTTTCTTTATCAGCTTATACTGAAAACGGGTATTCTTTTTTGAAAGCTGTACCGTAATGTTGTCATAGGCAAGCCTTGTTTTTTTGATTTCGTTCACATTGTTGTACTTACTCATATCGTTGAGATAGCTTGCGAGTATGGTGTCCTGCGTGTGGCGCACAAGGATATAGTCCTTTGTCTGTGTGAACTGTAAGACGCACTCAGGCATACCGCCCACAACGAGATACTGCCTGTAAAGCAGCATTGCCGCATCGTGCAGGGCAGAGGGCATCGGCGTATCGGTTTCAAAGCACTTTTTAATCTGCGCTACCAGAGCGTCCTCGCCCATAGCCAGCATAAATTCCTCCATATCCATAGGATACAGGGTTTTCATATCGACCTTGCCCACAGGGAAAGAGAATTTCGCCCTGCCTGCCGCCACACCCAGCAAGCTGCCGAGAGCTACGATATGATAGTCTGGAGCGTCCTCACAGAAGTATTTCAGAGAAGCCAAAGCCCGTTCGCAAAGCTGTACCTCGTCAAATACTATCAGCGTCTTTTCCTTTACTATCGTCTGTCCTGCAATGTGCGATAAAATGGGTATCAGATAATCGGGACTGATATTTTCCTCAAAGGTTTCGTTCAGCTTTGGATTTGTTTCAAAATTGAAGTATGCCACATTTTCATAGTGGCTGCGTCCAAACTCTAAAATCGAGTAGGTTTTTCCCACCTGTCTTGCACCCTGCAAAATCAGGGGCTTACGGTGCTCGTTTTCTTTCCACGCTTCCAAGAAGCTCATTATTTTTCGATACATTGCCAGACCTCCTTTAAGGTATTGAGCATAGTATAGTACATATTCGTGTAAATATCAATGATTTTTGTTTAATTTTCAGCACTAAACTGCACGAGTTTTGCTTTGAACTTCTCAAAATTCGACATGAATACTATCAAACCCTCTTTTTTACACCTCCACGAATTTGGCAGTCATCAGACTGTAAATCTCTATATTGCGTGGAAACCTGTTGATAAACAGCACTTTTATCCTTGACAATGCCGCTCTGTCCATGTATAATTCATTCGTAAACGAATTTAGGGGATTGGTCAAATGGTATGATAGGGGTCTCCAAAACCTTTGGTGGGAGTTCGATTCTCTCATCCCCTGTTCTTAAAGGAGCCGGAAGTGCTTGTAAATCAGGCATTTCCGGCTCCTTTGTTTTATTCCTATAAGAAAAAGGTATCTCTTATTGACTTTTCTACATCTGTAGAATATAATATTCTACAGATGTAGAGCTATTATATGAGACAAGCGGCAAAAGGGCATGCGGGCTGCGCTTGCGTAGAAGCGCGGGGCAATCGGTGTCTTATGCCCATTTGCCGGGCAACTCATTATAGGATGTTGGAATCAAATGCCAGAGAAAGGAGACTGCCTTATGAAAAAGAATTCTAAATTAAAACGTCTTCCAGAAAGCGAGCTGGAGATCATGCAGATCATCTGGAAGGAAACTGCTCCTGTATCCCGGATCACCATAGAACACACTCTGGAAAAAACACATTCCCTGGCCCCCACTACCATCCTGACCCTGCTCACCCGTCTATGCGAAAAAGGGTTCCTCTCTTTGGAAAAGAAGGGCCGTTCCAATCTGTACCGCCCCTTGGTATCCGAGAGAGAATACATGGCTGCAGAAAGCCGTTCCTTCCTGGACCGGATGTTTGGCGGGTCTGTAGCGGGATTTGCCATGGCCCTATGTGACAGTGGGATCAGAAAAGAAGAGCTGGAAGAGCTGAGAGAGCTTTTGGAGAAAGGGGGGCTGTAAATGTACGATACCACCGCAGCTTATCTGTTCCGTTTTTTCTGGGCTTTATTCCTCAGCTTTATGCTGGTCTTCTCCTTCCGAAGATCCTGGAAGGCAGAACGCGGAGAAAAAACCTATCTCCTTTACGGAAAGAACGACACAGTGATCTTACTGGATCCCCTGGTTCTTCCTGTTTGTATCGGGATCTATTCAGGTATGTGCCTCCTGCTGTACCGCTGGGAAAAAAGCCGGGGAATTCTGTTCAGTCTGGGTATAGACCTTTTTTTCTTTGTGACCGTCTATTTTTCCCTGCTGCTTGTTCTCCTGCCGTTTTTGCGGAAGCATTATACTGCGAAGACCTGTGCCGCCTTCTGGCTGATTCCGGTATTTTTGTTTTATCAGCCGAATATCGTGTATACTTCCTGTGTCCTGCCCACAAAAGCCGTTTTTTATATTCCGCGTTTTGCTGTAAGTACGCTTCTTTTTATCTGGCTGGCAGGTTTTGCGGGGATCTTTCTGATGCAGATCCTGTCCCACCTTCATTTTTCACGAATACTGAAAAAGCATTCCCAGCCGGTTGATGATCCGGAACTTCTGGCTATATGGAAACGTGTAAAACAGGAGATCCGTTTGGGCGATCTGACCAGCCCCATCAAGCTGCGTTACAGTTCCCTGGCGGCTTCGCCCCTTACGGTAGGGATGTTCCGGGCAAACTGCACCACCTATCTTCCCCGCCGGAGTTTTTCCCCCGAAGAAGCCGAACTGATCTTTTCCCATGAGCTCCACCATATCCAGCGCCATGACACACATACAAAATTTTTTCTGCGTTTTTGCTGTGCCATTGGCTGGCTTCATCCCCTGGTGTGGCTGGCAGTACGAAAGGCCGAAGACGATCTGGAGC
Source organism: Candidatus Blautia faecigallinarum (assembly GCA_019116385.1). Lineage (GTDB taxonomy): Bacteria > Bacillota > Clostridia > Lachnospirales > Lachnospiraceae > Blautia_A > Blautia_A faecigallinarum. The sequence continues at coordinate 7,666 of DXBU01000057.1, read as the reverse complement.
TTTCCTGCGACGAGATCGTTCTCCAAAATGCAGACAGCCAAAAGCGCCGGCAGTATGCAGAGCTTCTTCTTTCCTCTGCAGGAGATCCCCGAGGATATACCACTTGTCTTTCTGCCTCTGCAAAAGCGCTGCGCTACCGGCTTAATGCCACCCTATCCCAGCAAAAACGGAAACTGGGCCTGGGCCTTCTGTTTCTTGCTATGATGGCAGGTTCTTTCTCCGTAGGAAATTTTGCCCTGACCACAGAACGGGGGCCTCTCCCAAAGGTAACCGCTATAAAAGATATCCGAATACAGACCGCCAGCTTTTTACCAGAAGGTATCCAAGGGGATGGAGCGGAGCTTTCTCTTAAAGATACCAAAGCCCTTTCCCTGTATCTGGAACAACTGGAGGCAGAAAAATTCCTGACCCTATACCAGGAAAGAGAAAAAACCGAAAGCCCAGCCCTCTACGGAGTCTTTGCAGATGAGGAAATACATTTTACTTTCTATCTCAGCGGCAGTGTAATGACCATTTATGATATCATAGACAGCAATATCACATCCAGCCAGTATTATATCCGTTCTCCCATTGACTGGGATTACCTGCAAAGTCTTTAAAGAGCAAATGTAAGGCAGAAGCCTTTTTGCATCGGCTTCTGCCTTACTGAATAAATATCCTTTAGGTTTTCTCTCCTATGCGGCGCTTCTTTTACTTTCCTTCGTCAAACACTACCTCCGCATGCATGATCGCCCGTTCGTCCAGATATTCTTTAAACGTCCTGGTCTTCTTCTTTTCTTCGTAGTCGTCCGAGTAGTAGTACCCTTTGATCTCGTCCATGTATTCATTATAATCGCAAAGGTATACATACATCCTGGAGACATCCCGGTCCTGGATAGCCATGACATCGGCGTAGCCTCCGAATCTCGGGCCGGGCATCGGCTCGCCGTCTGCATCCAGCGCCACCGCACAGTATCTGGCTGCCGGATCATAGACATCCATGGTGACTTCAAAGGGAGTACGGGTGATCGACCGGATCCCGCAGCCCTCCTCGTCCAGAAGGTTCAGCTCCTTTGTCTGTGTCTTCGTATGATCCTTCTCCACCTGGAAGGAAAAATCCCAGCCGCCGGTGTATTTCCAATATTCATATTCACTGTCTATTTCGTTTACTTCCGGATACATCTGTGCATACTTTTTCCACATTTCTGTATAAAGCTGATGCTCGATCTCCATTTCCTCTTCTGTAAAGCTCTCGTAGTTATCCGGGTCCAGGCCTTTGTCTGCCATCGCCTGTTCATATTCCTCTATAAGCTCCTGGGGGATTTCCGGTATTGTAGTCGTTTCCTCCGGACGCAGGCCCACGATCTCACCGATAGAAAGCTCTGCCGTAAATGTTTCAGGGACTTCTAAAGGCTGTGCATATTCTGCATAGTCCGGTCCGCCGATGGATGCGATCTGTTCATCTGTAAGTTCTTCTATCCCAAGCATGGCAGCAGCTTCTTCCCCGGATATTTCCCCGCTTTCCAGTTTTCCTGCAGGAAGGCCCTGTTCTGCAAGGAAGTCGTTTAAATCCTTATAATATTCGGCCAATCCTTCCTCGTTATAGGTTATATCCTGCATATCTACCCGCAGGATACCGGCATAGGTATTCTCATCCACCATCTGTCCGTCCATATAGGCATTCGTCAGAAGGATATTGGAATTATAGCTTAAATTTAAACAGGTATCTTCCAGCTTAATATAGGGGACTTTTTCGTCCTCATCATACATCCGGGTATCCGGGATCGGTTCCTCTGATTCCACAAGAAGGGAAAGATATAATGCCGCATCGTTGCAGTATATTTCCGACAAGGTCACTGTCACGCCGTCTGCCGTCTTACTGTAGGCAGTATCCCCCTCCTCCGGCTCCTGGCCTGTTTCTTCTGTCCCTGTTGTTTCCCCGGCGGTTCCTTCCGCCGCTGCTTCTTCCTTTACTGGCTTTGCATACTCGCTGTAGTCCCCGGAAAATCCCAGGGAATTTCCAAGTTTCTCAAAGACATTCCCGATCAGCGGGATCTCCTTTGCCCATGTGGGATTGACAATGCAGACCGCTGAGAATACCGCTGCTGCGGCGGCAACGCTTCCCATTGCTTTGTAAATGCGTCTGCTCTTTCCTGTTTTTCTTCCGGCAGGTACCGGAACCTGCTTTTTGCTTAAAGAATCCAGATGCACTCCCTGGCGGATCTGCCGGAACGCCTGCTCCTTCGCCGCTTCCACATTCTCAGGAACCGCAAATTCTTTCTGCAGGACCTCCCGGATCTCATCCTCCATATATCTGGAATTCCGTAAATGAAACTTTATTTTTTTACTCATATGATCATCCCTTTCGTCCTGACGGCAGAGGCAGCTTTCGTTTTTTCCGGAAAATAAGCTTCCTGGATCCGGCCTCGTGCCCGTGTAAGTCTGGATTTCACTGTGTTTTCATTCAGATCCAGGATTTCCGCAATATCCGCGATCTTAAATCCTTCCACATAGTATAAGATCAAAACGATTCTGTATTTTTCCTCTACCAGGTTCAGCATTTCCTTAAATTCAAGCTCTGCAATGGACATATCCTGCCTGGGGATCTCCGGCATGTCTTCCCGTATGTTAACGGTCCGGTAGTGCCGCAGGATCTTATTGCATTCATTGATCAGGATACGTATCATCCAGGTTTTAAAATATTCTGGTTTTTTCAGTGTATGGATCTTTTCAAAGCATGCCAGAATGGTATCCTGGACAGCGTCCGCCACATCCTCATCGTTTCCCAGGATCCCCCGTGCGACCTTATACATGGCCAGTGAATTCTTTTCCATCAGCTCAAGGAAAGCATCCGCGTCGCCCGCGACGGCCTGTTTCACAAGATGTTTCAATGACCTTTCCTCCTATCTTTTCAGCGCCGAGTATTGTTTTTCGAAGGCATATCCTTTGAATAAAACGCGTCTTTTGTTTTGCCTTACACTTATTAGATGAAAAATGAGTACGAAAAGTTTCAAAATAAATTTGTTTTTTATCCTACTGCATCCGGATCGTAAACATAGTGATATTCCTCGTTTGTTCCAATGCAGGCCCCGGCCGCGTCATAGACACGGCCCTGTGCATCTGTTTCCGCTTTATTTCCGTTTTTTTCCCACAGCAGGATGGATTTTTTTTCCAGCTCCTCAAGCTCCTTTTCCGCCGTTTCTTCCTCTTCACTGAAGACAAAATCCTTATATTCTTCCGGAAGATAATAGACCCTTTCCAATGTGGGGATGGTGGTTTCCGTATCCCCTCCTTCCGAAGACTGCGCAGCAAAATCCATCACCAGACGGTCTTCGGGGAGTTCCTCTGCAGGATATTCCTTCCGGGTGTAAAGGGTTTCTTTTTCTATCAGAAATTCCACCTTCTGGTCCTTTGATACGATCCCGTACAGCCGTCCGTACCAGTTCCTGTCCGCATAAAGTTTATCCTCCTCCACCCGGAAGCCTGTCTCTTCATAGGGAATGTATACCTTCCGTTCATAATACAGATAATGTCCTCCGGCAAAGATTCCAAGAAGGCATACCCCGCAGATCACAGCCGCCATAACCTGCTTTAGGCGCAGTCTCCGTTTGATCTTCAGGAAGGTTTCTTTTTCCATATCTGCTCTTTTTTCTGACGCTTCCGGAAGGAGCAGATCCCCTTCCATCTGCCTGAGCTGTGCCTGGCAGTCTGTACAGTTTTCTAAGTGCTCCCGTACCAGCTTTCTGCTGTCTTCGCTTAAGACGTCATCCACATACAGGGGCAGCAGATCTCGGATAATATCACAGGTGATCTTCATTTTCCAATTCCTCCTTGATCCTCATTCTTGCACGATGATAAGTCACCCTGGCCCAGTTTTCACTTTTTCCAAAGAGCTCTCCGATCTCCCGAAATGACAGTTCCCCAAAGACCCGCAGGGAAAAGACTTCCTTATAGGGTTCTTTTAACCGGTGCAGTTTCTCATGGATCCGAAGGGCTTTCTCCTTCTCTATATAACGGCCTTCCAGATCGTCCGTGGATTGCATTGTCTCCAATACATCCGGGGGATTCTGCCGTTTCCGTTTTCTTAATTCATCCAGATAACAGTTTTTTGCGATCTGGCAAAGCCAGACAGAAAGTCTGCAGTCTCCCCGAAAATCAGAGGCATGTCTGAGAGCCTTAAAAAAGGTTTCCTGGGTCACTTCTTCCGCTGTATGGGCGTCCCGGGACAGGGAATAAATATACTTATAAACCGTGGAAAAGTAGGTTTCATACAGCTTTTGAATGTCCATTTTCATCTCCTTCCATTTTTCTTTTTCATAGATAAGACGTGAGAAACGGGAAAATGTTACAGGATCCGGCAGAAAATCAAAACAGGCTGCCCGAACCACGTTCAGTGTCAGCCTGTTATTCTGTCCCGTCTTTTGACAACCCTTCATTTCTTTGGAACGATCCTTGGATCAGTCAAATTTTAAGATCAGTTTTAAAAGTCTTTCGGCGCAGATATCCATTTCCTCTCTTGTTAAAAGTCCCTTCTCAAGAGCTTTTTTCAGGTTTCCCGGATAGCCGCAGCCCATCTTCAGATCGTTTCCTGCTTTTACTTCCTGGTAATGGGGTTTCAGATTCCACCAGTCTGTTACCACCGCGCCTTCAAAGCCCCATTCCTCTCTCAGGATGCCTGTGAGCAGTTCCCGGCTGCAGGAGGTCGGATACCCGTTCAGCCAGTTGTAAGAACTCATCACCATCCATGGCTGTGATTCTTTTACTGCGATCTCAAAGCCTTTCAGATAGATTTCCCGCAGCGCTCTTTCAGAGACTCTGGAATCGCTTCCTCTGCGGTTCGTCTCTTTATTATTGCAGCAGAAATGCTTCATGGCGGTTCCTATATGCTCCGACTGGATCCCGCGGATCATAGCCGCTCCCATTTTTCCTGTTACCAGAGGATCTTCAGAATAATATTCAAAGTTCCTTCCGCAGAGAGGACTTCTGTGGATGTTCATCGCCGGCGTCAGCCAGATCCTCATATTGTTTTCTTTTATCTCCAGAGCGCCGGCGCGGCCGATCTGCTCTGCCAACTGCGGATTCCAGGTACATGCCAGCAGTGTGGCGCAAGGCCACGCGGTGGTCGTTACTCCCCGGTCCGGCTCGATGCGCACGCCCGCCGGGCCGTCTGCGGTCATGATATTGGGAACTCCGTATTCCCTCAGATTTCCCACTCCAAAGGTGTCCGCCACTCCTGTATTCGGCTGGCCGCTTAAAAGATCCATCACCTGCTCATCCTCAAGCTGTGCTAGGAACTCCCTGACAGATGCCTTTCCTTCCGCCACATCCTGCAGGGTAAAGTTTACTTCCTTTTTCGCGCGGTCCCGGTAATCCACAAAGCGTTCCCGGGGGAAGATCCCGTCCACGCATTCTATCTCTGTCATTTCGATCTCATCCGATCGATAGGTATTTTCTCTTAACGGCAGTTCCTCGTAGGTCCCATCCGCCAGAAGCCGTCTGGTCAATGCACAGGGCGCACATTTTTCCGATAATGTTTCTACTGTCCGGTCTTCCTCTACAATATACGTAAAATCCGTTCTCTCCACGTTCCGCACAGAATTTCCGATCCAGAACACATAACTGCCGGCTTCCAGAACATAAGAAGACTTTGCGATCTTTCCCAGATCATCATAGGACGCCATCCCGTCTATGGGAAATGACAATCTCAGAGTCTGCACGTCTCCTGGCTGAAGAAGCCTTGTCTTTTCAAAGGCCATAAGCGTCTTTGAAGGTTTTCCAAGCTTTCCCTGGGGCGCACCGGCATACATCTGTACAACTTCCTTGCCGGCTGATTTTCCTGTATTCCTGACACAGACCTCTGCAAAGATCCTGCCGTCTTTCTCCCCTGCTTCCAGGATCTGCAGGTCAAAGGTGGTATAAGAGAGCCCGAATCCAAAAGGATAATTGACTTTTTCTCCTGCTCCGGGGATCGTTTCAAAGTACCGGTATCCCACATAAATATCTTCTGTATATTCCACATAGTCCTTAGAATCATTAAAATGGGCAGAGGAAGGATAGTCTGCGAAGGAATGGGCAAAAGTATCTGTAAGCTTTCCGGACGGATTCACATCTCCGCACAGGATATCCGCCGCCGCAAGGCCGCCTTCCATACCGCCCTGCCATGCCAGCAGGACGCCCGGGATCTCATCCGTATCCTTAAACCAGGAAGTATCCACCATACCGCCTACATTCAGCACTGCCACTACTTTTTCAAACCGGGATGTTACAGCCTTTATCATCTCCTGTTCTTCTTTGGTGAGATAAAAGTCGCCGTCTCCGGGAATCCCTTCCCGGTCTGCATCCTCCAGGGAATAGCGGCAGATGGAGATCACTGCGGCGTCTGCCCAGCATTTCGCCTGATCGAGCAGTTCTCCGGGGATTTCCGGTTCTGTGGTCTTTCCAGGTACTGCGCCGTTTTCATATTGGTCTCTTACATTTTTCCGGTAAAACTCTCCCAAGGGAGCAAACACCTGCACACTTCCTTCTTTTTCCTTATACTCCAGTCCGTCCTGCAGGCTCCGGCTGTAGGCGACCGTTACATCGCCGCTTCCCCCGCCGCCTTTTACATAATCCACGCTTCCCTTTCCAAAAAGGGCCAGTCTGGTCCCTCTGGCAAATGGAAGGATCTCTTTTTCGTTCTTTAAAAGGACCATTCCTTCACAGGCCGCCTCTCTGGAAAGCCGGATATGCTCCGGGCTGCCTGTCACCCTGCGTCCGTCCCGTCCCAGCGGTACGGACGGCTGATAAAAATGTCTTGTCCATCTGTTCATGCTGCTAATCCTCCAGTTTTTTCTTTATAGTAATTCATCTACATCTGATGTCTCACAACCTTATATTCATCTCCGGATCGATAATAAGGACACTCTTTATAATGACTGCTCATAAATCTATAATACTCATCCTCATCCAGATTTACATCGCAGAAATAGGTTTCGTTTTCTTCATCGTAAATATAATTGGCACAATAAATGCAATTTCCTGCTTCCTTCATAAATACCTCCTGGAGTTTAAATGGGAGCTTTTTTCTCACATAGGAACGGAATTTTCTATAAGAGAAAAAGCCAGGTCCTATACAGACCTGGCTGGATCTTCCTGATAACAAAAAACTGCCGCACTTTAACAGTACAGCAGAATCCGTTTTCAATGACTCTCTATAATAATCTGTACCTTCAAAACTACATACATGTCAGACATTGAATCATATTTGACCTGCGAACTTTGCTTCCTCTGCGGCCTGCCCTCACTAAGTGTCATGCTTCGGAAGTTCCATTTCGCTTCTCTCAATGGAACGACCAAAACACTAACCTCAGCCTTCAGCTCCGCTTCGCCTTCGCTAAGTGTTTTTGGTCAAGCCCTCGACCGATTAGTAGCAGTCAGCTCCATACATTGCTGTACTTCCACCTCTGCCCTATCTACCTCGTCGTCTTCAAGGGGTCTTACTCCTTTCGGATGGGATATCTCATCTTGAGGGGGGCTTCACGCTTAGATGCCTTCAGCGTTTATCCCTTCCAGGCTTGGCTACCCGGCCGTAGACTTGGCAGTCTAACCGGTGCACCAGCGGCCCGTCCATCCCGGTCCTCTCGTACTAAGGACAGCTCCTCTCAGATATCCTACGCCCACGCCGGATAGGGACCGAACTGTCTCACGA
>DXBU01000056.1 GCA_019116385.1 Candidatus Blautia faecigallinarum | reverse complement strand
GACGAATATGGGATCGGCTCTGTATCCGAGCGGGCAGCTCTTTTCCGCAGATGTGAGAAGGAAGGCGTGGGGATTTCTGTCATGAAACCTTTCCACGGAGGCCAGCTTTTAGACGCAAAGACCTCTCCCTTTAAAACTGCCCTTACCCGGTATCAGTGTCTGCAGTATGTGCTTGACCGTCCAGGCGTGCTGACGACAGTGCCGGGTGTAAGGAATATGGAGGATCTGGAAGCTCTTTTAGGCTTTTCACAGGCGCCCCGAGAAGAAAAGGATTATTCGGTCATTGCCACCTTTACGGCAGAGAAGATTGCAGGAAACTGTGTATACTGCAACCATTGCCAGCCGTGTCCTATGGGGATACAGGTAGGGCTGGTAAATAAATATTATGACTTGGCGAAAGTAGGGGATCAGCTGGCGGCGGATCATTATAAAAAGCTGGACGTAAAAGCTTCCGCCTGTGTGCAGTGCGGCCATTGTGACGACCGATGTCCGTTCGGAGTGGCGCAGAGTCAGCGGATGAAGGAAATTGAAGAATATTTTGGGTGCTGAAACTAACATACAGCTGTTGTTCTAAAGATAATTTTGCAGGATGGGCAGCATGGGAATTGACAATTTTATGAACCTGTTAGTTTGTAAGAGCTATCCTGAGAATAAGGTTATCCCGTGAAAAGTAAGCGTTTATAGACTTATCTTTTCGCGGGATAAATTTTTATTTCCGCTTTAAACCCGCTTTTAAAAAACATTTAACCTAAGTAAGGTGTTTGTTTTAAACAAGATCTGATAATATGGGGCGGACAAACAGGAAAGGAGAAATTAGAAACGTGAACAAAAAGTATACTTGTGCGATAGGAGCGATTATGGGTGCGGTGATCCTTGGAGGAACCTGTTTTGGAATGGAAACCGTATCTGCGGCAGAGACAAAAGATAGAGTGGATATTCAGATTTTAGCCACCAGTGATCTCCATGGAAAATTTGATCCATATGATTATGCGATCAATGAAGAAAGCACAGCAGGAAGTATGGCACAGATCCAGACGGCGGTAAAAGAGCTGCGTAACGACAATACGGTATTGATTGATGTGGGAGACAGCGTACAGGGAAATTCGGCAGAGCTTTTTCTGGAAGATGAACTCCATCCAATGATCCAAGGGATGAATCTGATGGATTACGATGTGTGGGTGACTGGAAATCATGAATATGACCAGGGGCTGGATATCCTAAAGAGGTTGATTGCACAGCAAGAAGCAACCACACTGGTAGGAAATGTCCGGGATGCAGAGGGTGAGCCTTTGGCAGATGGCTACACGATTCTGGAGCGCGGCGGAGTCAAGATTGCGGTAATTGGAATGGTAACCCCGAACATTAGCCGTTGGTCTGGTGAAGACGGAGAATATGTGGCATCCGACCCAGTAGAAGAGACGAGAAAGATCATTGATGAAATCGGAGATGATGTGGATCTGATCATTGCAGCGGAACATATGGGGGAAAATAATGAGTATGACGTAGCAAATTCCGGAGTCAATGATCTGGCGGAGGCTTGTCCGGAAATTGACCTGATCATTGCAGCCCATGAACACAAATTGGTGGAAGGCACCACAGTCAACGATGTGCTGATTGTCGAAAATCAAGATGCGGCGCAGACCATGGCACAGGTGAATTTTACCTTGGAAAAGGGGGAAGACGGACAATACGAGATTGCAGAGAGAACCTCTAAAAGCCTTAAGATGGCAGATTACGCTCCGGATGAAGCCTTTATGGAAGAGCTTTCTTGGGCTGACGAGAAAGCAAAAGAAGATGCGAACCAGGTGGTAGGAAAATTAGTGGGAGGAGATCTTGTCCCGGAAAATGAAATTGAAGGTATCCCTCAGGCACGTATCCAGGAAACTCCCTTGATGGATCTTATCAATGAAGTACAGATGTATTATTCAGGAGCGGATGTATCAGCCGCAGCGCTTTTTGCAGATAATGCGAATATGGAGGAAGGGGATATCCGCAAATGCGATATGTCACTGATCTACAAATTCGGAAATACTTTATATAAGCTGGAGATGACAGGCGCACAGCTGAAAAAGTATATGGAATGGAGTGCTTCCTATTACAATACCTTCCAGGAAGGGGATTTAACGATCTCTTTTAATCCGGAAATGCCAGGGTATCTTTATGATATGTTCAGCGGTGTAACCTATGACATTAATATTTCTAAAGAGCCGGGAAGCAGAATTGAGAATCTGAAACGTATGGATGGTACAGAGATCAAGGATGATGATGTTCTTACCATCGCAGTCAACAATTATCGTGCCACCACGCAGCTTTTAGCTCCGGGAGCGGTCTATGAAGAAGGAGAAGAACTTCCGAAGCTCCTTGAGATCGATGTCCGGGGAGAACTTGGCGGCGTAAGAGAGATGATCGGTGACTATATTGTCAATGTCAAAGGAGGAACACTGGAGGTACCAGAGGTAACGGGAAATTGGAAACTTACCGGATATTCTTGGGATGAGGAAAAACATGAAGAAGCTGTCAACCTGATCAATGAAGGGGTGATTTCCCTGGAAAGCGGAGACAGCACAAAGGTGATTAACGGAAAATCCATTACAGAGAAGGATCTGGAAGCGGTACAATAATAAAGTGGAACAGTTTTAGGAGGCTGCATACCTGGAATGGCAGGGCTGCAGCCTCCTGGTTCGCCCGTAATTCATATTATGGCGGACAATTTGTAAGGTCAACCAGGGATAAAGAGAATTTTTCTCTTTTAGAAAATAGCGTGGGGCAGTGCAGGGAAAAGCAGATGGATTTATATAGATACAGTTGTTATAATTAGGATAGGAAACGAGCAGTCTAAAAAAGAAGGGAAGGTGTTTTTTATGGGAATACTTGCTGGATTTATGGTGCCTCATCCCCCGCTTATCGTGCCGGAGATCGGAAAGGGAGAGGAAGAAAAAATAAGCGCTACTATAAAGGCGTATCATAGAGCAGCTGAGGAAGTGGGGCGGCTGAAACCGGATACCATCATCCTAAGCTCTCCCCATCAGGTCATGTATGCGGATTACTTCCACATTTCTCCGGGAAAAGAGGCAAAGGGGGATTTCCGTCAGTTCCGAGCCGGAAAGGTGGAGATAAAAATCAAGTATGACAGCGAATTTATAGAAGCGCTTGCCAGCCTTTCCGAGGAAAGAGAAATTCCTGCAGGCACTTTAGGAGAGAGGGAGAAAAAGCTGGATCATGGCACCATGGTTCCCTTATATTTTATCGATCAGTATTGGAAAGACTATAAGCTGGTGCGGATCGGCCTGTCCGGCCTTCCTCTTACCACACATTATGTCCTGGGAAAGTGTATCCAGGATGTAAGCAGGGAATTGAATCGGAGAGCCGTTTTTATAGGAAGCGGCGATCTGTCCCATTATCTGAAGGAGGACGGGCCATACGGATACCGCAGGGAGGGGCCCGAATATGATGCCAGGATCATGGAGGTAATGGGAAAAGGAGATTTCGGGGGACTTTTTCAGTTCTCTGAGGATTTCTGTGAAAGGGCTGGAGAATGCGGCCATCGGTCCTTCGCCATAATGGCGGGAGCATTGGATAAAATGGCAGTGGAGGCGGAACAACTGTCCTATGAAGGCCCCTTCGGAGTGGGCTATGGAATCTGCAGGTACCTGGTAAAAGGACAGGATGAGGAAAGAAATTTTTTAGAGCAGTATGAAGAAAAGGAAAGAAAACGCCTGGAAAAACAGAGAAAACAGGAGGATGCTTTTGTATCCCTGGCACGAAAAACCATTGAACTTTATGTAAAGTCAGGAGAAAAGCTTTCCGTCCCTTTAGGACTTCCTTATGAATTATATGAAAAGAGGGCCGGCGCTTTTGTTTCGTTAAAGGAAGAAGGAAGGCTTCGGGGGTGTATCGGCACCATCCATCCGGTACGCACTTCACTGGCGGAAGAGATCATTGACAATGCAATCAGCGCCTGTTCCCGGGATCCCCGTTTTTCGCCTGTAAGACAGGAAGAGCTTTCAAAGCTGACGATTACAGTGGACGTATTGGGAGAAACAGAAAAAATTACTTCTCCAAAGGAGCTGGATGTAAAACGCTATGGAGTCGTTGTCACGAAAGGAAGCCGCCGCGGCCTTCTTTTGCCAAATCTGGAAGGGGTAGATACGGTGGAGGAACAGATTTCCATTGCCAAAAGAAAGGCAGGAATCAGGGAAGGGGAAAAGGCGGAATTAGAACGCTTCGAAGTAATCCGGCATTTTTAGAAAGGCGGGTGCGGAAGAATGAAAGCCTTGTGTGAAGTATGTATGCATAAATGCCTTCTTGCTCCTGGACAATACGGGATCTGCCGGGCAAGATGCAATGAAGGAGGGAAAGTGGTAAGTAAAAATTATGGGCTTCTGACTTCTCTTGCCCTGGATCCCATTGAAAAGAAGCCGTTAAAAATATTTGCTCCGGGGAGCCTGATACTTTCGGCGGGAAGCTTTGGCTGTAATCTTCGCTGCCCTTTCTGTCAGAATCATGAAATATCCATGGTACGGTACGAGAAAGAAGACCTTCGCTATGTTTCCCCAAAAGAATTGACAGAACTGGCGGGACAGTACCAAAACCGGGGAAATATAGGCATTGCTTTTACTTACAACGAACCGCTGGTGGGCTATGAATATGTGAGAGATACAGCGAAGCTGGTTAAAAAAACAGGGATGAAAACTGTGCTGGTTACCAATGGATCCGCTGCTCTTTGGGTACTTGAAGAGCTTTTGCCTTATATAGACGCTATGAATATTGACCTTAAAGGGTTTCGGGCTGAGTATTATAAAAAGCTGGGAGGGGATTTAAAAACTGTACAGGATTTTATCCGGCATGCAGCAGGCCATTGTCATATTGAGCTTACCACTCTCATTATTCCGGGAGAAAATGACAGCCAAGAGGAGATGGAAGAAGAGGCGCAATGGATTGCAGCTATAAACCCCTCCATTCCCCTTCATGTCACCCGTTTCTTTCCGCGTTATCATATGCGGCAGACAAAGGCAACGCCGGTGGAAACGGTGTACAGCCTTGCCGGGACTGCAAAAAAGTATCTGAAGCATGTATTTGTGGGGAATTGTTGAATAAGGGATACGTTATTTGCTATATCAGAACCATGTACTCGCTGTGTGAATAAAGGCCAATGGGATTCGATAAGAAATTAGGCTTTACGAAGGAAAGCTTAATTGTCAGTTGCCCCTCCGTTGACTATTTGCTGCCGCAAAGAGATATTGCTGCTGCCTATATGGAGCGGAAGAAAATACCGAATAGAGAAAAGCCGTTATTATCTGGTATTTACTTAATGAACGGATAGGAGACCAGATAATAACGGTTTTTTTATAAAAAATAGGAAACGAATATTGTTGAAATTTTTTGACAAATACCCAACTAAAGCGTAAAATCAAAAGGAAAATTATGCGAATAATAAGAAACATAAAAGGTAAATATTTGAAATCACGAAACTAATTATGCACAACAATTTTGTTGTGAGCGGGAAACATAAAACAATAGGATGGGAATGGAGCTGGCATCTGATTTTAACACCTGTTTTGCCTGTAAGGTAAGGCAGGGCGCGGTCTGCAGAAGAAGGAAAATGGGGGACATGGCATGTCGAAAACAAAAGATGAAAAGAAATTGGGGAAAGAAAAGGAAAGTATGGAGCAGCAGTTTGATTCTCCGGAGCTTTTTATGAATGATCTGCAAAAACAGGGAATTTTAAGATTAACCGTACAGATAGAACAATTGCAGAGTAAAAGAAAGGAGGAGTTTTTTTCCAGTCTGTCAGAAGTGATGGATCTTTTGTGGGAAACTCTTTGTTTATTCC
>DXBU01000055.1 GCA_019116385.1 Candidatus Blautia faecigallinarum | reverse complement strand
TGATGTTAGAGAGTACCCGGATGCCAGAAGAAACCTGCATACCAATGAAGAAACGGGCGATATATCCAAGGAAGAGGATCTGGCCCTGAAGGTCTTTGCTCTATTCTTTGCCCAGGAACTTGTCCCCCGCCTTGGGATCAAGGGAAAAGTTGTTTCCATCTGTCCTACAGAATTGGTAGATATCAAGCTTAGCAACTTCTACCAGGATTTTAATTTTTCCATGGATGATGGGACATGGAAACACTTTGAGTTTGAAAGCGGCAGGATCACACAGAAAAAGATGAAACGCTTCCGCTCTTACGAAGCAGTAGCCAGCTATCAGTATAACAAAGAAATTACAACCTATGTCCTCTGCTCCGGAGGGATGAAAAAGCCCAGAAAAAAACTAAAGACAGGGATAAATACTTACCGCATCATCCCCATCATGATGAAGGAGAAGGATGCCGGGGCCCTGATCCAGACACTAAAGAAAAAGGAAATGCAAGGAAAAGCCATCACCAAAGAAGATCTTGTATGGCTGACTCTAACTCCGCTGATGGGAGGCGGACTGCCGCAAAAAGATCGGTTTCTTTCCGCCTACGAACTGATAGAGAAAAGTCAGGTGTTCCAGGAAGATGAAAAGGAACAGATCCAGGCGGTTTTATATGTGATGGCAAACAAGTTTCTAGATGGGAAAAATTTGAAGAAATTAAAGGAGGCGATGAGGATGCTGCCATTAGGAAAGATGCTGAGAGACGAAGGTATCAGGGAGGGCCGCAGCCAGGGACTGTTAGAAGGACGCACATCTGAATTAGTCCGTATCACACGGAAAAACATGGAAAAAGGAATCCCTTACGAAAAGGTCGCAGAGTTTTTAAATCTTGACAGCGAAAAAGTAGGCGCAATCTATCATGCACTTCGTGAGAAGCCAGACTTGACAGATCTGGAGATTGCCAGAACGTTATTTCCTTCTGATATTTGAAATACCTTTCTAAAAACTGCGGAAATATAGACATTTCCTAACAAGGGCAGACGTGTCTTTTATAAGCCACGCCTGTCCTTTATTTTTTCCGCACATTTTCCCATTGTAAATCGTTATATATTATGAACACAAAAAGCGCTTATTCTGTGGATCTTAAAAAGGAAGGAGGAAACCGCATGTCTGTGGATCTGGAGGAACATTACGACAAATTATACCGGTATTGCTTCATGCGCCTAAAGCATCCACAGGCCGCGGAGGATGCAGTCCAGGAGACCTTTCTTCGTTTTCTGGAAAATTACTCTTACCGGGAAATGGGGAAAAAGCTGGCATATTTGTATACCATAGCAAGGAACCTGTGCATAGACCAATACCGGAAAAAGCCGGAATACCCTCTAAAGGAAGAAACAGAGGGAAGGGAGGAAGATCTTTTAGAAACTCTTGCCCTCAGGCAGGCACTTTTAAAGCTGAACGAGGAAGAACGGGAATTAATCTTTCTTCGGTATGTAAACGAGGTAGCTGTAAACGATATCGGGAAGATTTTAGGGATCTCCAGATTTTCTGTGCGCAGAAGACTTCTGGAGGCTTTGAAAAAACTGCGGAGTTTTATGGAATGATCGGGGGAATGACTATGAAAAAAAGAATAAAGAAGCAGTTGAAAATCATTTACAGGGCGCCAGAGCCAACGAACCGGGAAGCTTTTCTGGCGTCTTTAGAGCAGCCCCGGACCACTTTTGTTAGATTTCTAATCCTCCAGTCTAAATATATGCGTAAATGGAATTTTCTATTGGCGGCAGCGATCTTTCTTTTCGCTGTGTGGATGTTCAAAGACGTGAACCGGCAGAATCTCTGGAGCATATCCGCCGCAGTTCCCTTTTTGGCTATGTCTGCGGCCACAGAGGGAGGACGTTCCCTGCGCTTTGGAATGGATGAACTGGAAATGGCCGCGCGCTTTTCCCTGAAAACCATTGTAACCGCCAAGATCGGGATTTTGGGAATAAGCAATTTGCTTCTTTTAGGAGCGGCGCTTCCTTTGGCATATATAAAAAGGGAAAATGTATTTTTCTATACCGGGCTTTATATCCTGATCCCCTATCTCCTTTCCGCCTTTTTAAACCTTCTTGTCCTGCGCAGGGGCAGAAGGGAGGACAGCTTTTATCTTTGCATGGGGATCACTGTTATGCTAAGCGGGATTTTCCTTGTCTTTCAGGCTTTGGAAGTATCCCTGGGCATCCTGGCGGAGCATGGCACATGGATGGCTCTTGCCGTATTTTTCGCCTGGTCAGCAGGAAGGGAATTCTGGAAATTAAGAGAACAAGCGGAGGAATATAAATGGAGCTTATAATCGACAGACTGACAAAACAGTACAAAAACAAAATCGCCGTAGACCGGTTTTCCATGAAACTCACCCCTGGGGTCTACGGGCTTTTAGGGGCAAACGGAGCGGGAAAGACCACCCTGATGAGAATGATCTGCGGTATTTTAAAGCCTACCGGAGGAACTGTAACCTTTGACGGAATGGACGCCTCCACGGAGGCTTACCGCCAGATCCTCGGCTATCTGCCCCAGGATTTTGGTTATTACCCCAATTTTACCGGGAAAGATTTCGTCCAGTACATGGCGATCCTAAAAGGGCTGGACAAAAAACAGGCAAAAAAAAGGTGCGAAGAGCTCCTTCAATTGGTTGGGCTTTCCCATATGAAGGACAAAAAAATAAAAACCTATTCCGGAGGCATGAAGCAGCGTCTGGGAATCGCTCAGGCACTATTAAACCGCCCGAAGCTTCTTGTGCTGGATGAGCCTACCGCCGGACTGGACCCCAAAGAAAGAGTACGGTTCCGGGACCTGATCGCGTCTCTTGGGAAAAACAGCATTGTGATTTTATCCACCCATATTGTCTCAGATGTGGAGCAGATCGCGGACCGGATCCTCCTTATGAAGGACGGACAGCTGATCTTTTGCGGGAAAAAGGAAGAGATACACGAAGGATTAGAGGAATTTTATCTGGAACAGTTCCAGGAAAAAGGAGGAGATTATGAATAGTTTCTGGATGATGACAGCCTTTGAGTATAAAAAGCTGATGAAAAGAAAGATCACCTGGATCACCTTGCTGGTCCTTGTGGCAGTAGCCATGTTTTCCGCATGCACGCCCATTATAGGGGACTATTTTGTAAACGGCGTGCGTGTGGATTCCAATTATAATATGCTAAGAACAGATATTGCCTATGCCAGGGAACTTTCCGGGCGGAAAATAGATGATGCCCTTTTAAAAGAAGCCGGGGAAGCCTACGCCAAGGTGCCGGATGTCTCTTTATATGTTGACACAGAAGAATACCAAACCTACGCCAGACCCTACAGCGAGATTTTCAACTGGGTAAGACAGGCAAGAAAAACAACCGGCATAGAAACTGTAAAGGATCTTCAGAATGTAAATGAAGAACGTCTTTACAAAGAACGGGCAGAGACTATGCAGAGTCTTTGGGAAGAAAGCGGATATTCTCCTAAAGAGATCCGCTGGCTTATGGCTCAGGAGGACAAGGTGGAAAAGCCCATAGTATTTGCTTATAACGAAGGCTGCGACATAACCGCCAGTCTCATGTATACCCTGGGGATCATGCAGGCCCTTTTGATCGCAATATGCGTACCGGGAATCTTTTCGGAAGAGCATGTAAGAAAAACAAGTCCTCTGCTTTTAACCTCCGCCTTTGGAAAAAGGAAACTGTATCTGGCGAAACTCTTTACCGGCGTGACGTTTTCTCTGGGAACCGATCTGCTCTTATGCGCGGCTGTGATCCTGCCTACTCTGCTTATTTACGGAGGCGACGGCTTTTTCTCCCAGATCCAGACATTAAACCCTCTTTATCCCTGGAATCTCACCGCCGGACAGGCCGTGCTGATCCTTATAGGGATCACTCTGGCCTCATCCCTTCTTTACTGCGGGGCGGTATGCGTCCTGGGCGAAAAATGCAAAAGCAGCATACCGGCTATCGCGGTGGCGCTGGGATTCATTCTTGCCGGTATGCTGTTTAACATTCCGGATACCTATCCTCTTGCCTCACAGATATGGGACTGCATTCCGATAAATATGGCAGCCGTCTGGGGAGCCTTCAGCGACAACCTGATCCCTCTTTTTGGAAGATATTTCACTCAATGGCAGATCGCGCCGGCGGTCTATATCGCTTTGTTTTTCCTGCTGGCGGTTCTCGGAGCAAAAATATATACAAAAACAAACAGGAACTGACTTCCCAAGGGCCAGTTCCCGTTTTCATTCTCATCCATTTATTCTTTCACTGCAGCGCCTCAGCCAGTCTGGACAATCCATACTCTGCCAGGCTGTGATCCTCTTCGCCGGTGCCGCCGCTTACGCCAAGGCCGCCGATGATGGTATCTCCCACCTTAATGGGGATGCCGCCGCCGAAAATAATGATATTTCCGCCTTCCATCTTATCCAGCCCATAGAAGGTGCCTCCCGGCTGGGCCAGAGTGCTCAGCTCCATGGTAGACATCTTTACCGCCACGGAGGTATATGCCTTTTTGATGGCTACATTGAAGCTTACAAGAAATGCGCCGTCCATCACATGAACTGCGATGGGATTTCCATCCGGACCGCACACAGCGATGACCGCCTGCTTGCCCCGGCGTTTCGCTTCCTCTTCTATGATCTGGATCAGACGCTTTGCCCCATCCAGAGTGATCTTTCCCTGTACGCCCAGGCGCTTCAGTACTTCCTGTACAAGCGCCTCGCTGGCTGTATTCATTCCCTGTTCTTCCATGTCCGCTGCCTTTCCCGCCGTGACCGCGCCGCTTTTTCCTGGGGTCCCTCCGGTATTCTGCCCCTTGGCTTCTTCCAAAGCGTCTGTATATCTTGCAAGTACATAAAGATAATCCGCCAGCCGGTTCATAAATTTCTTTGTACCGGTATCTGCGCCGAACTTCACGCTCACAAGAGCCAGCGCCCGTTCCGCCCTTCTTGCCACCGTCCGGGCCACGTCGATCTCTGCGGACAGACGGGTCCCTCCCGGAAGAATGAACTTCTTGGGCCGCTCAAACAGGCCTTCCATCCGGTCGATCTCCGCTTCCAGGGCCTCTGTTTTCTCATCGCTGATCTTATATTCTCTGTTAAATGGGTCGGCCACGCCTGCCATCACTGTGATCAGAGTTCCCTGAACCCCTTCCAGCACTTTGACGGCATTTTCATCCTTCAGCATGGTCTTTACCAGGCCAAGGTGGCTTGTCAGCTCGTCTATGGTACCTACAAGCTGGATCCTGTCGTCCGACTTGGACACATTCTTTGTACGGATCAGATCCGTGGTACCCTTGTCTCCGTTTTTTGTATATATGTTCATAATGGCTCATCCCCCATCACTGGTTTAAAAGGCATTTTCTTTATTGCGCGGGCACTGTTTGCCCCCAGGTTCCTGCACTGCCAGAAGGCAGGCGAATCCAGTTCAAAAACATTTTTCCCCTTGGGCACATGTTCCATCTGCATGGCAAGGCGTTTTCCCAGGATCCCCACGCCGGAACCCAGCATGGATTCCTTTGCCGCGTCAAAGGCCAGGGAATCCAGATCGCCTTCCCTTTCCTCCGTCTGATATAAAACGCCTTCCTCCTCAATGCCGGCACAGACCTCCCGCAGAAGATCTTTATCCGCATCCTTGCAGTATATAATGATCGTAGGTCTGTTTATAACCATAGCTTCCTCCTTGGCCTGCCCGCCTGCTGCTCCGGACAGATCCGAAAATCCGCCGCCGGCTCTTATCCTTCCCGGCTTCCCAGGTAGGACAGCAGAAGTCCTGTGGCAACGGCGTTTCTGGGACCTTCCACACCGCGGATATTGCCCCTTCCGCAGACGATCCGGTACTCGGACAGAGCTTCCATCAGCATCTCCGGTATTTCAAAGTCCTCTGCCGAACCTCCTACCAGCACCACGTTGGAAATATTTCTAAGATTCCCTCCCGGCGCTACCGCCCGGAGCGCTCTGACGGCGTTCCTTACAAAGACTTTTTTCTTTGCGTCCCGCCTTACATCCATGATCCGCTCCATGGGGATATCTTCCTCGATCTTGATCATTTTTCCCGGAGCCAGCAGTACCACATGGCCGTAATATCTGGGATCGATGGATTCCTGGAAAAACTGCATGGAGCCGTTTTCCAGGCGCATATGGAACAGGCTTTCCACCTTTCCCATGGGATATTTCTTGATCTGCTCTGCGGTAGTACGGCTTCCCAGGCCCAGCTCTGTCTGGATCAGCATGGAAACCAGCTCTCCGGCCCCTGCCTGATGGGTGGTCCGAACGCCTCCCGTTTCATCCAGGAGAGCCGCGTCTGTAGACCCGCCGCCCATGTCCAGGATCGCCAGAGGGAGCTTCGTCCCCGGAGTAGTCATAGCTCCGAGAGAAGCCATCACAGCTTCCACTCCCGCCACCGCTGCGTCAACCTGAAGTTCCGCCTTCAGGCGCTCCGCGATCTTCTGCATGGGAAGGTGCTGGGTCTTTACCATAGCGGCAATGCCTACCGCCTTTTCCATACAGGTTTCGCCGGCCAGAGAACCTGAGATCTCCACAGGGGCTAGAGTGTCCACAGCCAGGATATCCGTGATCCGGATCTCGCTGTTGTGTTCCTTTGCCACGTCCGCCATACTGGTCTTGATACGGGTGAGCATATTTCCCACATTGGTATTTTCCTCCCCGTCAATATCCCGGACCTCTCCGGCTGCCGCCAGAGTTTCCATGATCTCGTCCGCCCCGGCGTCAATATTTACGTTTAAATCCCGCTGTCCATGAAAAGTGATATGGCCGGCAGGAAGAATATTCTCTCTTACATTTCCATTGGGAGTGCGGATCACCACTGCACTCCGTTTTCCTATGAGGCTTTTCGCAATAGGAGTGACCATCCTGGTCTCCTCTGCGTCCAGTTCCAGCAGGGTAGCGATCCCGTAAGGATTGGACAGCATACGGATGCTGCTTCCGGGAAGGGCCACTTCAATGGCCGCCCGTTTCCCTTCCGGCACTCTGCTGATATGGCGTACCTCGTCGATAATGGGCATTTCCTTATTCAGTCTGTTTTCCACCAGGACGGCTTCATCCGCCTGAAGGATCAGCCCCCGGATATCAAGCTCCGGAATATGCTGGTTCAGTCTGGCAGCCACCTCTTCATAGGAAAATTTATTTGCGGCTATGACAATATAGGGGACGCCGGGCTTTCCCTTCCAGATATTTTCCAGAAACAAAAGCTCGCCCACCGCTTCCCCTGCGCCCGCCGGTGTTGAGGGATTGTGCCCGATCATGGAAGATTCCGTGATGATGGTTTCTGTGATCGTCTCCATAGCCGTATCCCCGATCACAGGGGCAGCCTCATTAAGCCGCACAAGGTCAAGGGCGCTCATGGGCTGATGGATCTCGTCCATGGCGTCCAGAAGCGCCGCCTTGATCCCCAGGACATTGGGAAGGGTTCCCTTTGTCCCGGTGGTCATACGGGACGCGCTGGAGAGAAAGGTGATCTTTCCGTCCTCTCCTACGCTTCCGATACATACTTCAGTTGTGGAATTTCCTATATCAACACCTGCGATCAGTTTCAAAGAAGGATTCCCCTTTTTTCGTAAATTTCAGCAGCCTCAAGCACAAGCTTCGCGCAGTGAGGCGCATGGTATTTTTCCAGAAGCTCCTGGGCCATGAGCACCAGTTCCTTTTTTGTGGAACGGTTGGGCCGGAGCTTATTATACATATCCAGGATCACTTCATCAGGAACATCCACCAGCTCAGAAGCTCTCTCAAAATTGGAGGTCATCTGGGGATTGTCCGCCTCCATGGCGACCTGTCCCTGACGTTTCAGCATTTCCTTTGAAATTTTGATATCTTCAGCAGTTACGTTTCCGCGTTTTACCTCGTCAAGGGTAATCTGGGAAAGCTTTTTACCTGTTTTGGATGCGATCGTATCCGCTTCGTTTTTTCCTAAAGGATAATTACTCATCTTTTGCCCTCCCATTCGATCATTCCCATCTCCGGGGAAAGCTGCTCCATCTCGATGATATGCATCAGCGCAGCCTTTACCTGGTATTTCGCCCGCACCATGGGGTCGTTGGTAACTTCGATGGGTGTTACCTGCTCGCCCTTTACATATTTCGCTGCATTTCTTCCCACCTTGCGGTAGGTATCCAGCGTCATGAGGGGCGCCTGGGGAAACAGTTCCAGATTGGTAAGAGGGTACAGATCCTTCTGATGGATCACCGTTGTTCCCTTGGACTGAAGTCCGATGCCGATGCCGGAGCCGGACAGCTTTGCTGCCTGAAGGCCCATAAACGCCACATCCGCAGTATCCAGCACCTTCACCACGCGGGAAACCATTCCCTCTTCCTCAATGCCGGCCCGGATGTTTTCGATCACCTGCTCCAGAGGGATCCCGCCGATGGTGGAATTGATCTCTGTCTGGAATGCGGCGCCCACGCCGATGACCACTTCCTTGGGATCCGTTCCCTTAGCAGCCCTCTTAGCGCCTGCGTAGGAATGCTTGGGGCGCATCCTCCGCTTGCCTGCCAGGCTTTGCGTGCCTGAAACAGAAGATGCCGCCGGAGCCGGTAACCCGTTTTTCTGCAACTGCTCTACTACAGCCTTAGTGACGGCCTGTATCAGTTGTTCATTTACTTCCATGGCGTACACCTCCTAAATGTCATTTACATTGATCCTGTGAGGGATCGCTTTGATCTCCTCCCAGCGTTTTCCTGAAACGCGATAGCCGGTTCCCGGTCCCAGATAATCATTGGGTGTGTTTACACCGGACATTACCTGGAAATTGCTGTCCAGGATAGCCGCTGTCTGCATGTAATCGCCGATCACACGCTGTTTGAGCATGTTCAGGATATTTTCCGCAAGCTCGGTAAATCCGCTTTCTGCCAGCGCTTTCACCACATCGACCCCTGTAACGCCCCGTTTCATAAGGTCGTCGGCAGCCATCAGATCCGCCGCTGCGTCTCTCTTTAACGTATCCTTGCTTCCATGGGCATAAGTAACAGCCTCAACCTGCTCGTCTGTCACTTCTGTCAGCCCCAGATATTTAAAGACAGCCTGTACCGCTTTTCCTGCCTCCCGGCGGACACGGATCACTTCTTCCTCTGTGACCGGACGAAGACCGCCGTCCACCTGCATATCTCTCTGCAGTACATTATAATCGTCGAAATCCTCCGCATCAAAGTTTGATCCGGCGAAAAGATTGTCGTAGTTGGGCTCTGCCGCATAACCGGAGAAGATAAAGTCTGTACCCGGCATGAACTGCAGCATGGTCCTTGCTGTCCTTCTCATATCGGAATTGGAAAAGCTCTGGTCATTGGAAGATGCACATTCCAGTCCCAGAAGAGCGGCCACCAGGTTTTCGCCCATGACCTCACGGATTCCGGAAGGAACACTGGCGGTAACGCCGATACAGCTTACAGAGCCGTTCTGAATGCCCTGGCTTCCTGCGCCCTTTGTCACATACAGGCAGCGGCATTCCAGGTAGAGCAGAGATTTGCTCTCGCTGTTTCCCATAAGCACTTCCGATCCGGATCCGGAGCTGAAGCGTACTTTCAGGCCTCTGGAAGCGTATGCGGAATTTAAGAATGCCTTGGAATAAGGCGTATCGTCTCCGTCTATAAATACCTTCTCTGTACCATATACAGAAAGGGTCTCTGCGTATGTGGTCAGGCCGCGGATCCCAAGCTGAAGCTCTGTGGCTTCCTCTACCGCGCACTGTGTCAGAACGCCCCTTCTTCCCACCTGGGAACCGATCAGAAGAGCGATGGCGTTAAAAGGAGCATATCTTGCCACGCCTGTGGTGGTCTCTTCTTCGCTGAATCCGCGAAGAGCGCCTTCCGCCGCGTCTGCCGCGATCTGTACCGGATCGTCCTTCAGATTTGTGATGTGGGCCTGATTTCCAGGCGTCCTTCTTGCACGCATTTTCTGCATGCCCATCATCATCTCCACCACGTTCAACTGGTTGATCACCTCAACCATTTTCGCGGGAGTAATTCCGGATATGATCTCCAGGATCTCCTTTCTGGGAGTCTGGATGTCTACGATTTTTCTTGCGATCTCCAGAGACGGGATAGCCATGGAACGCTGTGCACGATCGATGCGGATAGCATAATCCGCGATAAACTGATCGATAAAATCGAAATCTCCACGCTGCTTTCCATCCAGCTCTGTGATCACACCGTTTTCTACTTTTATGGAAGGCTTGGGGTCATATGGGCTGTGCATTGCCACAAAGCCCATCTCCGGCCATTCATCGATGAATCCATCTTTATTGACCGCACGCTGATCCAAAGCCTCTATTCTTTTTGATCTTTTCATAGTTGCCTCTTTTCTGACGCATCTGCCGCGTCATCCAGGTAGCTTTGAAAATCGATTTTCCAACTTTCTACCTTATCGGAAAAGCTATCTGACAGGAAAAGTCCCTGTTCTTCGGCTTTTCTGTCAGAATGACCATAGTTTCGTATAGATCTTCACGATATCTTCCTTCGTGGGCACTCTTGGATTATTCACCGTGCAGGTATCCGCAAGAGCCGCATCTGCCATTTTATCGATAGCTGCAAAATATGCGTCGGGAGTGATCGTTCCGATCTCCTGTATGGTCAAAGGTATGTTCATCTCTTTCTGCATGAACTGGATCCAGTTCACAAGAGAACGAACGCTCATTACCTTATTGTAATTGCTCAGGCCCAGGATATGGGCGATATTGGAATATCTCTTTACTGCCGGAAGGTATTCTTTCTGGCTTCTGCTGTGCTTATTGATGTTTGCATTGAATTCCACAATATGAGGAAGCAGCATGGCGTTTGCCCTTCCATGAGGAATGTGGAACATCGCGCCCAACTGATGGGCCATGCTGTGGGTGATTCCAAGTCCTGCGGTATTGAAAGAAAGTCCCGCAAGGCAGGATGCCACATGCATCTTCTGTCTGGCATGCATGTCATTGCCGTCCAGATAAGCACGGAGAAGAAATACTCCGCAGATTTCTATGGATTTCTCCGCCAGGGCGGAGGAAAACTCATTGTGCGCCGTGCTCACATAGGATTCCAGAGCGTGGGTAAACACGTCCATGCCGGTATCCGCTGTGATCGCCGGAGGAACGGATTTTACAAGCTCCGCGTCAAGGATCGCTTCGTCCGCTGTCAGTTCGTCAGAAACAAGAGGATATTTCACTTTCGCATCTGTATCGTTGACAACGGCAAAGGAGGTTACCTCCGAGCCTGTTCCGCTGGTGGTAGGAATGGCGATCAGTCCTACCTTTCCATAATTGTTGATCTTCATGGCGAACTCACGTATCGCTTTGGAGGAATCGATGGCAGAACCGCCTCCTACCGCGATGACAGCCTCTGGCTGAAACTGCAGGAATTTCTTAACACCCTCTGCAATTTTGCCCACAGGTGCGTCCGGGACTACGTCATGAAAAATATCGTACTGGATCCCCGCACTGTCAAGGGGTGCGGTGATCAGGTCTATCATTTTGCTCTGCACGACAAAGGGATCTGTGATGACCAGGACCCTTTTATAGGGAATGACCTTAAGACGGTCCAGTGCATTATCGCCAAAATGAATGACTGTTCTCATTTCAAAGGTTTTCATATTAGATGCTCCTTTATTTACGCCTGTGCAGGATATCTGCATTCAATACCCAGTTTTTCAAAATGGTCCAGCCACTTTTTATCCGGGCATTGATCCGTGACCACTATGTCCACATCCTTCAGCTTGCCGGCAATGGAAAAAGCAGTCTGGTCAAATTTT
Organism: Candidatus Blautia faecigallinarum; assembly: GCA_019116385.1. GTDB lineage: Bacteria > Bacillota > Clostridia > Lachnospirales > Lachnospiraceae > Blautia_A > Blautia_A faecigallinarum. The sequence goes on along the minus strand of DXBU01000055.1, from coordinate 18,462 downwards.
GTGCTGTCCACTACCAGGATCTTTTTCCTGCCGGATGAGATCATGGCAGCTTTCGTGGAGCCGAAAGGCTCCTGGGATTCCATGATCCCCAGCTCATGATCCAGCGCCTTGCAGGAAAAAAATACTTTGTCCACATAGAAGGAACGGATCATCTTCTCTGCTCCGGAACCCAGGAAAGCCAGATAGCCTTCCTTCATGGTGCCTCCGGTGGAGATGATGTTCCAGCCGGATACGTCCGAGAGCTCGATGAGGATCTCTATGGAATTTGTGATCAGGGTAAGCCGCTCTTTTTCCTTGAGCGCCTTTGCGATAAAGACGGCTGTGGTGCTGGCGTCCAGAAAGAGATGGTCTCCATCCTGTACAAGGGACGCGGCGATCTCCGCCATCTTCTGTTTTCCTACAACATTTTGGTTTTTTCGGACATTAAAGGGCAAATCAATACTGACGTCTTCGTTGATGACCGCTCCGCCGTAGCTCTTGGTGGCAAAGCCTTCTTTCTCAAGCTTATCCAGATCCCGACGGATGGTCTCCTCGGAGACATCATAAAGCTGGCTGAGTTCACTGACTACCACCCGCTTCTCTGTCTGCAATTTTTCCAGAATCAAATTCCGTCTCTCTAATGCAAGCATTCTGCTGCCCCCTTTGCTGAGCATTCATGTCTAAAAAAAACTGCATCCCTTATAAGATGGTATCGATCATCCGCTTGTCAGGATGGGCAATAACGGAGGAATCCAGATACATGCCTTTTTCCGCCACAAGCTCTTTCGCTCTCTGGATGGACGCTTCCACCGCAGAAACTTCGCCTGTGATGAGCATGTATGATTTTCCGCACATACCTTTTGCTATACGCAGTTCGATCAGATCCACGATAGCTGTTTTTGCCGCCTGATCCGCAGCTTCAATGATAGATGCAGCATCATAAGTCTCCAGGATCCCCAGGGCGCTGATCTCGTCCACCTGTGTGGTGCCGTAGATCGCCGGGAAAATGGATTCATGAGGATTGCCAAGGACAAAACTGTCGATACACTTGTCCTCATAGGTCGTCACGGCAGCGTCCACCGCCGCTTTCACCGCACTGAGATCACCGGTAATAATTGCAATATATTTTCCCGGACATACGGTCTGTGCCTCGACAATCTCCACCTCTGATGTTTTTACCATGGCATCTGCTGCTGTGATGCCGGTGGCTGTGGTTTTAAATTCAATCATTCCGATTGCTCTACTCATGTTCTGCACGTCCTTTCTAATTTCTTGCAATTACAATATAGCGGTCGGTTACTTCTGTGACTTTACCGCAGACAGAGGCATGGATGCCTACGCTTAATCCGTTGGCCGGAGCAGCGATCATCTGCCCTCTCGTAACCTGATCCCCTGCTTTTACAATTGCCTGGGCCGGCGCTCCGATGTGCTGGCTCAAAAGGATCTTTACCTTCGGTACTTCCACCAGATTCTCATCCATTGGCGCGTCCTTGTCGTACTTTGTAAGGCCAAGGCGGGCCATCAGACGTTCCTCCGGCACCTTTCTGTATTCTCTTGATTTCTGAACAGGCGCTGCCTGTACCTGGGGCGGACGTACGCCGGCTTTTTTAAGCCCGGCCTTCATATCTGCCAGAAGCGTCCTTGGAGCCAAGCTCTGAGGACAGGAATACATCTCGCAGACGCCGCAGGAGCTGCAGAAATTGGAATCCAGATAGGGATTCAGGTTTCTGTAATCGTTATTGGACGCAGCCCTCATAAACAATGCCGGGTCAATGGGATGTCCCAGGTTGTTTCTCGGGCAAAGGTCTGTACATGTATTGCACTGGCAGCAGATAGATGCTGCCCTCTTTAAATCTATGGAAGAAGTTCTCTGCTTCTTCATCACGATCACGTGATCCTTTGGAAGGACCAGGATCGCATTTGTTGTCTTTGTTACTGGGTCCGAACCAGACCCGATCCGTCCCATCATCGGTCCGCCTACAAAATAAACCGGATCCTTGATGGTCACATTTCCTGCCTGTGCGACAACCTCATCCAGCGTACAGCCAAGAGGGACTCTTACTGTCACAGGATTGCTGACTTCCGCTACGACAGACACATATTTGTCCGTAACCGGTTTCTGCTTTTCCACAGCGCGGTATACATTGTAGATGGTCTCTACGTTGAACACGGCCACACCCTGTTCGATGGGCAGCCCGCCGGGTCTTACCACCCGTCCCGTCGCCTCATAGATCAGCACGACTTCATCTCCCATGGGATAAACTTCTTCCAGAAGATGGATCCGCATATTCGGAAATTCCTCAATGTGCTGTTCCAAAGCTTTTACCGTCTGTACATAAGATTTCTTGATGCCGATAATGGCCTCGGAGGCGCCTACGGTCTCCGCAACCATATTAAAGGTCTTCATGATCTCATATGCGTGCTTCTCTAATAACTGTCTGTGTAATTTCAGTAAAGGTTCGCACTCTGCACAGTTCATGAGAATCGTGTTCGCACGCTCGTCCAGCTTCGCATAGGTAGGGAATCCGGCGCCGCCGGCGCCTACCACACCATTCTCCTGTATGATTTTCTGTAATTCTTTGATTTCCATGGCGTTACTCCAATCCTGCACCGTCATCGATGATACCCACGATCGCGGCATCGACCGGCGCTGTTTCTACGCCGCAGCCGATTCTTGCTGCGCTTCCCTGTGCCACCAATACATATTCTCCGATCCCCGCTCCAATGATATCAATGGCGACGATCTGACTGAGGTCAGCTTTCATATGATGCACCGGCTCTACGATCATAAATTTTTGTCCTATTAATTTTTCACTTTTCCGTGTGGAGACGATGCTCCCCACAACTTTGCCTACAATCATATGAGCCTCCGCTTTCCTTTTTAACCTCCTGTGCCGGTGGCGGGTGCCACCGGCTGCTTAAGAGGAATACGAACTGTCATATCCACAGTTCCTGTTATTTACTTTATGATGGTAACTGTATTGCCTGTGGCAATCTGGGATGCATTTGCCTCATCTGTATCGATGTGCATTTCCAGAGTAAAGGACTCGTCTACACGGATCTTTACATGATTGAAGATGGTTCCTCTTTCATTGTCCGCCTTAACGGAAACATAATCTCCGTCCTTCACCCCTGCCGCCATAGCGTCCTTGGGGGACATATGGATATGGCGGAGAGCCACAATGCATCCTTCATTAAGATAAATGGCGCCTTTCGGTCCTACAATGGCAATAGGAGCGCTTCCCTTGATATCCCCTGATTCACGTGCCGGAACGCTCATTCCCAGCTTGATGGCATCTGTAGCAGATACCTCAACCTGAGAAGCCTTGCGGACCGGTCCCAGGATGCGTACGTTTTCAATGGCACGCAGCTTCAGGCCCACGATCGTCACGGTTTCATTGGAAGCAAACTGACCGCCCATCAGATCTTTTTTCTTTGTAAGATGATAGCCCGGTCCGAACAGCGCTTCCACATGCTCCTGTGTCAGGTGGATGTGTCTCGCGGAAACACCGATGGGAACCATAAATCCCTTGCCTTTGTCTTCATTTTTATTAATGGCATCGATTACCATTTTTGTGATCAATTCAATATTTTTTGTTTCCAAGAGTACACCTGCTTTCCTGTCTGGTTTAAAGCCGACAATCTCCCTGCCGGAGGGTCGTGCCGTCCGGCGGGCCGGTCATCGGATACCGATTGAACGGGTCAACCCGGATTATTTAAGAACCGGAAGGATTTTTTCTACATCGGTGTGCGGTCTTGGGATCACGTGGGTAGCGATAAGCTCGCCAAGTCTGGATGCTGCTGCGCTTCCGCTTTCTACTGCAGACTTAACAGCGCCTACATCTCCACGTACCATAACGGTTACAAGACCGGATCCGATCTTTTCTGTTCCAACTAAAGCTACGTTAGCTGCCTTGCACATCTGGTCTGCAGCTTCGATCGCAGCGGTAAGTCCTCTGGTTTCTACCATTCCTAAAGCTTCCTGTGTCATGATTTTTTCCTCCTTATGAGTAGTTGCAGGTTCTGCAACTGAAGTTGAATTCTCTTTTTTTACGGTTTCAGCCGCGCCTGTGCTTTCCGCCCTGGCTGCCGCTGTTCTTGCAGTCCTTCTGGGAGCTGCTGCCTTTTTAGGGGCTGTACTTTTCGCTGTTGGTTTTTTCTCTTCAGCCATGGTTCCTCCCCCTATTTTTGTTTCTTCTTATTCCATCGACTTGCGCTTAGTTCTACAATCTTGACGATCTCCTCATGGGGACGGGCAATCACTGCGTAGCTTGCCGGTTTCTTAATCGCTTTGGCCGCCGCCGTCTCCACAGCCTCCGTGACCGCGGCCACGTCGCCTTCAACAATTATAGTAACCAGTCGTCCGCCCAGCTTACGTTCCCACGATACCAGCTCAACGTCTGCCGTTTTGCACATGATGTCCAGGGCATCCAGCGCCGCCACGACACCTGTGATTTCTATAAAACCATATGATTTACTCATGAGCGAACTCCTTTATCATCTCCCTGATACCGGATGAGCCGCTATCAGATAGTAGGAAGGATCTTCTCCACGTCATTATGCGGTCTCGGGATCACATGGGTAGCTACAAGCTCGCCAAGTCTGGATGCTGCTGTGCTTCCGCTTTCTACGGCTGCCTTTACAGCGCCTACATCTCCGCGCACCATAACGGTTACAAGACCGGATCCGATCTTCTCTGTTCCGATCAGAGTAACTTCAGCTGCCTTTGTCATTGCATCCGCAGCCTCGATCGCAGCGGTAAGTCCTCTGGTTTCAACCATTCCTAAAGCTTCCTGAGCCATGATAATTCCTCCTGAAATTGAAATTTACAAAATCTTTTTTTGTACGGCCCTAGTCTTTATCTAAGGCGCTTATCTTTAACATTTTTTCCGTACCCACTTCCGGGTTCGGGATCACATAATGCTGTACCACACCGGTCATGCTCTCAGCGACTTTTATTCCGGCGTCCACCGCTTCGGTCACATCCTCCACGCTTCCGCGGAATTTGATACATACCAGAAGCGGCACTGGCAGGCTGTCTGCATTCGCCGGCTTATTCTTATCGAATACTTCCAGCCGGACATTCGCCGCCTTGCAGCCGGCGTCGGCTGCTACAAAGGCTGTCGTCAGCCCGAATACCTCTAAAATTCCTACAGCTTCTGCCATTGTGCGTCTCCTTTAAAACCGCAGGATCACTCATTGATGATAGCGATCTTCAAGCCTGCCATAGCAAGGTTGGTCTGATGCGCTTCATTGATCTTATCCAGCGGGAATCTGTGTGTAATAAGCTCAGACATTGGAAGTCCGATCCCTTTTGCTCTCTTTAAGAAATCAAAGGTAGTTGCATAATCTCTCAGAGTGTATACCCAGGAGCCAACCGTTGTGATCTCTTTGGAGCAGATATCAAAGTGCGGATTGATGGTCGCGTCTCCGCCGTTGATAAAGAATCCGAGTTCGCAAAGTCCGCCGCCGTTGCGGATAAATTTATAGATATTGGAATGAGCTACCGGAGATCCTGTGCACTGGAATGCAAAATCTGCCAGATGTCCGCCGAAAGCTTCCTTTACAGCGCCGGCAAGCTCTTCGATCCCTTTATGATCCTTAAAGTTTACGGTCATGGTAGCGCCCATTCTCTTTGCAAAGTCAAGACGCTTCTGCTCTCCGTCTACCGCGCAGATATTTTCCACGCCCATGGTGCGGAGAACTGCGATACAGATAAGACCGATCGGTCCGCAGCCCTGAACAACAACTCTGCTGTTGAAACGAAGGATGCCTGTAGTCTTTGCTCTCTCTACTGCATGTACAAGTACTGCACACGGCTCGATGAGGATACGGGAATCCAGATCCAGATCGCTTACGTTAAAGAATGTGGAGCCGAATTTTCCGCCTCTGATGAAGATGTAATCGGAGAACCATCCGTTCAGATGCACATCGTCATCCGGAAGGAGTCCGTATACGTCAGCGCCGCCTACGTTTTTCTTGTTCAGGTCATACATTGTGATCTCCGGATCATCCTTGAAGATCATACAGGTAACCACTTTATCACCGATCTTGACCGGTTTTCCTGCTGTATCAACCTTAACGTTTTTACCCATTGCAACGATCTCGCCGGTTCCCTCATGTCCCAGAGCTACCGGGATCAGGCCGAAGGGATCTCTCTTGAATTCATGAGCGTCGGTACCGCAGATTCCGCATCCTTCTACCTTTACCAGGATGTCGTCGTCTCCCACTTCCGGGATCGGGAATTCTTTGATATCGTAATGCTCAAGTCCGGTAAGCATTGCCACTCTTGCAGTCTTGGGGATCCCGCCCTGAGCCTTCGGCGCGCTTGCCGGAGCTGCCTGGGAGCCGTTTCCTGTCATGCCGGAGAGAACCTGCTTAACGATTTCTTCAATATTAATGTTATTCATTTCCATGTTTATCTGTCCTCCTGACTAACGAATGCAAAGACTGTCGGACATTACGCAGCGTCTTCTCTTGGTAAAGGTGCTGGCGCTTGTAAGTCCCTCACCTGTACGGCTGGCGATGGTAAATGTACAATAGCCTTCTCCGCCGAATCCAAGAGCTGCATAGGAAGGTGCATTCTTAACAAGGATCGCGGTGTCAATTGCTTTTGCATATTTCGTGATATTGTCAATATTTTTGGAATGGATATGTGCGGAATGGCGGTTGCCATGCTCCAGCCATACGGCCTGCTCTACCGCATCGTCAAAGTCCTTGGCTCTTACTACGCCGAGGATGGGCATCATAAGCTCTGTTGCGATCAGAGGATGCTCCTTCGGTCCTTCAAATACGATGCAGCGGATGTTTGCCGGTACCTCTACTCCGATCATGGAAAGGAGCGTCCTTGCATCACGGCCTACACACTTGCGGTTCAGTCTTCCTCCTGCCAGGACTACTTCTGTCAGCTTGTCCTGTTCTTCCTTGGAAGCCAGATAGCAGTCATTCTCGGTAACCAGATAATGCATCAGTTCATCCACGATGGAAGAAACTGCAACGATCTCCTTCTCCGCGATACACGGAAGGTTATTGTCAAAGGTACATCCGTTTACGATATCCTGTGCCGCCTTGCGGATATCAGCGGTCTCGTCCACCACTGCAGGGGGATTTCCGGCGCCGGCGCCGATCCCTCTCTTGCCGGAGGAAAGAACTGCTGTTACCACGCCGGGGCCGCCTGTTGCGGCGATCAGCGGGATATCTTTATGTTTCATCATGATATTGCTTGTTTCCAGTGTCGGTTTCTCTACCGTTACTGCGATGTTGTCCGGGCCGCCGGCTTCCAGGGAAGCCTCGTTCAGCAGATTGATCGCATAGATAGAGGTTTTGATCGCCTGGGGATGCGGATTGAATACAACTGTATTTCCGCCGGCCAGCATGCCGATGGTATTGCACAGGATCGTCTCGCTGGGGTTGGTGCACGGAGTGATCGCGCCGATCACGCCGAAAGGTCCCATCTCGATCAGAGTAAGGCCTCTGTCTCCTGACCATGCTGTGGTTGTGATGTCTTCTGTGCCGGGAGTTTTGTCAGCCACAAGATGATGCTTCAGGATCTTGTCGCCCACATTGCCCATTCCGGTCTCGTCCACGCCCATGCGCGCCAGGACTTCCGCATTTTCCCTGATTTTTTTACGAATGCAGGTAAGAATCTTTTCTCTCTGGTCCATGGACATTTTCTTTACGATGGCCTGAGACTTCTTTGCCGCCTCAATGGCATCGTTCATATCCTTAAATATACCATGTTTTCCGGCCGGAGCGTCTGCAATCTGCATTTTTGCCATTACTTCCTGTACAATTTCCTGTACCATATTCTCACTGATTGGCATGAGATTGTCCTCCTTGATTATTCCGTCAAAAAATTTAATGATTATTTATTCAGTCCAAGCTGAGCCATAACCTGTTTTGTGATGTTTGCAACAAGCTCTGCGTCAGCGTTTCCGCTTGGATTCTCAGGATTTTTGCCGCAGTCTTTGCCTACGAAATCATACTGATATCCCGGGAACTGCTTGTACTCGTCTGCACATGCGCCGCAGTTGTGGCAGTTCTTCTTGTCTTTGTTCAGGCAGATGCTTGCCGGATGTTTTCCTGGCATACCGAATTTACGGCGGATCGCATAAAGTTTCTCAATGTTCTTCTCGTCGAATTCCTTCGGGCCGCCAAGGAGCTTGCTCTGATACAGAAGCTGTGCATAGAACTCTACGGATTCCATCTTCATGTATGCGGCATTCAGGTCTGTGGACCATGTCAGTGCGCCGTGGTTCTCCAGAAGCACTGCATCAAAATATGGAAGGTATTTTTCCAGATTGTCCGGAATTTCCATAGTGGAAGGTGTGCCGTACTCAGCGATCGGAACACATCCAAGAGCGATAACTGCTTCCGGCATGATCGGCTGTGTCAGCGGAATGCCTGCAATAGCAAAAGAAGTCGCATAAATAGGATGAGCATGAACAACAGAACCTACATCCGGACGTTTCTCATACACTCTCATGTGCATCTTGATCTCAGATGACGGCTTGAATCCCGGGTTTGCCTGGATCACATTACCTTTTGCGTCTACCTTACAGATAAATTCCGGAGTCATGAAGCCCTTGGATACACCTGTAGGTGTGCAGAGGAATTCGTTGTCGTTAAGCTTTACGGAAATGTTTCCGTCGTTTGCTGCAACCATGTTGCGGTTGTAGATCCTTCTGCCGATGTCGCAAATCTGTTTTTTGATTTCATATTCGTTTACCATGCTTTTTTCCTCCTTAAGCATTTGATTTTTTCAATCCCGAAGGCTGGTAAAGGGTACCTCCGGAACCGTGTTGGGTTTCTTTTGGTTTCTAGGGTGATTGTACAGCATCCCACAGAAAAAGTCAAGAGAAATCCGTTGATTCTTGTTGTTTTTGGGGTATTTTTTATGTTGTTTTTATTGTGATTCCTCCTGCGGCAGCTCATTGGCTCTTTTTTTGCCGTCCGCTTCCGGTTTCGTCTCCCAGGGAAGCACGTCTCCGTCCTCCTTCAGGTATTCCAGGATCTCGGGAATGCCCTCCTGGGTTTTGGAATCAACATAAAAAATCTTTTTACAGCCTGCCAGGCGAAGCCACGAAGCCGCCCGCTCCGGTTTTCCGTCAGGAGCGTGGATCTTTGTCACGATCCCGATGACTTCTCTGTTCGCCGTACAGGTGGAACAGGGCGGAAACAGACAATATGGCTCATTAGACGCCACAAGCAGTCCGACAATATCCGCCTCATAGGCATAAAGGGCCAGCGCATGTCCCAGGCCGTGGGTCTGGGCGTATTCTCCGGGCGTATCGATGATCACATCAAAATTGTTCACATACTGGGTTTTATGATAATGGATCTTCTCGCCTTTAAGAGCCTGGGTAAGAGTGGTCTTCCCCGCTTCGCTGCGTCCCATAAGAGCTATTTTCTTCATATGTACGGATCAGGTTCTGGTGACCGGACATACAGCGAATCCCAGCTTTTCGCTGACATAACGCAAGATCGCGGTGACCGACGCTTCCACCTCGGATACCGTCCCCGTGATGATGAGGCTCCCGCTGAACCTGTCTACAAAGCCAAGCTCCACTCCGGAAGACTTGATGGCGATATCCGCTATGATGATCGCCGTTTCCGGCGGCGTTATGGTCAGCACGCCGATGGCGGAACGGCTGTAATCCACCTTGGGATCCAGCCCCAGCTTCGTATAGAGGATCTCATCGGGATTTGCAATGATGTGTGCAAGGGATATTTCCTTTCCCGGAACATGTTCCTGTACGATACGCTGCAGATGAGACGTTGTTTCGTTTGTATTTGCCATGTTCAACCTCCTCTGCCTGACAGTCTGGCAGTTCCTGTATCCAGACAAATTCTGTCAGACTTCAGTTATTCCTATTATACCTTTTTCGCTCTTATATGTCAACGAAAATCAACATCTCTTCCCCTTTTATTATGTGGTTTTTATTGGGATTTTTTTGTGTTTTTTATTGGTTTTTATTTGCTCTTTCCTCTCCTCTCTTGACATTTCCCTTTTTCTCTGCCATACTACAGGCAAATGGAAAATTTGTACTTATTATGATATTTCCTGCCGATTTCCACAGCGGCACAAAAAATGTCTGAAAGGATGGTTTTTATGTATCTTTCCGATATGCATACCCACTCTATCGCCAGCGGCCACGGCACTTCCTGCACCATTTCGGACATGGCAAAGGCAGCATCGAAAAAAGGTCTCCGTCTTCTGGGCATCACAGACCACGGCCCCGCCACCCTCGCGGCAGGGACCCCCTCCTATTTCCGCAGCCTTACTTTTTCTCCCAGAAAACGTTTCGGGATCGAATTGTTATACGGGGCGGAATTAAACATCCTGGACAAGGAAGGGCACGTAGATCTTAAAGAGGAGCTGCTTTCCCGGCTTGATTACGCCATTGCCAGCATGCACGCCCCCAACTTTCCCGGCGGATCCAAAGGAGAAAATACGGAAGCGTTCCTCAATGTGATGAAGAATCCCTGCGTAAAGATCCTGGGCCACTGCGACAATCCCCGCTACCCTGTGGATTATGACGCCATCGCCGCCTGCGCCAAAGAAAAGGGCGTCCTTCTGGAGATCAACGAGGCTTCCCTGGCGCCCTACGGCTACCGGGGCGACACCCGGGCCAATAGTATGGAAATCCTCCGCTGCTGTCAAAAATACCAGACACCCATCCTTCTTTCCAGTGACAGCCACGGAGCCGGACACATCGGAGACTTTACCTATGCGGCAGAATTTGTCCACCAGGCAATGTTTCCTGAATCCCTGATCCTCAACAATCAGATCCCCAGGCTGAAAGTTCTTTTGCAGACACGGTGAAAACGTGCTTTAAACAAGGCCTGCCCGCCAGAAACATCATGTTCCCGGCAGGCAGGCCCTGTTTTATTCATCTTTATCCATTATTCTTTTCATTTGTGCCGCCAATTCCTGATATTTGCCGGTCACATATCCATAATTTTCCCGCTTATGGGGAAGGAGACATCCGGTGCAGTCCTTTATCCCTTTCTCTGTGAAGCGGAAATTTCCGCCGCATTTGTCCCCCAGCATATAAAGAGGGCAATAGCAGAAAAGACAGTTAAAATTTTCCGGATCCGCCCCTTTATGGCACGGAAAACATTCACATTTCTTATGACTGAAATAGGAAAATTCCTTTCCTTCCCAGAATTTTTTCTCCATAAAACCTCCTGCTGCAAAAACAGCATCCAATCGTATCTCTGTTCTTTTCCAAAAAGAAAAAGGCCGCGTCTCACGCTGCCACACTTTTGGGAGGTGCGATGCTACTTCACAGCTGACATCCTGTTCTATATGCGGAGGAAACCGGAGTATATGAAGTAGTATCGCCTGCCATTTAATCAGGTATAATTCATATGAACAGGCGCATTCCATAAAAAATGCCCGCTTCAATAAAAGCAGGCAACACCCCGGGACTGCGGATGTCCCCAGGCTGGCCGTTACGCTTTACACGGAAGCTTCACCCCGCCACACAAAGCAGGTTTCCTGGCTCTGGGCTCATCGCCGCTTTTCCCCTTCTCATGCCTGGCACAATGGGTATCCGAAAAGCCGCTCCTCCATTACAGTGACCGGATCGCTCAGGATTTTCACCTGATTCCCTTTTCTGCCGGACCATTCCGGCAGCACTTCGTATGTTCAATATGGAATTATACTGACATCATACTATCATGTTCCCGGCTTGCTGTCAATGCCGCAAAAACATTTCCAAAAAACATTTCCAAAAAACTGCTGCCGGGTTTCCCCGGCAGCTCATCTTTCCTGTTCAGCTTTTGAAGAGATCGGCCAGGATCTCCTCTGCTGTCATATCCCTATACCCATCCGGATCAGAAAGGGTACTGCTGTTCCATCTTAAAAAATTTCCCTGGCGGAGATAGTCTCCGCAGCATGTACGGTAATCATACTTGCTGAATCCAGGATATCTGGACATATACTTTTGGGCCAAAGCAACTGCCTGACTGGAAGAACTGCCGGAAGGAGTTGTCGTCCCGGCGATCTGGCATCCCGCATTGGGCGTGCAGTGAAGGATCACCGCGCTCTTATCCGGGCACTGTCCCAATACAATAAATGTATGACCCGGGTTATATCCCACATCGCCAGGCATCAGCTTATAATTTGATCCAACCAGCTTCTGCAGGGTGATGATATTCCCCCAGCCAAGGCTGGTATAAGCAGATCCGATCTCTCCTGAGGTGACCATGTATCCAGATCCCACTCCTGCCTTCTGGTGCATCACCTGATAGGCTGCCCAGCCTACATATCCGGAGCAGTCCAGTCCCTTGGCTATGTTGGAATGTTCCCGGTAATTATAGCTGCTGTCCTGGCTGGCATACCAGTCTTTCCATACGGAGCTTACGCCTTTAATAGTAGCCTTATCCCGGCCGCCGCCCCATACATACAAGACCTTTCCGATGGGCTGCAGAGCGCCTGCCAGATAGTTTTTGATGGTCTTGGTTCCAGTGGGTACTGCAATGCCTCCTGCATAGTCATAATTTGGCTGAAGAACGCCATTGTTATTAAACGTGCATTTCTCGCCATTGATCGTATGCGTACCGGTATACATCCTGCCGGTTTTCGGGTCAAAGTAGCGCCTCTGCCCTTCTGAATTTTTCAGCCATCCAGTGGCCATCTTGCCGCTTCCGCTGTAGAAATAGTAGGTTGCATCTCCGATTTCGGCAAATCCCCTGGCCATGACTCCATCTTTATCAAAATAACGTTTTTCACCTTTGCTGTTTGTCAGCCAGCCGATAGCCATATATAAAGTTTTATTGTAAAAATATCTGGTATCTCCTTTGCCGTCTGTAAGGAAAACGCCTTCAGCAGCTACACCAGAAGGATTATACAAATAGTATTTCTTTCCATTTAAGGTGAGCCATTTGGTTTTCATGATTCCGGTCTTAGGATCAAAGTAACGGTTCTGGCCTTTGGAATTTTCAATCCAGCCAGTGACCATAGCGCCTGCACTGCTGGTAAAATACCGCCGGTTTCCCTTGCTGTCTTTCATCCAGCCTTTTTGCTGGACGCCGGTCTTACTGTCAAAGTAGTACCTGGTTCCGTTCAGGTTCAGCCAGCCTTTGTGCTTAGAGCCGTCCGCGTCTATGTAATAAGTTTTTCCATTGATCGTTTGAAATCCTTTTTTGACAGCCGCCTGCGCTCTTATTGCCGTTACAAAAGATGTAAGTCCCGCCGCAAAAACTGCCAGAAGTAAAAACAGCCCCCAAATCCTGAAACGTTTACATATGTTCCCCATACATACCTTCCTTTTCTATGATTTCTCTTTTTCTGTTTTTTACGATCTTGTTACAGTTTTATGGCCTCATAATAGAACACATCTGGGATTCTTGTCAATAGGAATGTAAATTTTTTGTAATTTTTCGCAAAAACACCCCGGGAAGGGGAGCCCGGGGTATCGATATGTATAAGATAGACCAAGATTACACAAGTCGCCTTACAGAAAGAATGGTTCTGTAAGTAGCATCGTTGCTGATCTTAATACCGTCTGTTGAGTTAGATGCATGAACGATCTGTCCATTGCCCATATAGATCGCTACATGTCCGCCATAGCAGATCAGGTCGCCTGGCTGAGCATCTGCATAGGAAACCTCTGTTCCTGCATTCTGCTGCTCGTAGGAAGTACGAGGAAGGCTCACGCCAAAGTTTGCGTATACACTCTGCACAAATCCAGAACAGTCAGCGCCGTTCGTAAGGCTTGTTCCGCCCCACACATATGGATTTCCTACAAACTGGGTCGCATAATCAACAACGCTGGAACCAGCTCCGGAACCTGTGCTGGAAGTATTATAGCTTACAGAAGAACTGCTGCTGGAATCGGTTGTTCCATAGTAATTTTCTCCAGAGGAAGTATCCTCGCTGTATTCAGCAGCTGTCCCAGCTGTCTGTTCTGCTGCCGCCTGGTTTGCTTCCTCTTCTGCAGCTGCCTGTGCCGCAGCGGCTGCTGCCGCTTCTGCCTGGCGTCTCGCTTCCTCTTCTGCAGCGATGCGCTCTGCTGCAAGACGCTCAATCTCTGCCTGCTGCTGAACGATCAGGTTTGCATACTGGGTAGCCATCTCCTGGGCATAAGCAATTTCGCTTTCCGCACTGGCGGATGCAGATCTTCTTACATCGATCTCATACTGAAGGTTGGCAGATTCTGCTTCGTATTCCTGCTTCATTCCCTCCAGTTCTGCTTTTTCCTGCTCATATTTTGTTTCCAGATCCTGAACCTCGCCTACGAGATTTTCGTAGGTCTCCAGGCTCTCTCTGTCCTGGGTGTAAAGCTGCTGTGTATATTCTGCTCTGGTAAGAAGATCGGAAAGATCTTCTGCGTTCAGCATCATCTGGAACCAGGCGTCATTGCCGCCCTTTTCAAAAAGATACTGGATACGCAGCTTCATGGCTTCATACTGTTTGTCACGGGCTCTCACAGCCTTTGACAGTTCCTGTTTTGTTTTGATGATCTCCACTTCTTTGTTGGAAATATCATTTTCCAATGTCTCAATGGACACCATAACATTTACAAGGTTCTCATCAAGAACTGCGATCTCGCTTTCCAGCTGCTGTTTTTGGCTCCACAGTTCATTGATCCTGGCATAGGTTGCATTTAACTGCTGGCTTGTCCAAGCCTGTTCCTGTCTCAATTCCTCTTCTCTTGAGGCGCTTACACTCACAACCTGTGATGCGCTCATGATAAGTGCCAATGTCAGACACGCCAATCTTTTTTTCATGTTTTTCACCCTCACAACTTTTTCATTTTATTGTAATAGTTTTGAAATATCTTTTTCAAGTTCTTTTACATATTACCATATTGTTACGGGCAATGCAAGCCTAAACCGGAAAAAAGTTTAAGACTTTGTAACATTTATTAATTTATGCGTAAAATAAGGGAGCTGAACACTCAGCTCCCTTACCTTTTTCTTATTTCGTTCGTGTCTGATCCTTTGGCTATTCTCCTTAGCTGAACAGGTCTGCAAGGATCTGGGCTGCAGTCATATTTCTGTAGCCGTCCGGATCGGAAAGTGTACTATTGTTCCATCTTAAGAAGTTGCCCTGACGGATATAGTTTCCGCTGGAAGTATGGTAATCATACTTAGTATAGCCTTCATATTTGGACATATACTGCTGTGCCAGTGCGATCGCCTCGCTGGAATAATTTCCGGAAGGTGTAGGAGTACCGGAAATCTGGCATCCTGCCTGAGGTGTGGAATGTACGATCACAGCACTGCCGTCAGAACACTGTCCAAGGACGATCCATGTATGTCCGTCATTGTATCCTACATCGCCTGGATACAGTTTGTAGTCTGTGCTTGCCAGTTTTGCCTGTGTAACGATGGAGCCCCATCCAAGAGACTTATAATAAGAACCAACGCTGCCGGAAACAACGGTATATCCAGAGCCTACGCCAGATTTGGTCTGCATCACCTGGTAAGCCGCCCAGCCTACGAAGCCGGAACAATCCAGTCCCTTCTGGCGGTTTGCAATGCTCAGGTCACGGTAATTGTTGTAGTCATAGCTGCTGTTCTGGCTTGCATACCAATCCTGCCAGATCGGGCTTACACCCTTGCGGGTGGAATCGGTCCAGCCGCCGCCCCATACATAAAGAGCCTGTCCTACTGGTTCCAGAGCGCCTGCCAGGTAATTCTTGATAGTTTTTGTTCCTGTAGGTGTCGCGGTACCCGGTCTGTCTGCCTGAAGCACTCCGCCGCTGCCGAATGTGTAGCTGACGCCGTCAATGGTATGGATTCCGGTATACATCTCGCCGGTCTCAGGATCAAAGTAGCGTTTCTGGCCTGAGGAATTGGTCAGCCAGCCGGTGGCCATCTTTCCGCTTCCGCTGTAGAAATAGTAGGTCTTGCCTCCGATCTCATCGAAGCCTTTGGACATTGCGCCGGTTGAGGGGTCGAAGTAGCGCTTCTCGCCTTTGCTGTTTTCCAGCCAGCCGGTAGCCATGTATAAAGTATTATTGTAGAAATATCTGGTATCTCCTTTGCTGTCTGTAAGGAAAACGCCTTCGGCTGCAACACCGGAAGGATTGTAGAGATAATATTTCTTTCCGTTTAAGGTGAGCCATTTTGTCTTCATGATGCCGGTCTTGGTGTCAAAATAACGGCTCTGGCCTTTGGAATTTTCGATCCAGCCGGTGACCATAGCACCTGCGTTGCTGGTAAAGTATCTCTTGTTTCCTTTTGCGTCCTGCATCCAGCCTTTCTGCTGAACGCCGGTCTTGGTATTGAAGTAGTATCTTTTGCCGTTTAATTCCAGCCAGCCTTTGTGCTTGGAACCGTCAGCGTCTATGTAGTATGTTTTTCCGTTGATCGTTTGGAAGCCTGTCTTTTTGGCTGCCTCTGCTCTTATGGTTGTAAAATACGAGGTCAATCCTGCTGCGAAGATAGCCACAAGTAAAAGTAGTCCCCAAATTCTGAACCGTTTACATACGTTTTGCATACATACCTTCCTTTTCTTTGTTATTTGCTGATTTCTCTGTTACTTTTTACAATCTTATTACAGCTTTATGACCACATTATATAACACTCTGGTGTTTTCGTCAACATTAAAGTATTTTTATTGTAACATACCCTAAAAATGGCAGGATCTTTTCCTGATCCTGCCATTTGGATATGATTTTAATAATAAATTGTTACAGAAGATGTTTCCTGAGTTCTTCCCCGCTGAGCGCGCTTAAATAGGCCGGCGCAACATCAAATACCGTTTTGCATCCTTTTTGGCCTTCTTTGTACATACGGTAAGCCGCTCTTGCATAGGCTGCGATCACCGAAGAGGTAAATTCCGGATTGGAATCCAATTTCAGGCTGTATTCGATCACATGGTTATGTTCATCCTCCCAGCCGGTCTTTCCGGTACGGATCACAAAACCGCCATGAGGGATCCCGCTGTGATCCCGGTCCAGCTCTTCCTGGGAAATGAAATGCACCGTTGTATCATAATCAGAAAAATAGTTGGGCATTGTTTTGATCTCTTCTTCGATCCGTGCCAGATCTGCACCTTCCTCTGCCACCACGAAGCATTCTCTGGTGTGTTTTTCTCTGGCGGAGAGTTCCGGATTTTCACCCCTGCGCACCGATTCCAAAGCCGCTTCTACAGGAATCGTGTACTGCTTTCCGTCCTTCACGCCTTTAATGCGGCGGATCGCATCCGAATGCCCCTGGCTTACACCCTTCCCCCAGAAGGTATAATCCTTGCCGTTGGTAAGGATGGCATTGGCATACATCCGGTTCAGAGAAAACATACCCGGATCCCAGCCTACGGAAATGATCCCTACATGTCCGCTTTCTGATGCCGCCTTATCTACATCTGCAAAATGTTCCGGTATCTTTGCGTGGGTATCAAAACTGTCCACCACATTAAACCACTGGGCATATTTCGGCGTCTGCCAGGGAAGATCTGTGGCGCTTCCTCCGCACAGGATCAGCACATCGATCTGGTCCTTCATTCCTTCCAGCTCATCTGCATGGTAAACCTTGGCTGACTCTGTAAGGATTTTGACGCTTTTCGGATCACGCCTTGTAAAAACGCCGGTCAGCTCCAGATCCGGATTGTGTTTGATGGCGCACTCCACGCCCCGTCCAAGATTTCCATAGCCTAAAATTCCAATACGAATACTCATTTTTTATTTCCTCCTATTTTTATCACTTATTTCAGCAGCAGATGATCCCGCCTCCCGGGCAGCACAAGCTGCAGAGAGCATTGGCTATACAAAGCTTCATGCAGAAATTATCTCCTTCTACAGGCATGCCCCCAAAGGGATTCTGCTGTTCCTGATACCAGGTGCCGCCGCCTTCCATACGGTTTAAAAGCATACGGTACTGGGTATTGTTTGGCTCCAGCCGAACCGCTTCCCGGATATGGTTCAGGGCATTCACATTGTTGCCCATTCCCATATTTGCCATAGCAGAAAGGTAATACCACTGTCCATTCCGCTGGTTCAAAGAAGACAATACATTCAAAGCCTCCTGATAATGACCGCTTTGTATATAGTTAGCCGCCGCCTGCCTGCGGATGCTCTCTTCGTCCTGATAACCACTGTTCCTGGTTCCGCCGTAACCGCCGTAGCCGCCGAATCCTCCATAACCGGCATAGGAATCGGATCCGCCGTATTCCCGCTCCTTCATGATCTGCTCATAGGCCTGCTGAACCTCTTTAAATCGTTCTTCTGCCTGAGCCTTGTTGGGATTGTTGATATTTGCATCCGGATGATATTTTCTGCTGAGCCGTCTATATGCTTTTTTTATTTCTTCATCTGATGCATCTCTGGATACTCCCAGAACTTTATATGGATCCATTTTTTTCTTTCTCCTGTATTTCCCTTCGCTTCTTACTTACTGATTCAAATCTGCACCACACGCCCGAATATAAAATATTCCGCAGGATATCTCCATGCCTTATAATAGGAAGTTTTTCAAATTCCCTGCAGGCTTCTGCCAACATCATGATCAAAAGCTGACGTGTACGCT
>DXBU01000005.1 GCA_019116385.1 Candidatus Blautia faecigallinarum | reverse complement strand
AAGGCTTCTAGTGCACCTGTCTCAGGATTTTCAATCATGCCGATCGTACCGCCTGTGTATATTAGCAAAACGGAAGGATATTCACTCTGTGTCATGCGCTTTTCTTGTTTAATTTTGGCACAAAGATAGTAATTATGTGTAACTATGACAAAAATAAGAGAGGGAAATAACAAAATGTTTTTCTTTATAGGTGATAACTGCTTCTGCCAGATGCTGTGGATGGAAGAAGTAGAAAGATCAGGTATAAGATTATAGATCTTACTGCTGCAAGATATATAATCTTATACCTGTAAGGTATTATATTTTTCACTTGTATCGCCATGATCTTTCAGGTGAATTTTTGAAGAAGAGGATGTTACGAGTTGTGAAAGGTTAGTTTTTCAAGGCTTCCAGCAGCTTGTCCGCTGCTTTTTCCGTATCTCCGTCTTCTTCATCCAGCAAGGTCACGAATTTACTGCCGATGATGGCTCCTGCGGCATGAGCGGATGCGGTTTCGAAGGTTTGCTTATTGGAAATTCCGAAACCTATCATGCGGGGATTGCGTAAATTCATGTCGGCGATGCGTTGGAAATAGGCTTGTTTCTGTGCGTTGAAATCTTTTTGAGCACCGGTGATAGCGGCGGAAGATACCATATAGATAAAACCGTCGGTGTGTTCATCAATCAGGCGGATACGTTCTTCACTGGTTTCCGGAGTGATGAGCATGATGATTCTCACATCTTGTTCCTCGGCTATGGAACGATATTCCTCCATATAATCTTTGAAAGGCAAGTCGGGGATAATCACTCCGTCGATTCCCGTCTCCCGGCAGGTGCGGCAGAAATCCTTGAATCCATATTGCATGATGGGATTGAGATATCCCATCAGCACCAGCGGAATCTGTACTTCTTTACGGATATCTTTCAGTTGGTCGAAAAGGAGCTTCAGTGTCATGCCGTTTTTCAAGGCGCGGGTGGCAGCGTGCTGGATAACGGGACCGTCAGCCATCGGGTCACTGAAAGGAATGCCGATTTCAATCATGTTAATCCCTTTTTTTTCCAGGACTTTGATGGTGCTTGCCGTACCTTCTAAAGTAGGAAAGCCTGCGCAAAAATAAATAGAGAGGATGTCTTTTTGCTTGATACTGAATAACTGGTTGATTCTGTTCATTGTATTTTTTGTTTTAATTGGTTTATAAATGTGTGGACGGCGGCGGCGTCTTTCAGAGCCGGAGCAGTTTCGAATCCGCTGTTCAGGTCGATGCCTGCCCACTGTTCATGTTTGAACTGCAACAGAGAGGAAAGGCTGCCGGGACGGAGGCCGCCACTCAGCAGGAAAGGCGTTTTTCCCCGATAGGCTTGCAGGATATTCCAGTTGAAAGTTTTGCCGGAACCGCCATATCCGGAACAGGCAGTGTCGAAAAGAAAGTAATCGCAAATGCCCTCATAACAGCCGACGGGTCGCAGGTCAATTTCCCGTGCAATGGAAAACACCTTAATGATTCCTAATCCGGCGGCTTTTAATTTGCGGCATTGTTCCGGTGTTTCCCTGCCATGCAACTGGATATGGTGCAGACCGAATTCCTGTGCTTTCAGCAGGATGTTTTCGCTGCTTTCGTTGACGAAGACTCCGATCCGGCGGCATTGTTCCGGCAGGTATTCCGGACGATGTGATACGTGGCGGACAGACTGGGGGAAGAAGATGAATCCCATCCAGTCTGCTCCGGCTTGCTCTATGGCGCGTATGTTTTCGGGCTCGCGCATACCGCATACCTTGATAATCATTGTTGTTGCATCCTAACATTTCTCTAGTTTGGTTATAAATTCTTTTAAGGCTTCTCCAGGTGCGGGTGTTTTCATAAAGTTTTCCCCTATCAGGAAGCCTCGGAAGCCGGCAGCTCGGAGTTGTTTAACTGTTTCGGGGCTGGAGATGCCGCTTTCAGAGATCCGGAGCATTTCTTCGGGTAGTTTTTCCGCCAGGCGGAAAGAGTTTTCCACCTCTGTGTGGAAGCTTCCCAGATTACGGTTGTTGACTCCTACTATGTCAATGTTCTCGTCTATATATTCCAGTTCTTGCTCGTTGTGGATTTCCAGCAGGACTTCCAGTTCCAGTTCATGGGCTTTGAGGGCTAGGGCTTTGCATTGCTCTTTCTTCAAAGCGGCGGCTATAAGAAGGATAGCGTCCGCTCCTACGATGCGTGCCTGATAAAGTTGGTATTCATCTATAATGAAATCTTTCCTTAGAATGGGAAGTTGCACGTGGGGGCGTGCCGAACGGATATCTTTCAGAGTGCCGCCGAAGTATTTTTCATCGGTGAGGATGGAAAGTGCGGAGGCTCCGGCCGCCTCGTAAGCGGGAGGAATAGTATCTGCCTGTGCGTCTTCTTTTATCCATCCTTTGGAGGGGGAGCGACGCTTGAACTCGGAGATGATGCCGTAAGGAGAAGAGGCAAGACTGGCACGCATACTGATACGTGGCATGGGTTCGTTACAATTGTTTATCAGCATTTCTTTGCTGATGGCAGCCTTTTGCAGTTCGATCTCGATCTGCTTGCAGGCGATGATTTCTGTTAATATATCTGTCATTGTATGAGGCGTTTGGTAGTGGAATACCGGGTGTGTAGTCAACTGTTCAGTTCCACAAATTTTTTCAATGTATTCAATGCTTTTCCGCTTTCCAATGATTCACGGGCGATGGCCACGCATTCTTCTATCGGTTTGGCCGGTTCCATGGCTTGTATGGCAAAAGAAGCGTTAATCAGTACACAGTCTGTCTGGGCTTTGGTGGCTTTGTTCTCCAGTACGTTATGGAAGATTTTCGACGCTTCTTCGGGAGTGTTCCCACCATAAAGTTCTTCTTGTCTGGCGAGAGAGAAGCCTAGTTCGGATGGCTTGTAGATGGTTTCGTAGTGATTGGTCATCACTTTGAATTCATCGGTCAGTGAGATTTCGTCGTAACCGTCCAAATTGTTTACTACGGCAAAGCCAATGCCCAGTTTTTGGAACACGTTGGTATAAAGGCGCATTTGCGGCAGATCGGCGACTCCTAGAAGTTGGTAAGCCGGAAGACATGGATTAACCAGCGGACCTAGCAGGTTGAATATGGTACGTACTTGCAGTGCTTTGCGGACAGGGCCTACACTTTTCATGGCAGGATTGAACAACTGGGCATGCATATAGACCATTCCACATTCTTCCATAGAACGGGTCAGCTTATCCGGATTATTAGTGAATTTTACGCCGTGTTGTTCGATGACATTGCTGGCTCCGCTGACGGAAGTCGCGCCATAGTTGCC
>DXBU01000054.1 GCA_019116385.1 Candidatus Blautia faecigallinarum | reverse complement strand
ATTCCAAGAAATATACGGCAGATAGGCCTGATCAATAAGGACTACAGGATCTATGTGGAGGACTATGTTTATACATTTTTGAAAAAATCAGCAGAAAAGCTGAAGGAAGACGAAGAACAGAAGGGCTGCCTGGCGGTCCTGCTGGGAGAGATAAAGTGGGAGGAAGGCATTAGCTACATTTTTATAAGAGGTGCGATCCGGGCAGAAGATACACAAGTGACCCAGGAGCATATGGATTTCTCCCAAGAGGTATGGGCAAAAATCCAGGAGGAAGAGAAAACGTATTTTCCGGATCAGGAGATCGTAGGCTGGTTCCTGGCAAGGCAGGAACTTGTTCTGGAAGCGGATGATCTGATCAAAAGAGTACATTTAAAGCATTTTGGCGGCGGAGAAAAGGTATTGATGCTTATGGATCCGGTGGAACGTGAAGATGCTTTTTTTAGATATGAGAATGGGCTGCTGGTACGACAGCCTGGATATTATTTATATTACGAAAAAAATCCTATGATGCAGGCTTACATGGTGGACAAGAACCAGGCGGTCCAGGAAGAACAGCCGGAGAAAGTAGAGGATGAAGCGGTAAAAACCTTCCGTAAAATTATCAAGGCAAAGAAAAAGGAAGAAGAGGGAGAAAAAACACAGGGAGGAGTCTCTGTTTTTTCTTATGCTGCTACAGCCTGCCTGGTGCTGGGGGTGCTGGCGGTGGGAGCCGGGTTTTACCGCAACTACAGGGAAATTCAAAATGTAAGTAAGGATTCCGGGACGGCTGCAGCTGTAAGTGCGGAAGCCGCAGAGGATACCGAAGAGGAGAGCCGGGAAGAAGTTACAATGGCTTATCCTACAGTAACCCCATTGGTTCAGCCCTCCGAAACCCCGTCTCCTACACCCGCGGAGGAAGAAAACCAGGAATCTTCAGCGGTTTCCCAGGAGGAGGCAGGTCCGCCTGTAAGTCTGGAGGAAAGTGAAACAACAGAACAAACAGAGCAATACTATTTGGAAGAATCCGATGAACGTAAGGCAAAAAGGCGGGCAGAGCTTGCACAAAGAGAAAGCGGCCAGGAAGAAGAAACAGCCGGGGCAGATATCCATAGTTCCTATGTGATAAAGCCAGGAGATACTTTGTATCAGATCAGTATGGAAAAATATGGTTCTATGGAAGCGATTGCGGAAATATGTGAATTAAACGGCCTTTCCCAAAATGAGACCATTTACCCGGGACAAATAATTGTATTACCCTAGAGAAGTATGTTATAATGGGAAAGCATAAAAAGAAATGGCTTAAAAAGAAAGTACATAAGGTAAGGAAAATTATGGCAAACATCATAAAAAAAATAAAAAGAAACCAGAAAAGAAAAAAGATCCTTGCCCAGAAAGCAAAGATCGCAAGAAGCCAGGAAAATGCCAAAGGAGCCAAGCAGCAGCAGGATTACGAAGCGCGTCTGGCGCGCCATAAGCGGAGGAACATCCGCCGTGGACTGATCGCCCTGGGCGGAGTGCTCGCAGCAGCAGCTGTGGTGCTGCTTTTCTTTGAAAAAAGAAGTTATGGGGATTACAGAGTTCTGCGCACAAGCGAGCAGGAGGATGTGATCTCGACTAAGTACGCGGAACTAGATGGAAATATTCTGAGATACAGTCCGGAAGGCGCTTCTCTGGTAAACAACAGTCTGGAAACCCTTTGGAGCGAGACATACGATATGCAGAATCCAATAGCAGATATCTGTGATGATGCAGCTGTGATCGCTGACCGGGACGGTACTTCCATTGAAATATTTGACCGGGGCGGACGGACAGGAAGCGTTTCCACTTCCTATAGTATTGTAAAAGTGCGCGTATCAGCAAACGGACTGGTGGCAGCGATCCTGGACGGCGGAGACGATACCTGGATCAACTTTTACTCTTCCGATGGAAGCCTGATCGCAGAAAATCAGACAAGAGTAGACGATCCGGGATATCCGCTGGATGTGGCGGTTTCCAAAGATGGAACCATTATGATGGTAACCTATCAGTTTGTAGACGGAAGCGATACCACCAGCTACGTTGCTTTTTACAATTTTGGTGATGTAGGACAAAACGAGGACGACCGGATCGTCAGCGGTTACACCTACGAAGGAGTAGTAGTGCCTCAGATCCAGTATTTAGGCGGCAGCAGGTCGGTGGCTCTGCGGGATGACGGCTTTACTTTATACAGCGGCGCCCAGGTGCCCAAGGAAAGCGAAACGGTGACAGTGGAACAGGAAATCGTCAGTACCTTTTATGATGACGATCTGATCGGACTTGTTTTTAAGAACGGAAGCAAAGACGCTGCCTATACCATGCAGGTATACTCTACAAATGGAAGTTTGAAGTTTGAAAAGAATTTCAATATTCCTTACACCACCATAAAAATGAGCGGCGGATCCATACTAATGTATAATAGCTCTCAGATTTGTGTTATGAACAGCCGAGGCGTGGAAAAGTACCGGGGAAATATAGACGGTACGGTCAAAGACTTCTTGAAAATAGGATGGAACCGATATTTGCTGGTATTAGACACCGGGGTCAATGTGATCAAGCTTAGTTAGGGATATGGCGCAGGCGCCGGAAAAGAGGAAAATATGACATGGACATGGCTTGGCGCGGCAGTTCTGGCATTTTTGGTGCTTACCTGTTTTGTGGGCTACCGACGCGGGTTTGTAAAAGAAGTAGTGTCGGCATTGTTTTTGCTGCTTTCCATTGGGATCGCGTGGGCGGTGAACCCATATGTCAATGAATTTATACGGGAAAATACGCCTGTGTACGAAACCGTGCAGGAGGGATGCCAAAACTTTGTGGAAGCTGAGTCTGAAGGAGGTACCTCCCAAGAGGAAGAAAACAGCCTGATCGAAGGATTGGCACTGCCGGACCTATTTAAGGATAATATAGAGGATAATAATACCCAGGGTGTCTACGAATATCTTGCTGTGAGTACACTGGGAGAATATATTTCAGAGTATCTGGCCCAAAGTGTGGTAAATGGGATTTCCTTTTTGATTTCCTTTCTTTTGGCTACGCTGCTGGTACGCATGGTTTCTTATGCGCTGAACGTGCTTTCCAGACTGCCTGTTATTAACGGGGTCAATAAAGCGGCAGGCGCTTTGATCGGAATCATAAAAGGAGTGATCTTCATATGGCTTGCTTTTCTGATCTTGACTATCCTGTGCAATACACAGGCAGGTAAAATCGGATTAGAAATGATCGAAAGAGATCCGTTTTTAAGCTTCCTATATGACACGGATATTTTCATACGGATTTTTATGAGCATATTTTAAAAATAAGGCAGAAATAGCCCTTGACGAAACCAGAACACAATGCTATACTAAAGTCCGCTTCTGAAAGAAGCGGGCTTTTTTTAGAAAAAATAATAAAAAGCTCTTGACAGGTCGAAAACAGCGTGGTAAACTATCTAAGCTGTTTACGGCAGGAAGAACTAACATCGAAAATAAATTGAAAAAGAAATAAAAAAGTTCTTGACAAGATATGGAAGATGTGGTAAATTAAATAAGCTGTCGGAAAGACAGGAACCTTGATAACTGAACAGTGAGACACATACGATCTTCGAAAATTCTTTTATTAATTCAAAGAACGGTTTTCGAACCAACAGTAAACGAGAGATAGCTAGCAGTTGTCTTGAGGAAAAAAACTTTTACAGAGAGTTTGATCCTGGCTCAGGATGAACGC
>DXBU01000053.1 GCA_019116385.1 Candidatus Blautia faecigallinarum | reverse complement strand
GTTCCCCCTTCAGCTTGCGGTCACCAGAAAACTGGCAAAAGAAGAAAACAAATGGATGAGCCGTTTGGAGACAAACCTTGGACATCAGGATGCGGAGGCTCTGGCGGAAGAGTACAAAGGAAAAGAAAAAGATCCGCTGTATGTGGCAGCGATGGATCTCATAGTAAGAGCAAATCATAAATTGTACGAGGAGGAAAAAACTATGTGCCAGGCGTTAAGAGAAATCTTTCAGGATGAATTTAAATACTGTCAGGAAGAAGGAATGAAACAGGGAATGAAACAGGGAATGAAACAGGGATTAGAACAGGGATTAGAACAGGGTATACGGGCGATGATCTGCAGTGACAAAGAGACCGGGGTGGAGCAGGCGGTTACGATCCAAAAGCTGGAAAAATATTTTTCTATGAGCCAGAAAGAGGCCGAGGAGGCGATCAAACGAAATCTGGCCTGCGTATGACCGGGGAAAGGATAAAGTATATGTTCGGAAGAAGGAAAAGCTCCCGGACGGGAGAAAAAGAACATAATTATGACAAATCTACAGAAAAGCCTGTCCTTCGCTGCAGCATCTGCACAGGAGAGCAGGTAGCCGGCTTTCAGGACCTGAAGACAGGCGTTTTCCACGAAGTGTGCCTGATCCGAAACGAAAAAGAACTGGAAGACTTCAAAAATGACTATGGTTTAGACTTCATAGAAAAAATATATTAAGACAGAGGGAACAGACAGATAAAATGGAATATTATTTTGCACCTATGGAAGGGATCACAGGCTATGTGTTCCGCAATGCCTATCACAGATACTTTCCGGATTTTGACAAATATTTCGCGGCATTTATATCCCCCAATGGGGCAAGAAGAATGAACGCCAAAGAGATCAACGACATACTGCCGGAGCACAATGAAGGCATGCATCTGGTGCCGCAGATCCTTACGAACAGCGCGGAGGCTTTTATAAAAACAGCAAAGGAACTGGAAGAGTACGGCTATAAGGAGATCAATTTAAACCTTGGATGTCCCTCCCCTACGGTAACGACCAAGAAAAAAGGAGCCGGTTTTTTGGCGTTCCCGGAAGAACTGGACCGATTTCTGGAGGAAATCTATGAAGCCCTGCCGGATAGGAGGATCTCTGTAAAAACCCGGCTGGGGGTGGAGCAGCCGGAGGAATTTTATAAATTGCTTGAGATATACAATAAATATCCTATGGAGGAGCTGATCATCCACGCAAGGGTCCAGACAGATATGTATAGGAACCGCCCCAATCTTAAAATGTTTGGAGAAGCGATGTCCAAAAGCCGGCATAGGCTCTGCTATAACGGGGATGTCTGCTCGCTGGAGGATGTGGAAAGGCTAAAGGAACTCTTTCCGGAACTTAAGACTGTGATGATCGGCCGGGGGATCCTGAAAAATCCGGGGATATTAAAAGAGATAAAAAACCAGGCCAAAGCAGAAAAAGCGGAGCTGAAGGCTTTTCACGACCAGATTTTAAATGAATACAGGCAGGTGCTTTTTGGAGACAAGACCGTATTATTTAAAATGAAGGAAATCTGGAACCATATGCATACCCTTTTTACAAATCCGGATAAATACTGGAAAAAAATCAAAAAAGCACAGAAGATATCCGAGTATGAGGCAGTGGTGAGCAGCCTATTTAGGGAGCAGGAAATCCTCTTATAAAAAATACACCTACCCTGAAAATTGTTAGATAATATAGTGAATATATAAAAGGTATTATACAGATGATGAAATTTCAAAATACGAACTTAAATATAGAGACGGATCTTTTGTCAGGAGTGGAGTTCCTTTTCACTCCGGAAGGATTTATTCCGGACACAACGAAAGGTGATCCAAAGCAGCTGGAAAGATGGCTGGAAAAAGACGGATATCCGGCTTTGTATGAATGCGGACTGAAAGAGCGTCCGAAAAACGCCGGGCCATCGGCTTTATTTCTTTATCAGACGGCGGAATGTTTTTTTCGAAGGCTTACAGACCTGCCGGAACTGGAAATTGCCCGGGAGCAGGCTAAAGTGCAGCTTTCTTCTGAAGAAAAGGAAGACTTGCTTCTTTCTGCGCCATTTGTTATTGGCTCCGAATATTTAACGGGTTCCTGGATCGATAAGGTATTTCATGGACTGGAAGAAATTTTTTCCGAAGAAATCTCAGCCTATGACGGGACAGTGGAGATGTATTTTACGGAAAAAAATCAAAATCTCCGCGTGCCCGAGCGTGTGTTTTTCCATTTGGTGGAAAATCATGACGAAGAGTACCCGTTCGCTTTTCTGGCCACCTACGCCACCAGAGACGGAGAGGACAAAATCAAACACGTTCCTTTAAAATATGCCCTTACAGAGTATAAGGATCAAAGGGAAAAGCTGCTGAACCTTTTATCCTGTCTGAATAAAGCGGCGGAAGTATCTCCGCTGATTTCTGAATTTATGGAAAACGGAGAGCTTTTTCACCCCCTTCGTCTGACGGCGGATGAGGCTTATCAATTTTTGAAGCAGATTGAGCAGATAGAGAATACTGGCATTCTTTGCCGCATTCCCAATTGGTGGAGGAAGAAAGCCGCATCTGTTTCCCTTTCTGTCAGAATGGGAGAAAAAAAGCCGTCCGTGCTGGGCTTTGATGCGATCGTATCCATGCAGCCCCGGCTGGAAGCAGACGGTGTGCCGCTGTCAAAGCAGGACATCCGCAGGCTTCTTGCCCAGACAGAGGGGCTGGCCTTTTTGAAAGGGAAATGGATTGAAGTGGACCACGAACGTTTAAAAAAATTACTGGAAGAAGTGGAAAACGGAAGCCGGGAAGTCACTTTGATGGAAGCGCTGCGCATGGAAATGGGTACGGAAAAAGCAGACGCGGATGTGGGCCCGCTGATCACCAATGGAAAATGGCTGGGAGAACTTCTAAAAAAGCTTCGCCATCCGGAAAGCATCCGAAAGGCTGCGGTTCCCGCTTCTGTCCGCGCCCAGCTTCGTCCATACCAGAAAAATGGCTATATGTGGCTGAACTATATGGACGAATTGGGATTTGGCGCCTGTCTTGCAGATGATATGGGACTGGGTAAAACCCTTCAGGTTCTTGCTTATCTGGAACGTCTTCGCAAGAAACGCAAAGAAGCCAAAGCGCTTTTGGTAGTGCCTGCGTCTCTGTTGGGAAACTGGCAAAAGGAGGCGGAGAAATTTGTCCCGGATATGTCCCTGGGCATCCTGCATGGAAAAACCGCGGCGGTTCTGGAGAAAGAACTGGAAGAGAATCCGTCCTTTCTTACGATCACCACGTATGGCATGGTCTCCAGGATCAAAAATCTGAAACAGATAAAATGGGACTGCATCGTTTTGGATGAAGCCCAGGCCATTAAGAATCCAGGAACAAATCAGACCAGAGAGATCAAGAAGCTGCCCGGCAGAATGCGCATTGCCATGACAGGCACGCCTATAGAAAACGACCTGACCAATCTTTGGTCACTGTTTGACTTTTTAAATAAAGGACTGATGGGAACCTCAAAAGAGTTCCAGGAT
Source organism: Candidatus Blautia faecigallinarum (assembly GCA_019116385.1). GTDB lineage: Bacteria > Bacillota > Clostridia > Lachnospirales > Lachnospiraceae > Blautia_A > Blautia_A faecigallinarum. The sequence goes on along the minus strand of DXBU01000053.1, from coordinate 10,954 downwards.
TTCAGCAAAAATTTAAAAGAGCATCCCTCCCAATATGGAAAACTGAAATCCATGATCGCTCCTTTTATGCTCCGCAGAGTCAAGACAGATAAAAGCATCATAGCAGATCTCCCGGAGAAACTGGAGACCCTGGATTATGCCTATCTCTCAAAAAAGCAGGCAGTACTCTATCGAAAGACAGTGGCGGATATGGAGGAACGCATTTTAAATTCCGAAGGAATGGAACGCCGGGGCGTAGTTCTTGCGACGATCATGAAATTGAAACAAATCTGCAACCACCCGGATCAATACCTGGGACAGCAAACCTTTTCTCCTTCAGACAGCGGAAAGTTCGCCCTTCTTCGGGAAATCTGCGAAACGATATATGAGAAGAGGGAACGTGTGCTTGTATTTACACAATTTCGGGAGATTGCAGAATATCTGGCGGCATATCTGCAGGAAATTTTCCATACTGGCGGATTTGTACTTCACGGTGGGACACCTGCGGCAAAGAGAACGAAAATTGTAGAAGCATTCCAGGGCGACCGCTATGTGCCTTTTATCGTTTTATCTGTAAAAGCAGGAGGAACGGGACTGAATCTTACAAAGGCCAATCATGTGATCCACTTTGACCGCTGGTGGAATCCGGCAGTAGAGAATCAGGCAACAGACAGGGCTTTCCGCATTGGCCAGACAAAGAATGTGATGGTCCATAAGCTGGTATCCAAAGGGACGATCGAAGAAAAAATAGATGCAGTGATCCAATCCAAAAAGGAACTGGCGGAGAATGTGATCGGTTCCGGAAAAGAAAGCTGGATCACAGAACTGAATAATGAGGAGCTTCTTAAGCTTCTGCGCCTGGAATAGGAGGGGAAGATGAGAAAATATTGGGATGACACCGCTTACTATAGTCAGCCGGATACCGCCCAGCTTAAGAGAAATTCGAAGGCCAGCATGAAAAAAGCTGCCAGCAGCGGAAAGACGCTGGAGCCGATCATTGTTCAGGGGCGTACCATTGTGAAAAGCTGGTGGGGAAAAGCATGGTGTGAGAATCTGGAACGATACGCGGATTATGAAAGCCGCCTGGACCGGGGCAAACGCTATGTGCGGACCGGATCTGTAATAGATTTAAAAATACAAAAGGGAAAAATCCTGGCGCGGGTCCAGGGAACGAGAAAGACCCCTTATAAAGTAGAAATACGTATCAGTCCTCTTTCTGAGGAAAAGTGTCAGAAGATTATTGCCCAGTGCGGGCGAAAGCTGGAAAATGTGGAAAAACTGTTAAATGGAGATTTTCCGGAGGAAATGAAGGAACTGTTTCAGAGCCGGGACGGCTTGTTTCCTTCGCCCAGAGAAATCAGCTTTAGCTGCAGCTGTCCGGACTGGGCGCTTATGTGCAAGCACGTGGCAGCCGCCCTTTATGGAGTGGGGGTACGTTTTGACGAAAACCCTCTGCTGTTTTTTGAACTGCGGGGAATCGATGTGGGGCATTTCATTGATGTTACTCTGGCAAATAAAGTGGAAGCAATGCTGCAAAATGTAGATAAAAAAACAGACAGAATGATGGACGATGAGCGGATCAGCCAGCTGTTTGGAGTTCTGTAGAAAAATCGATCAAGGAAGGATAGGTCTAGAGGATGTTAGAATGTCTGGCAGTGGGAGCAGGAGGCTTTATCGGAGCAGTGTGCCGGTATCTCGTCGGTTTGCTTCCGGTAAGGGAAGAGTGGAATTTTCCCATAAAAACATTTTTGATCAATATCTTGGGCTGCTTTATCATTGGACTGATTGCGGCGTCTGTGGAAAAGTACCATACGCCTGGACCAAGGATGGTTCTGTTTTTGAAAGCGGGGATTTGCGGGGGATTTACCACATTTTCTTCTTTTGCACTGGAAACATCGGATCTGATCAAAAGCGGAAACCTGTGGACCGGATTTTTTTACGCCCTTCTCAGCGTGGCCCTGGGGTTGTGCTGCGTATTTGCGGCGGAACTGCTTATTGATCACCTGGCATAAATTTATAAGGGAGTAAGGCAGATTTTCCCAATATAGCGCAAATCATCACAACCCATAACTGATATTAAAAAAACAGATGATAGTTTAGGAGGCGTCTTTATATGTGGATTGCATTTGCGTTTGGTTCCGCATTTTTTGCCGGTGTAACATCAATCCTTGCAAAATCCGGGATCCGGAAAACGGATTCCACTGTGGCAACCGCTATTCGCACCATTATCGTACTTATTTTCTCCTGGATCATGGTATTTATAACGGGGTCTCAGAATCAACTTGGCTCGATCGGAGGAAAGACTCTTTTATTTTTGATTTTGTCCGGGATAGCCACAGGAACGTCCTGGCTCTGCTACTTTAAGGCTCTTCAACTTGGCGATATCAACAAGGTTGTCCCTATCGACAAATCCAGCACAGTTCTCACGATTCTGCTGGCCGTTCTGCTTCTTGGGGAACCAATCGGATTGTTTCAGGGAATCGGCGTATTACTGATGGGAGCAGGCACTTTCCTGATGATCGAGAAAAAAGCAGAGACGAATGGTGCGTCTGTTCAGGGAAAAGGATGGATGCTCTATGCGTTTGGTTCAGCGATATTTGCCAGTCTAACCTCTATCTTAGGCAAGATTGGGATCGAGGGAGTGGAATCCAATCTTGGCACTGCTATTCGTACTGCCGTTGTGCTTGTAATGGCGTGGATCATGGTGTTGGTAACGGGCAAGGCCGAGGCAGTGCGGGAAATTCCAGGGAAAGAGTTATCATTTATCTGCCTGTCTGGTTTGGCTACGGGGGGATCCTGGCTTTGTTATTATCGTGCGTTACAGGACGGTTTAGCCAGTGTAGTAGTGCCCATTGATAAGCTGAGTATTCTGGTAACGGTAGCATTTTCCTGGCTGGTCTTTCATGAGAAGCTTACCGTTCGTTCTGGTTGGGGCCTCGTTCTTATCGTAGCTGGAACATTAGCCATGATATTTTAGATGAAGAGGACGCTTCCTTACCGATTTTTAAAATATCCTCCGGCAGTTTTCACTAGGACCAACGAAAGAAAACGCCTGCCCTGATGACCAGGATAACTGGCCTTCGGGGCAGAGCGCCCAGGTAAAACTATATTTTTTCCGTCCGGATCCGGTAATCTGCATGGAACATGCCTCCGGTCGGCAGTGCGTTTTCCCATTCCCGGTCTTTCAGCTCGCCGTCAAAGCCTTCCCGGTCGCAGCGGCCGTACCATGGCTCGATGCACACAAAGGGCGCCTGCTTTCCCGGAGGAGACCAGATCCCCACCAGAGGGGAAGTAAATTCTACGGTAAGATAGGCCGTTCCGGAAGGAGATACCAGAGAGAGCTTCTGTACCTGATCGTTCTCCAGGATCAAAGCATCTCCGTCGAATAAATGCTCTCCAATGGGAAGGCAGCCATTTTCCAGGGGATACACCACCATCTGATCTGTGGCAAGGCCTCCCTGGCCAAAGACCCTGTTCGTAAATTCTTTCAGGACTCTGCCGCTCTCTGTCTGAAAACGAAGCTGATAATCCCACTGCTTTTCTCCGTCTTCAAGAGGACAGAGAAATGCCGGATGGGCGCCGATGGAGAAATACAGGGGATTTTTCCTGTCTGTATTTGCCACACGCCACATTACCCGGATACTGTTTTCTTCCAGCCGGTAGCCGATCTCCAGCCGGAAACGGAAGGGATAAACCTGTCTGCTCTCTTCGTCATCCTCCAGGGCAAACCAGGCCTCGGATCCCGTCTTTTCTGTCAGAACAAAATCTCTGTCCCTGGCAAAACCGTGCTGGCCCATGGGGTATTCCCTGTCTCCGATCCGGTATTTCTTATCCCGTACGCCTCCTACAAAAGGGAACAGAACAGGGGAAACCCGTCCCCAATAGCGGGGATCTCCGTTCCATAGATATTCTCTTCCGCAGTCCTTGCGGAACAAGGAGCGAAGCTCTGCCCCGTGAAGGGCGATCCCTGCTTTCAAGATTTCATTTTCCAGCCAGATATCCGCATTTCTTTCGTTCAATTCTTCCAACCTCCCTACTATTTAGGACTTATGACTCCATTATAGCATCATCCCGGGGAAACGTCATTCTCCTTTTTCCCCTTCCGCAGAATAAACAGCGATAAGATCCCGGCCAGAAGGGCTGTTCCCGGGAAATTCATCCAGATGCCGTTAAGGCCCAAGGGCCAGAAAACGCCCACCAGGATCACAGGAAAGATCAGCGCGGTGGATAAAGAAATAATGGCCGCCTCCTTTGCCTTGGCAATGGCCAGCATATAGCTCTGGGTGGCAAAGGAGAACCATCTGGTCACATAGGTAAGGGCAAACAGCCGCATAGCGATCAGCGCCATACCCATAAAGCCCTCATCGGGATCGCTCACAAACAGCCTGGTGATCACATCCGGGAAAGCCAGCATAACCGCCGCGGACAAAAGGGAAACCACTGCGCTGGCACTGTAGCAGCACCTTTCAATGGAACGGATCCGTCCGTGATTTCCTGCCCCGAGATTATAGCTCACCGCCGGCTGAAGGGAATCGCACATACCATAAAGGAGCGGCTGTACAAAACCTTCCGCGTACATCAGGATCCCGTACATGGAAACCGCCTGGGCTCCCCCCATGCGCAGCAGCAGGAAATTCATCAGGATCGAGGTGATACGTCCGGCGATGTTATTGAGAAAGTTGGGGCTTCCGCAGCTTACGATCCGCTTGATCATATCCGTGGAAAAACGGGGCCTGCAGAAGCGAAGCTGCATTTTCCCTCTGAAAAACGGGTAAAAGGCGATCAAAGTGCAGACAAACATACCGGTACAGGTGGCCAGTCCGGCGCCCCAGATGCCGAAGCGGAATATGTAGAGAAAGACAAATTCCAGCACACCGGTCAATACGGACATAAAAATATTCAGGAACATACTGGCCTTTATTTTTCCGCAGATCCGAAGATAGTTGTCCACAGCAAAGATGATCGTGGTCACCGGGGCGCACAGGGCATACACCCGCAGATACTGGATGGAAAAAGTCAAAAGCTCTCCTTCGGCGCCCATCAGGCGAAGGAGCCCGGGAGCCAGAAGGAACAATGCGCCGCCTATGGCCGCGCCGGTCCCTACGATCAGTATGACGGCACAGGTGAAAATATTGTTGGCGGCCTCATCCTTTTTCTTTCCCAGATTGATGGAGATGGGCACAGCCGATCCTACGCCGATCAGATCCGCAAGAGAAAAGTTGATGATCACAAAGGGCATGGCAAGATTCAGGGCGGCAAAGGCCACATCCCCCAGAACCTGGCCCACCAGGATACCGTCGATGAGCTGGTACAGCGCGGAAGCCAGCATACTTATGGCTCCCGGTATGGATGCAATGAAAAAGAGTTTTACCGGAGATGTTTTTGTAAATAATGTCTTTGAGTCCATAGGTCATTTCTGCTCATTATCGAGCAGGATCTTTATCCTCCCTGTCAAAAATTTTTTTCTGAAATTCTTCCTTTAAATGTCTTGTAAAAGCCTCCAGACCGTCGATCAGTTTCGGAGAAAATTCCTCCAGGGTCTGTTCCATGGCATTTTCCTCCGCCTGATAAACGGACTTAAGGATCTGATCCGCGTACCTCCGCCCCTTTTCCGTCAGCACAATGCGTTTTTCCTTGGTATGGGGATGATTTTCCAGTACCATAAATCCGGAGGCGGTACATTCTTTTACTATGGTGTTGATGGTGGTGCGGGGGATCAGCCATTCCTCGCAGATTTCCTTCTGGGAATGGGATTTTCCGTCATTGAGCGCATAAAAAAGCGCCAGGGTATTGTCTTTGATCTTAAGCCTTCTGGCGGCCATGTAATATAGCCCGTCGATCTGGTTCATACACAGATTCAACCGGTCTATGTAACTTCGGTTTTCGTCTGTCATCTCATCACCCTTTCTTTCTGTAAACAAAAACAGAATCGAATTCAATACGAATTCGGATTATATTTCTCTTCTATTATAATACGGATTCGGATTAAATGCAAGAAAAAAACAGACCCTATGAAAAGATTTCATAAGATCTGTTTCCCGTCTATCCGATCACATTTCCGCAGCGGCCTTAAGATGCTCCACCAGAAGGTTCCGGACGCCTGGGTATTCTCCCAGGCCCTTTACCACCGGCTCCACCTGAAAGCCTGCGGCTGTAAACTGGCTGTACCAGGAATCCGGATCGTCTCCGGCCATATCATTTTTGGCATGATCTCCGGCAACGATCATAAACGGAGCAAGGACCACCTTGGATGGATTGTATTCCTTTACCATCCTCATGAGACTTTCCATGGAAGGATAAGCCTCCACAGTCCCCAGGAAAATGTTTTTGTAACCCTTATCCTTAAAGGTATAGTCCAGGGCAGCGTAGATGGAATTGGCATAATGAGTGGTCCCGTGTCCCATGAGTACCAGCACCTGGTCCTGGGTAAGACCGGAAAACTCATCCGCCACTGCCTGTATCACCGCCAGATTGTCGCTGGCGCTTGTGAGCAGAGGGTCCCCGAAGGAGATGGAATGAAAATCATCCCGGAAAGCAAGGGCGTCCTCTTTCATCAGATCGTTTTCGATCCCGTTGATCACATGGGTGGGCTGCACCAGCACGTCTGTGATGCCGTCCCGCTTCATCTGCTCCATGGCTTCCGTTACGGTAAATACCTGGACATTATCCCGCTTTTTCAGCTTTTTGATGATCATTTTGCTGGTCCATGCACGGTAGAGGGCGTGATCGGGAAATGCATCCTGCATATCCTGCTCGATGGCGTCAAGGGTCACTTTTCTGGTATCGTTATGGCTGGTGCCGAAGCTTACTGCCAGGATGGCCTTCTTAGTTTCTGCGGTCACTGGTTTCTTTCCTCCGTAATGTTTGTTTAACTGTATTTCTTCTATATATTGTTCCAGAGTCCTAAGATCCTTCGGGATCTTAAGGGACGCCTTCAGGATCCCTTTCTGGCAGAGACGCTCAAAGAGCTCCAGCACGGCCGGAGGCTCCAGATTTGTCTGGCTGAGGATGCTTTTATTGGAAAAGACCTGACTGGGCGCGCCGTGGAGCAGAACCTTTCCCTCATGGAACAGGATCACCTCGTCCGCCCATTCGTAAGCGTAATTCACATCGTGGGTGGACATAAGGACGGTGATCCCTGCTTCTGTCATCTGCTCCACGATGTGGTTGACCATGATCGTGTGCCTGGGATCCAGAGCCGCCGCCGGTTCGTCCAGGATGATGATATCCGGATGCATGACCAGGATATCGGCGATGGATACCTGTTTTTTCTGTCCGCCGCTTAAAGCGTGGGCAGGCTTGTGGCGGAAGGGAGTGATCTCCAGATAATCGATCACCTTTTCCACCTCTTTTTTGGCTTCCTCCGGCGGGACGCCCAGGTTCAGGATGCCAAAGGATATCTCCTGGTAAACGCTGGAGCAGAAAAGCTGGTTGTCCGGATCCTGGAAGACGATGCCCACTTTGCTGCGGAGGTTCAGGAGGCTTTTCTTATCATACCGGTAGGGTTCTCCCTTAAAATACAGCTCTCCCTTCTGGGGCTTTAAGATCCCGGTGCAGCAGAGAAAAAACGTGGATTTTCCGCTTCCGTTGGCGCCCATAAAGGCTACCTTCTGGCCTTTTTTTATCTCCAGGGACAGACCGTTTAAAGAATGGCTGTCATCGTCGTCATAAGAATAATACAGGCTGTCCGCCTTTAAAATGATCTCATTTTCATTCATACGAGAAATTTCCTCCATATGGCAAAGAGTAAAAGAGCTGTGTCGAACAGGACGATCCAGAGGATCACCTTCTTTTTAGGCGGATGGTTTTCCGGCAGCACCTGGATCCGGCCGTCATAGCAGCGGGCCTCCATGGCGTCATAAAGCTTGCCGGAGCGGGAAACCGCCCGGATCATGAGCACAGATCCCAAAAGCCCGAAGGACTTAAGAGACGTCCGGTAATCCCTGTTCCCGAGCCGGCAGCTCTGGGCGGTGGAAATGGCGGAAGCCGTATCCAGCAGGATAAAGATAAACCGGTAGATCAAAAGCATCAGCTCAATGAGCAGTCCCGGGCAGTGAAGCCGCCGAAGGACGTGGAGGATATCCGGCACAGGAGTGGAAAAAGATAAGAAATACAGGCAGGATACCCCGGCCAGCGCAGTGAGGATAAGCTGGAGGGCATAGAGAAAAGAATCCATGCTGGTGGTGATATACCAGCCTCCCACAGGGATTGCAAACAGATCCAAAGGTGTCTTTTTGATATGGAACATAATGGCAATGGTGCTCAGGAACAAAAATGCCAGAGGCAAAGTGAGAAAACGCAGATAACGTACAACAGGGATCCCTCCTTTCCATACAGAGAGGATCCCTGTTGCAGCCAGAACAATGCATGCCACCGCAATGGAACGACTCATCACACAGATGCACAGTGTGATCACTGCGAAGGCAAATTTTTCACCGGCATTTTCATAGCGAAGCTTAGAATGATAGCAAAGCTTATCTATGGTGATCACGGGAAACTCCTTTTTTATCTATGATGCTTACAACAAACAGGAAACGCCCGTCAGGCAGTTGTTTCCTGCTTTTTTTCCTTTGACTCTTCCTGGTTCATCCATTTCCGGCGCTCTACAAAGCGGCCCATGAAAAAGGCGATGATGCCCACGCCGATACCGGTCTGGATGCAGAAGAAGAGACTTTCCACCTCTCCGGGAAGCTCTCCGCCGATGAGGGTTTCCAAAAGGGGAGCGGCCCAGGGCTCGTAGGAAGCGTCCACTTCCTCCACCACCTGGCTACCTGCATCGTCGGAACCGCCGAATTCTGCGTCCTTTAAAACAAAAAGAGGGATCAGGGCGATCAGCAGGATCAAAAGGATACCCAGAAGTACTTTCTTTTTCATGATCATTTTCCCTCCTTTATAAAGCCGATGGCTTTCAGCTCCGGTTTCGCATAGGTTTCCAGCCCCATCACGATCAGTACGGTGAGGATCCCTTCGATCACTGCCAGAGGGATCTGGGTAGGGGCAAATACCACCAGGAATTTTGCCAGCGCGCCGCCGATGGTGGTGTCCGCATGATGGGCGAGAGCCATCTGCAGGGCGGTCACACAATAGGTAAAGAGATCTCCGGCCAGGGCGGCAAGAAAAATCCCTGCCCGCCTGTTCATCCCGCTTTTTTTACAGAGGGTGTAGATCCCAAAGGAAACAAAGGGGCCGGCAACCGCCATGGAAAAGGTATTGGCGCCGATGGTGGTCAGGCCTCCGTGAGCAAGCAGAAGGGCCTGGAACAGAAGAACGATCAATCCCAGGATGGAGACCGCGGAAGGACCGAATAAAATAGCTCCAAGTCCCGTCCCTGTCATATGGGAACAGCTCCCGCTGACGGAGGGGATCTTCAGGGAAGAGATCACGAAGATAAAAGCGCCGGACATAGCCAAAAGTGTGATAAGGCTGCGGTGCTCCTGCAATGTCTTCCTTATAGAAAAGAAGCCTGCGGCCAGGAAGGGAACACACAGGATCCCCCAGGCAATGCAGAAACCTCCGGGAAGATAACCTTCCATAATGTGCATGGCGCTCACATTGGGCACGATGCCGAAGGAAAGGGCAAGGGCGGCACTAAGGGCCAGGATACGTTTTTGTTGTTTACTCATTTTCTTCTCCTTTCTGATTTTGAGACTGTCATGTAATGCCGTTTTACAGGAAAAGAAGCTTCCTATAAAAAAGCAAAAGCCTGCAGGATAATCCCGACAGGCGATCAGAAGAACAAGAGGTATAGCGGTACAGAATTGAAATGCTATGAGCCAACCTGTTCCACACAAGGCCATCGTTCGTAACCTGTGTGAATTTTATGTACGAGGCAGGTCTTCTGACTTAGGATCATCTGCCGTATTCTGGCCTTCCCGGGAATCGTTCTATTCCAGTGTGACCCAGTGACCGGGATCCATATAGAGCAGGATCCCTGAAAATACGTTTTCTCCCTTACAGCGGCGCGACCGTGTGAGCTTTTCACTCAGCTTCCCTATTCTCCCGCGGTATCCGCAGGCACCTCTGTACATTCAATTCTGCAATCCATTGTAGCATATCCAGGGGCGTTGTCAATTCTATATTTGAAAAAAGAAAGACAGGAGGGACCGCATAATATAGGAAGAAAAAATTCCCAAAGAAAATAAAAAAATACTTGCAATTACAGCGCTCCGGTGTTAATATATACTTCGAACGCGCATATTCCTTGTATAGGTGCGTCCGAAACTGCAGATTAAGCCCGAAACTGTTACACAGGATAAGGCGGAAGACAGGCAGACGAAACGGGTTGTAAGCCTGCCTGACGATCTATAATTACGGAAGGAGGATTTCCAGTGAAAGTAAGATCATCTGTAAAACCGATCTGCGAGAAATGCAAGATCATCAAAAGAAAAGGATCTATCAGAGTAATCTGTGAGAATCCGAAGCACAAACAGCGTCAGGGTTGATCATTCCCGGGTTTGTGTGATGAGCGGCTGCAGGATGAAACACCCGGAAGGGTTGTTCAGACTGTTTTTATCAACTTTTTTCAAAAAAGCATGTATTGCCTAATACCGAGAGGCAACAATTCGGAAAGGCTGCTTTTGAAAGAGAGCGGCTGGGTGTTTTACCGAGGCACCCCAATTAGGAACAGAAAAACAGGAAGCTTATGCGGATGCATCCCATTTCACCTTGCGCTTTCACGCAAGTGATGTACGGACATAAGACTTTCGGAAAGAAAATGGAGGAAACAGTACATGGCTCGTATAGCTGGTGTAGACTTACCAAGAGAAAAACGTATCGAAATCGGTCTTACCTATATCTATGGTATCGGAAGACCAAGTGCAAACAAAATCCTTGCTCAGGCAGAAGTAAATCCTGACACCCGTGTCAGAGATCTTACCGATGACGAAGTAAAGAGGATCAGCGCTGTCATTGACGAGACAATGATGGTAGAAGGTGATCTGAGAAGAGAAATCGCTCTGAATATCAAGAGACTGCA
>DXBU01000052.1 GCA_019116385.1 Candidatus Blautia faecigallinarum | reverse complement strand
TTTCCATCCTGTTCTTGTCCTACAAAGGCGCATTTTCCATATTCCTGGAATTCTCCTTTCTCACCAAGAAGATCCAGATACTGTTGATAAGAATCTTCAGTAAGAGAAGCCTTAAGATCCTCCTGGAACCGGTCGGCCCATCCTTCATAATTATTGGAAGAAGCAAGATCGATATCCCGGATGGCCTGCTCCTGTACTTCCTCTTCATTAAATCCTTCCGGCAGTTTAGAAGAAGTACCGCAGGCAGTTAAGAATATTGCACAGGATGCAAGGAAAATTGCCGGCAGATAAAAGGTTTTCATTTTTCTCATACATATTCCCCTTTCGTGTTATTATCTATGGAAATCCGGTTTTTTATCCATATGGTAAATATCACCGCTGAAATAGCGGACAGCACCAATATGGCCCAGATCACTCCCGTATTTTGTATTGCGGTAGTCATATCAAAGACTCCGTGGATCAGGATGGCTCCTGCACAAGGAAAGAAGGAACCGCGGTTTACTCCATAAAGCACCAGCATGGTCATAGCAATATGAAAACACATGGCGCAGACCCGTTCCGCCCCTACGAGCAGCGCCTCCGGTCCGGCCAGAATAATGGTCCTGTTAAGAAAGGCCGGAAGGATCCCGAGGGACAATACCCAGACTGCTTCGATGCCTCCATGCCCCAGTCCGAAGGACAGACCATGGAGCCAGGAAGAATGCTTCCTGCATAAAAAACGGAGAAAGATCCATCGTCCGGTTTCCTCGAAAAGCCCTGCGGTGAAAGCGAGGATCCCTGTATAAAGGAGAGGATGGGTATAAGGAAGAAGAGCAAAATCATCGCTCCATTCCGTCAGCAGGTTTAAAAGAGGCATCCGCAGTATGAGCTGAGAGAGAAGGAAGCACCCGGCTCCTGCCGCAAAGGTAAAAAACGTTCCTCTTCTGTGGATCATAAAATAGACGGCGCCGGCAAGAGGGATTCCGGCGCACAGCAACAGATCCACACATCCGTAGATCATAGAGGCTCCTTTCCCGGGAACAGGATACTGATATGAAAGCTTTCCGGATATTGTTCCAGATTTATTGTTCCCGCATATTTTTCTACTGTGTGACGTACATTTTCCAGACCAAGGCCCATATGTCCGCCTTTTTTCTGTTCCGGCACAGCTGAATTGGTAAGACAGACTACCCGGAAAGTCTGGATTTCCTGTATTTTCAGTTCAAGATAAGGAGACGCGGTCATTTGCGCCGCCTCAATGGCATTATCCAGAATGTTTGCAAAAATAGTGGTGACGTCTATATCCTTCATTTCGGAAAAGTCCACATCTCCGATCTCTACAGAAACAGCGATCCCCTTCTGCCGGGCGAAAGAGAATTTATCGTTGCAGATGATATTCAGCATCCTGTTTGAAGAATAATATTTTTCTCCGAATTTATTCAGCATATGGTACAGGTCGTCCATATACTGGCCGGCAGCCGGATGGGCATCCTCCTGGTAAAGGTGCTGGATCGCGGATAGATGGTTTTTCATATCATGAATGGCCTTGCGGGATTCTTTGTATTTTTCCTCAAGCTGTTCGTAGTACCGATACTGCAGACTGCTTTGCGTCTGAAACAATTCCAGCCGCTTTTCCAGATCCTTTGAGCGGAGAAAATGTCCCCACAGATAAAGAAAGTAAAAATTTAACAATACCAGGGAAAGGATATTGGCCAGAAGCAGACGGATATCCTTGAGCTGTACGTATATTTCACTCATTTCCATAAGAGAAATGAAGTAGAATAGAGAAAACACCGGAAGGATAAGGATGGCAAGAGCCTGCCTTCTTTTTATCTTTGTTTCTTTTACCTGTTTAAGCCACAACAGGGCAAAAAAGGTTACCGCGATCTGTATCGTTATTTTTACCGTCATGGCCATGCTGCCAAGAAACAGAAGATCTCTTTGCATACCGGAGAAAAACAAGATATTCATTATATAAATTCCTGCTTCTATGGAAAAAAACATGATCCCGGCGAATACAAAATCTAAAAGCAGGCACTGAAGTCTTCTGTGAAAGAGCATATAGCCCAATAGCAGAACGGAAATGGCCTGAAAGATCAATCCGGCAAAAGCAGATCCGAAAAACTGGGAAGCTGCAGTGATACAATAGCTTGCCGAAATAAAAAACAGGAAGGCCAGAATATACCAGCGCCGTTTTCGATAAATCTCACGCCCGTTTCTGCTCATAAAAAGTCCGGTACACAAGAAAAATACCACCTGTTCGGCTATTCCTAAAAATTGGTTTAAATATATGGAAAACACCGGGATCACCTCCTAAATCTGTCCGGCAAGATAATGGGTGAGGATCTGCCGGAACCGGGCGGAACGCTTCTGGGATAAGGGCAGCCGGTCTCCATTTGTCATGAGCAGTTCATAGCCATGGATCCCCTTTACATGCGCCAGATTCACTACAAAGCTTTTATGAGGGGATGCAAAGCCCATATGTTCCATTCTCCTGCCAAGAGCGCCGATCCCTTCATGAATATGAAAGACTTCCTTTGGGGTAAGGATCCTTATCTTTCTGTTCTGGTATTCAAAATAGCAGATATCCTTTACAAGGATTTCACGGACGCCTTCTTCTGTCTGGAAGCGGATCCTGGGTCCGGATGTTTCTTCTTCTGCGTAATCCAGGGCTTCGGTCAGGATCTTCCATACCGTTTCTTTGGAAACCGGCTTTAAAAGATACCCAAAGGCATGGACGGAAAAGGCATAATCCTTATAATCTTCATAAGCAGTGAGATAGATGATCTTTGTTTTTTTATACAGACTGCGCAGCTTCCTTGCGGTTTCGATGCCGGAGAGACCGTCCATGTCGATATCCAGAAAAAGAACATCATAGGGAATGGAAGCCCGGACAAGATCCTCGCCATTTGAATAAAAGTCAATTTCGAAAATCTGTTTCATAGGCTCCAGATATTCCTGCATCATGGAAAGAATCCGGGGATCATCATCGCAGACAGCTATTTTTTTCATGCAGGTTTCCTCCTTAAGTGGATTTGAGTATAAAACAGGAACGATGAAAATTCAATAGATATTGCACAAGAGACAGATTTTCGGTATAAAAGATAGAGCCAAAAGAGAAGAAGTCAGGACTTGCATTCTATGTGGTTTCTGCTATAATAGTTTCAAATTTTGAGATGACGGGGGATCCTATGAGCAAGGCAGTGATTGTGGGTGGCGGCGCCGCAGGCATGCTCTGCAGCGTATACGCGGCCCGGAACGGACATGAAGTCCATGTCCTCGAAAAAAATGAAAAACTGGGAAAAAAGCTTTACATCACAGGAAAAGGCCGGTGCAATGTGACCAATGCCTGTGATACCGAAGAACTCTTCCCTTCGGTCATGAGAAATAAAAAATTTTTATACAGCGCATTTTATTCCTATGGACCCTATGATGTTATGGACTTTTTTGAAAAGGCAGGGATCCCGCTAAAAACAGAACGGGGAAACCGGGTGTTTCCCGTCTCTGATCATTCCTCGGATATCATCCGGGGACTTACAGAAGAAATGAAAAAATCCGGCGTGCACATCCATCTGCGCACGGAGGCAGCATCCATCCTTACAGAAAACGGAGCGGCTGTGGGAGTGATCCTCTCAGACGGAAGGAAGATCCGGGCAGATCATGTGATCGTGGCTACCGGAGGGCTTTCCTATCCCTCTACGGGCTCTACCGGAGACGGATACCGGTTTGCCGGGGATACCGGACACAGCGTTACGGAATTGTCTCCCTCTCTGGTACCCTTAAAGACCAAAGAGGCATACACCTGGGAGCTTCAGGGACTTTCCTTAAAAAATGTGAAGCTGACGGTTAAAAAAGATAAAAAGATTCTTTATCAGGATTTTGGAGAGATGCTGTTTACCCATTTCGGGATCACCGGTCCGCTGGTCCTTTCGGCCAGCGCCCAGATCGGCGATGTGCTGAAAAAGAGCGGAGAGCTTCCGGCATTTCTGGATCTAAAGCCGGCCCTTACCCCGGAGCAGCTGGACGCCAGGATCCTGCGGGAATTTGAGGGAAATGAAAACAAGCAGTTTAAAAATGTGATCCATGTTCTATTTCCCAGTTCCCTTACCCCTGTCATGCTAAAGCTTGGAGGGATCCCCGGAGAGAAACCGATCCATGAGATCACCAAAGAAGAGCGGCTGCGGTTCCGGGATCTGATCAAGGCATTTCCCTTTACCATTAATGGAATGGGAGAGTTCAAAGAAGCAGTGATCACAAGAGGAGGCGTTTCCGTAAAGGATATCAATCCGGGGACCATGGAATCAAAAAAGATCAGACATTTATATTTTATCGGAGAGGTGCTGGATCTGGATGCCCTGACAGGAGGATTTAATCTGCAGATCGCCTGGTCTACGGCTTATCTGGCAGGCAGCTCGCTTTCCTGAGAGACACAAAAAATAAAATAATCGGAGGTATTGACAGATGGGATGTAATATTGCGATCGACGGACCGGCCGGAGCCGGAAAGAGCACCATAGCAAAGCTGGTGGCAAAGGAATTATCTTTTATATATGTTGACACGGGAGCGATGTACCGCGCGATCGCCCTGTATCTGCTCAGAAAGGGCACGGATAAAAACGATCCCGGTATGATCGCGGCGGACTGCCAGGAGGCGGATATTTCCATCCGGTATGAAAACGGGGAGCAGCAGGTGCTTTTAAACGGGGAAAACGTGACCGGGGATCTGCGCACAGAGGAAGTGGGGAATATGGCTTCCGTAAGCTCTGCAAATCCTAAGGTGAGAGAGTGGCTTTTAAGCCTTCAGCGTGACCTGGCGGCAAAGCACGATGTGGTCATGGACGGAAGAGACATCGGCACAACGATCCTTCCCAATGCAGAAGTGAAAATTTATCTCACCGCAAGCGTAGAGACCAGGGCCCGGCGGCGGTATCTGGAACTGGAAGATAAAGGGATTTCCTGTGATCTGGAAGAAATAAAAAAGGATATCCGGGAACGGGACAAAAGAGATATGACCCGGGAGATCTCACCTCTCAGGCAGGCGGAGGATGCGGCCCTTGTGGATACTTCAGACCTTACGATCCCTCAGGTTGTAAAAAGGATATTACAGATCTATCAGGAAAAAATGGCAAACTAAAAGGCGGTTTATACCAATGGAAGTAATAACGGCAAAAACGGCAGGCTTCTGCTTCGGCGTGCAGCGTGCGGTAGATAAAGTATATGAGCTTCTTGAACAGGGAGGCTCCCGGATCTATACCCTTGGTCCGATCATTCATAATGAGATCGTGGTTTCCGACCTGGAGCAGAGAGGAGTTTCTGTTATAGAAGAAACAGATCTGGATACACTGAAAGAAGGGACGGTGGTGATCCGATCTCACGGGGTAGGCAGAAAGGTATACGAAAAACTGAAAGAAAGGGAAATCTCTTATGTGGATGTGACCTGTCCCTTTGTCCTCAAGATCCATAAGATCGTAGACCAGGAGGGCCAAAAGGGAAATCATGTGGTCATCATTGGAGATGAAGCACATCCTGAGGTCAGAGGGATCTGCGGATGGTGCAGCGGGCCCTATTCTGTGATCGCCAGTGAACAGGAGGCTCAGGATTTTCAGCCTGAAAAGGGAAAAAATATCTGTGTTGTTTCCCAGACGACATTTAATTACAACAAATTTAAAGAATTAGTTGAAATTCTCGGCAAAAAGAGGTATTATAATAATGTTTTAAATAAGGTAAATGTTTTGAACACTATTTGTAATGCTACCGAAGAACGGCAGAATGAAGCAAAAAAGATAGCCGGAGAGGTAGACACTATGCTTGTTATAGGAGGCAGGCATAGTTCCAATACTCAAAAGCTGTTTGAAATATGTAAAAAGGAATGTGGAAATACTTACTATATACAAAAACCTGTAGACTTGGATTCTGAAATGTTCCAATGCAGTAGTTGTGTAGGTATTACAGCAGGGGCATCCACCCCAAAGAAAATTATTGAGGAGGTTCAAGAACATGTCAGAATTGAGTTTTGAACAGATGCTGGAGGATTCCGTAAAAACAATCAGAAATGGAGAAATCGTGCAGGGTACAGTCATCGATGTAAAAGAAGATGAGATCATCCTGAATATCGGGTATAAAGCAGACGGTATTATTACGAAGAGCGAATACTCAAACGATCCCTCCATCGTACTTGCTGATGTGGTACATCCCGGTGATACCATGGAGGCAAAGGTGCTGAAAGTAAACGATGGCGAAGGCCAGGTGATCCTCACCTACAAGCGTCTGGCAGCAGAAAAAGGCAATAAGCGTCTGGAAGAAGCATTCGAGACCCAGGAAGTCTTAAAAGCTCCGGTTACTCAGGTGTTAGACGGCGGATTATGCGTCAACGTAGAAGAGACCAGAGTATTTATTCCTGCCAGCCTGGTATCCGACACATACGAAAAAGATTTATCCAAGTATGCGGACCAGGAAATCGAGTTTGTGATCACTGAGTTCAACCCGCGCCGCCGCCGCATCATCGGCAACCGCAAACAGCTCCTTCTTGCAGAAAAAGCAGAGAAGCAGAAAGCTCTGATGGAGCGCATCCATGCAGGCGACACGGTGACCGGTGTTGTGAAAAATGTAACAGATTTCGGTGCATTTATCGATCTGGGCGGAGCAGACGGACTCCTTCACATTTCCGAAATGTCCTGGGGCAGAGTAGAAAATCCGAAGAAAGTATTTAGAGTAGGCGATGAAGTGAAAGTCCTGATCAAAGAGATCAACGGCGACAAGATCGCTCTTTCCTTAAAATTCCCGGAAGAAAATCCATGGCTGACCGCTCCGGAGAAATTTGCAGTTGGAAACATCGTTAAAGGAAGGGTTGCCCGTATGACTGATTTCGGTGCATTCGTAGAACTGGCACCAGGTGTAGATGCTCTTCTTCATGTATCTCAGATTTCCAGAGAGCATGTGGCAAAACCTTCTGATGTACTTTCCATCGGCCAGGAAGTAGAAGCAAAGGTTGTAGACTTCAACGGCGAAGACAAAAAGATCAGCCTGAGCATGAAGGCTCTTGAGCCGGTTGCCGCACCAGAAAGCGCAAAAACTGCAGAGGAAGAACCTGCAGAAGAATAAGGATCAAAAAATTTAGGGATATTGCAGCTGCAATATCCCTTTTTTAAGTATGACGACTCAGGATTTCAGAAGGCTCAGCAGATGGGGAAGTGCTCTTCGTATGTAGGCAAGCTGCCGTGACGGACTTGAAAGGAAGCTCTCCTCGCAGGTGAACCAGGTGTAACAGGTATCCGGCTTTGCCGGAACGACCAGGGAACGGTCTATAAACTGACTAAGGGATTTGGATATGGCAGTGTCTTCGCCAGGGAGATAGTCATAATCCTTATAATTCTCATAATACATGCGCAGCCGTCCATCCTTTTGCCGGATAGAAAGCCGGGCTTCTTGTCCTTTGGCAGTAAGATAAAATTCCTCACAGCCGTTGGAAATAACCTGGGGAAGAAGAAAGGGAAGAGATAGGATCACAAAGACCGTTTCTTCCTCCAAAGTAAAAGACTTCAGCTTGTAGCTGCCGTTGTACAGGCATAAATAGCCCAAAAGCCCTGTCACCTCTCCAAGTCCGAGAAGATCTTCCCTGTTGTGGCCCAAAAGGATCTCTCCGTCCTGAGGACTATTTTGTCTCCAGAAGCTTTGGCAGAGAGACACACATTTTTTTCCGTTACAATAAGTTCTGGCGGGCCGGCCAAGGAAAACTTCCAGGTCCGGCTGTTTCATATGGGTAAGCTTGAAAAGAGGAGCAAGTGGTTTGAGCTTTTTATAAAGATCCAGAGAAGGAAGATCCGTAAAAGGATTTGGAAGACCATTTGCGGCATATCTGGCTTCCAGATAAGGCTGGTCAAAGCGGTCGCCGTTATACTGGATCGTGCAGCTGCAGTCCTCTAAAAAAGCAGAAAATGCTTTCAGCAGCGCCGGTTCTTCCTCTTTATTTTCTCCAAGCCACTGATACAGCTGCCAGCTCTGCCCTTCGTATTTTACCGCACCGATCAGGTACAAAGAGCTTGTATAGCGTGCCAGTCCGGTGGTCTCTATATCGTAAAAAACAGGATAAAATCCCTCATTTTTTCTTTCGGGAAAGGTCAGCTCCCGAAGGGTATCGATTTTGGGAAAGGCCTTTGATACAGCTATTTTTTTAACAATCATTTCAAAACCATTCCTTTCTTAAATTGTATTTCATTATACACATAAAAGTTAAAATTGGGTAGTGAATTTTTCTCCAAAAAGAGGTATAGTTATAAATAAGAGTTTTTTAATAGATGGTATGAAAAAGAGAAAGCACACATAAAAGGAAGGAGACTTATGCGCGTATGTGGGAAATGGAAATATGGAATGTAGATCTTTACCACGTTCTGTCGTGGCTTTTGATCTACAGCTTTTTGGGGTGGGTCTGGGAGACCTGTTATGTTTCCATAAAAAAGGGCCGCTATGTGAACCGTGGATTTATTAACGGCCCTCTTTGTACGATCTATGGCTTTGGGGCGGTTCTGATCTATTTTATCCTGAAGCCGATTTCAGAGAATCTGGTCCTGCTTTTTTTTGGTGGCATTGTAGTGGCTACAACGCTGGAATATCTAACCGCTGTTTTAATGGAAAGTATTTTTCATACTTCCTGGTGGGACTATAGTGACAAGCGTTTGAATTTTCAGGGCCGTATCTGTCTGGGGGCTTCTCTGGGATGGGGAGCCGCTTCTGTTATTTTTTTCCGGATCCTCCATCCTGTGGTGAAGGATTTTGTAGAGCTGTATCCAAGGTTTATTGGTGAGGTTTCCATCTGTGTGATCCTTGCTGCTTATGCGGTGGACTTTGCCTATTCCGCAGCCTCTGCATTCCATCTCCATGACAAGCTTCTTGTATGGGAGAAGGATGTGGAAGTGCTCCAGGGAGAATTTTTCCTG
>DXBU01000051.1 GCA_019116385.1 Candidatus Blautia faecigallinarum | reverse complement strand
GTATGAACGTCATTTGCCAGTCGTTTCTCAAATTCTTTCACACGAGGACCTGTAGTGATCCACCCGGAACGAAGTGCGTCGCAAACTTCCTGAATCTCAAGTTCAGAAATATCCGGAGGACTAAAAGAAATATTCCTATTTTCCATAATAAATAATTCTCCTCATTTTTTGATCTATAGGATGAATTTCCCTTCTATCAGCATCCGTCAAAAATATTTGGCTCTGTTCCATACTTTTCAATATGCTCCTTTACCCATTCCTCGTTTAAATCATTGGGTGTAGAGATATTTTTCTTAACCTGGATGCAGACCATCCCTTCCGTTGCTGAAACAGATTCTACAACGAATTTCTTTTCATTAAGATTTTCTGCGTTCTCAATTTCTTTTCCATCGCATAACACTTTATAAGTACCATCAACAACTTTTAAAAGTGTATCTAAATTCATCTCCATCCCTCCATTAATCTCTTTGGTACAAATCTCTTGTATAGACTTTTCCCATCACATCGTCCAGGCAACTATCGTACCTGTTTGCAATGATGGCTTTACTCTGTCTTTTAAACTCTGACAAATCATTTACAACCCTACTTCCGAAAAATGTACTTCCATTCTCTAATGTCGGTTCATAAATGATTACCGTTGCTCCTTTTGCCTTTATTCGCTTCATGACACCCTGTATACTACTCTGACGGAAGTTGTCCGAATTACTCTTCATGGTAAGCCGATACACTCCCACAACTACCTCTTTTTCTTTGGAAGCGTCCCAGCTGTCATTGGCTTCATAAGCCCCGGCAATCTCCAGCACACGATCAGCGATAAAGTCTTTTCGTGTCTGGTTACTCTCCACAATTGCTTCAATCAGGTTTTCCGGCACATCTTCATAATTAGCCAGAAGCTGTTTTGTATCTTTCGGCAGACAATACCCACCATATCCAAAAGAAGGATTATTGTAGTGGTCGCCAATTCTCGGATCAAGACATACGCCATTAATAATCTGCTGGGTATTCAGCCCCTTCATTTCCGCATAAGTGTCCAGCTCATTGAAATAGCTGACACGCAGCGCAAGATAGGTGTTGGCAAACAGCTTCACAGCCTCTGCCTCTGTAAATCCCATGAAGAGCGTATCAATATTGTCTTTGATTGCCCCTTCCTGCAGTAACGCCGCAAATTCATGTGCTGCATTTACAAGCCGCTCGTCTTGCTGATCTGTGCCAACGATAATCCGGCTGGGATACAGGTTATCGTAAAGTGCCTTGGATTCCCGAAGGAATTCCGGACTGAACAGAATATTTTTGCTTCCTGTCTTTTTCCTGATGCTCTCTGTGTATCCCACCGGGATGGTTGACTTGATTACCATAATTGCGTCCGGATTGGAACGCATAACAAGATTGATTACCGTTTCCACTGCCGATGTATCGAAATAGTTTTTCTTACTATCATAATTTGTAGGTGCAGCAATAATAACGTATTCAGCGTCCTTGTACGCTTCCTCTGCATTTAGCGTCGCTGTTAAATCCAATTCTTTTTCAGTCAGATACTTTTCTATATAATCATCCTGTATGGGCGATTTCTTATTGTTAATCAGCTCCACTTTATCCGGAATAATATCTACCGCTGTAACCTTGTTGTGCTGCGCTAAAAGCACCGCCAATGACAAACCAACATATCCGGTGCCAGCAACTGCAATCTTTCTGTTCACTGTTTTTCTCCTTCCACTCCTCACCAATTTTCAGTTCCGATATTGTTAATCTCTATATCTTGTAAAATTTCTTATACCACTCAGCAAAGCGCCGAAGCCCTTCTCTTAAACTTGTATTAGGTCTGAAGCCAAAATCTTTTTCAAGCTCACTGGTGTCTGCGTAAGTAATCGGGACGTCCCCGGCCTGCATGGGAACCAGCTTTTTATGTGCTTCAAAGTCATAGTTCTCCGGCAGCACCTTTGCCCGGATCAGTTCCTGCTGCAGAATATCCACAAAATCCAGCAGATTTTCCGGATTACTGTTTCCAATGTTGTAAAGGGCATACGGTGGCACAGGCAGTCCATCTTCTCCCTCTTTCTTTTCCGGTGGAGCCTGCATAACTAATTTCACGCCGTGGACGATATCATCCACATAGGTAAAATCACGTTTACAATTTCCGTAATTGAAAATCTGTATTGTTTCGCCTTTCAGTAATTTATTGGTAAAACCGAAATAAGCCATATCCGGCCTGCCGGCCGGGCCATAGACGGTAAAGAACCGAAGACCTGTAGAAGGGATGTTATAAAGTTTACTGTATGCATGAGCCAACAGCTCATTGCTTTTCTTGGTTGCTGCATAGAGGCTTACCGGATGATCCACCTTATCTTCTGTTGAGAATGGAACCTTCGTATTACCACCATATACAGAAGAGGAAGAAGCGTATACCAAATGTTCCACGCCTTCGGCTCCGTTATCATAGGAATGGCGGCAAGCTTCCAATATATTATAGAACCCGTCCAGGTTAGAGCTGATATACACATCCGGATTGGTAATGCTGTATCGGACACCTGCCTGGGCTGCCAGATTGACCACGATCTCCGGTTTATAAATCTGGAACAAGACATCCACCACTGACTTATCGGAAATATCCGCTTTGACAAATACCCAGGAAGATTCCGGATGTGCTGCCGCCTGTTTTTCAATTTCTTTCAATCGGTACTCCTTGATAGACACATCATAATAGTCATTCATATTATCAATACCGATTACTGTAACAGGAGTAACCGTCTTTAATAATTCCTGTACCAGATAGGAGCCTATAAATCCGGCTGCCCCGGTAATCAATATTTTTTTATTTGCCAAATCTATGTGTTGCATGTTTTTGTCCTCTGTTTTTACATTTATCTATTTTTCTATCAAAGCATTCATATTCAGAACTTAGTTCTTTATTGTTTCGAAGGCTTATCTGTTTGAATCTTTATAAAACTTATTTTTTAATCTGTAATTTACCGCAATAGAACGTACAGTGGTTTTCCTCCAACGGCTAATAGCCCACTGTCTCCAAAAGAAACAAGTGAGCTAAGCCTTTACCTCCTTATTGAATTTTTCTACTCTGCATTGTGGGTCAATCCAAGAGTATCCAAGAAGCCATCTCAACCTCTCCGGGTACTCGAATTTACCTCCAATCCGTAGAAAATTTCAATTTCGGGACTTGGCCTAAACTCGTAAAACCCTTGAAAAATCAAGGCTTTTTCTTGGTTGTCCCTATTATACAGCTATCACCTTCTTCCCTTCCAGCGTTCCATCTCCCACCTTCGGCTGTCCATATAGCTTCTCGCCGCACAGTTTAACCGCCAGATGCAAAGCTGCAGTACCGCTGGACAGCGCCACTGCATATTTACGTCCGATCTTTTCCGCCGCCATACGCTCTACTTCATTGATATTCTCTCCTACCGTGGATACCCAGTTTGTCCGGATTGCTTCATCTACCCACTTTTGCTCATCACCATGCATCGTAGGACTCGAAAGCCAGATTTTATTTTGAAAAGGATCAATACCTTTAAATCTTGGATCTTTTAAATAATGTTTTTTATCCATTGTGCTGCTCCTCTATGGTATTTCTACTTTATACTGCCCTTATGGGACAATCTCTTCACACCTCATCCTCTTCCAGCCGTATCCCGAACAGTACATCCTCCATCCGGTTAAACAGCGGAACCCGTGCGATCACATATCTCTGCCGCAGCCTCTGCCGTACCACATTCGGCAAATAGCTTTTCAACGTTCCAGCGGCGTCCCGTACCTGGCCTTCCTCATCCACCTGCACCGTAGAAAGCTCCATATCCTTTTCCAAGCTGTCCCCGCAGGCGTTCCGAAGGAATCTCAGATCGTCGTCTTCCACCTTGGCCACTCCTGCCGATGTTTCACCCAGCAGCTTCGGGAACTCCCTGGATCTCTCCAGTTCCTCCGCCAGTCTTTCTGGAGATCCGGTTTCTACAAAGAGATAGCCGGGAAACAGTTCTTTTCGGTTGATCACATATTTTCCGTGTATCCGGAACAACTGCTGCTTTTTCAGTATCCGGCAGTTTTTCCACAGCCTGCGGTCCACCTTCTTTTCCAGAAGTTCCGCAGCCTTTTCTTCTCTTCCCGGAACCGTTCTCATCACATACCAGCTCATCTTATCGCCTCAGTCCTTTGCATAGATCTCCAACCCTACCTCCGCCATCTGGCCAGAGGCAGGTATCTCCACCTTTGCCAGACGTTTGTGCCTATCGATCCGCCGGATCAGCGATTCTTTTCCCTTGAGCGGTCCTTCCGTCACGAAGGTCTCTCCGCTCCGGATGTAGCCTCTTGACAGATCGATCCTCTCACTATCTCCACAGAGTCCCCGCAGGAATTCCACAGCCGGCTCATCCACCGGGAGCGCTTTCTGACCTTTTCCTTCCGCAGACAAATTGAAAAGAAGTTCGCTCAAAGCGGCCTGCAATCTGTCCGGATCCTCTGTCAGCAAAAATATCCCGTATGGCACCAGCATCCGGCTTTCTATATGCCAGTCTCCCTGATACCGTTTCATTCTCTGGCAGTAGGGAAGGAACATATCCTGTATAAATTTTTTCTCTTTTAAATCCTGGAGCAACTCAAGGATTTCTTTTTCGTCCTGTTGCTCAGGAAGCTTAACTAAATACCAGATTTTCCGTCCCTTCTTTCTGTGAGTAGATAACTCATAGAAAAAGAATAAGAATGGACGGATTTTCCAGGAGAAAATGATTTTGACCAGAATCTTGACGGCGAATAGAATTTTTATAGCAAAAAATGAGAGCCTGCAAAACCTTATGTTTCCAGCGTTTGCAGCCCCTCTGTCCTGACCAGAATTTTGACGGTAAATAGAATTTTTTCGGGGTTTTTTATAAAAGATCGATATGTAAAATGCCGTTCAGGCGTCGCAAAAGACACTTTTTGCGCCATTTGCGGTAAGAAAATCTATTGAAACTAGAATAAAATAGTGTATAATAGACATGTAATTCAGAAAAACAGTTTCTTATGAGCAGTTGTGAGTTATCTACTCACAGTATTTCCATAGTCAATTTCCCATCCTTCGGATCCGGGAAATTTTTTTGTGTTCAGATGCCCGCATGTCTGTACAGACAGACTTGCCCATCCGTGCGGCCGCCCTCCGGGCTTGCCGCAAAAAAAGAGCCTCCGATAAACCTGTGGCTTATCGAAAGCTCCTTCCCATCTTTTTTCAGACGGCGGCTCTGTCCGCCGCTCCCGTCAGAAAGATCACTTCTTATTAATATAGCCTTTCGCCTTCAGCGTCTCCGCGCACAGCACTGCGCCGCCTGCGGCTCCTCTCACGGTATTGTGGGAAAGTCCGATGAACTTAAAGTCATAAACGGTGTCTTCCCGCAGACGTCCTACAGATACGCCCATACCGTTCTCGTAATTTACATCCTCGGTAACCTGGGGACGGTTGTCCTCTTCCAGATACTGGATGAACTGCTTCGGCGCGCTTGGAAGCTCCAGTTCCTGGGGAATTCCCTTGAAATCCTTCAGAGCCTGGATCAGCTGCTCCTTGGTTGGTTTCTTGCGGAATTTTACAAATACGGCTGCAGTGTGTCCGTTCAGCACCGGAACACGCACGCACTGGCAGGTGATCACCGGCTCGGTGGCTGGTACGATCACGCCGTCCTCGATCTTGCCCCACAGTCTCAGCGGCTCTTTCTCGCTCTTCTCTTCCTCTCCGCCGATGTACGGGATGATATTGTGCTCCATTTCCGGCCAGTCCTTAAAGGTCTTGCCTGCTCCGGAGATAGCCTGGTAGGTGGTGGCTACCACTTCATACGGCTCGAACTCCTTCCATGCGGTCAGTACCGGCGCATAGCTCTGGATAGAGCAGTTCGGCTTAACGGCGATAAATCCTCTGGTGGTGCCCAGACGTTTCTTCTGGTACTGGATCACGTCGAAATGCTCCGGGTTGATCTCCGGCACTACCATAGGAACATCCGGGGTCCATCTGTGGGCGCTGTTGTTGGACACAACCGGGGTCTCGGTCTTTGCATAGGCTTCCTCGATGGCTTTAATCTCTTCCTTAGACATATCTACTGCAGAAAATACAAAGTCAACGGTGGAAGCAACCTTCTCTACTTCGTTTACATTCATTACCACGATATTTTTCACAGCTTCGGGCATAGGGGTATCCATTTTCCATCTGCCGCCTACGGCTTCTTCGTAGGTCTTGCCTGCGCTTCTGGCACTTGCGGCCAGTGTGACTACTTCAAACCAGGGATGATCTTCCAAAAGAGAAATAAATCTCTGGCCTACCATACCGGTAGCTCCCAAAATACCAACTCTCAGCTTCTCACTCATAATAATCATTCTCCTCACATTTTAAATTCCGTCTCTGCCGGAGAGATACTTCTCCGGAAATATGTCTCTGTCAGAAACACATTTGTCTTTCCAGTACATACTATACTACTTTCGTGAAAATTGCAAGTATTTTTTCAATTTTTTTCCAGATATTCCCGTTCCTCCTGGATCACTTTTTCCATCATCTGGGGGCCGGGAGCACCGTAGGTGATCCGTTTTTCTACGCAGGTCTGCATGCTGATCGCTTCATAAATATCTTTTTCGAATACCGGGCTGATCTTCTGGTATTCTTCCAGGGGAAGCTCATCCAGGGAAATTCCCTTTTCGATACACAAGAGCACCAGCTGTCCCACGATCCCGTGGGCATCCCGGAAGGGAACTCCATGATTCACCAGATAATCCGCCGCATCGGTGGCGTTGGTAAAACCGTTTTTGGCGCTTTTTTCCATGTTTTCCTTTCGGAATTCCATGGTAGAGACCATACCGGTAAAAAGTGCCAGACAGCCCTTCACCGTATCAATGGCGTCAAAGGTCAGCTCCTTGTCCTCCTGCATGTCCTTGTTGTAGGCAAGAGGGATGCCCTTCATGGTAGTAAGGATGGACAGCAGCGCCCCGTAGACCCGTCCGGTCTTTCCCCGTACCAATTCCGCGATATCCGGGTTTTTCTTCTGGGGCATGATGCTGCTGCCGGTGCTGTAGGCATCGTCGATCTCCACAAAGCGGTATTCGTTAGAATTCCACAAGATGATCTCCTCGGAAAATCTGCTCAGATGCATCATGATCGTAGAAAGGGCGCTTAAAAGCTCGATCACATAATCCCGGTCGGAAACGGAATCCATACTGTTTTTGGTGGGTTCGTCAAATCCCAGAAGTTCTGCGGTATAAGCCCGGTCCAGGGGATAGGTGGTGCCGGCCAAGGCTCCTGCCCCCAAAGGACAGGTATTCATCCGTTTTTTGATATCTGCAAGCCTTCCCCGGTCCCGGCGGAACATTTCAAAATATGCCCCGATATGATGGGCAAGGGTTACCGGCTGGGCTTTCTGCAGATGGGTAAAGCCCGGCATATAGGTATGGACATTCTCTTCCATGATCTTTAGCAGAGATCCCAGAAGCTTTTTCACTTCTTCATCGATCTCTCCGATCTCATCTCTTACATAGAGTTTCATATCCAGGGCGACCTGGTCGTTGCGGCTTCTGCCGGTGTGCAGCTTCTTTCCTGCATCTCCGATCCGGTCGATCAGGTTTGCCTCCACAAAGCTGTGGATGTCTTCATACTGGGAAGTGATCGCCAATTTCCCTTCTTTCACATCCGAAAGGATCCCCTCCAGTCCAGTGAGGATCTGGTCTTTTTCTTCTTCTGTAAGGATGCCCTGTTTTGCAAGCATGGTTACATGGGCCTTGCTTCCTCTGATATCCTGCTCATAAAATTTCTGATCAAAAGATATGGAAGCATTAAAATTGTAAACAAGCTGGTCCGTTTCTTTGGTAAAACGGCCGCCCCAAAGCTGTGCCATATATGATTCCTCATTTCTTTTCTATTTTTTCCGGAAGGTTCTGCTCCTGCCCGGAAATTTATCCTGTTCCTGCATGGCAGATCCGATTTTGCGAAGCAGGCTCGCATCTGCGAAGCAGTTTCGTGTGTTAGTGTATCACATTTTCCCGGAAAATCAAAGTATTTCACCCAAAAAAAGAAGGATATTGCTTTGACAATACCCTTCTTTTATCCGTATTTTCCTTTCATAGATTTGTTCCGTTTATTCCATCGGGGCAAATCTGGTTCAGGATAGCAGCATTTTTCCGTAGATCTCCAGATAGTCAGATAGTGCATCCAGCTTATTATCTGCTGCGATGAGCACGTTTCTGGTCTTTCTATAAGATGCTTCTGTAAGGATTCCATTGGCATACTGCTGTTTTACAAGGCTATGTACACATTCATACTGGTTTCTTCCCTTAACCAGCAGCGCCTTGCTGGTATTGTATGCCTCCTGACATGCTTCTGCCGAATCCAGTGGCTCCATACTGGAAATCTCAGCAACAAGATGGTCTACACTAGCCATCAGCTTTACAAGTTCCGAATGTACCGGTTCGGGAACGTCTGTCACATCTTCCCATTGTGAAAGGCTTCCATCCGGTTCTTCCTTATCTCCGGAACCCAGTCCTGCAGCGCCGCCCGGTTCTTCCACTTCCGGCTGGTCTGCAGATGCTCCGCCGTTGTTTCCTCCCAGATTCTCTCCCGGGTCTTCCCCTTCCGGAAGTTCTGGGTTCTTACCTGGATCCTCTTCTGAAGCGGGGATATCTGTCTTATCCTGATCTGTTCCGCCTGTGACGGAACCATCCTGCACTGGCTGATCGCTGTCTGTCACCACATTTGTGATGCCCCCATCTAATGACTGACCTGGATCTGGTGCAGGGCTTTCTAAGGAATCTTCTTGGCCTTTTATCATCTGGCCTTTGGTTGTCTGGTTTGGTCTTATATTTTCTTCCGTTCTTCTGGATTCTTTGGTTTCTGTTTTGTTCACTGCCAGCCAGATTTCTCCTTCTGTATCCGAAGCCTCTTCCCCAAGCTTTTCGGATGCAGGTCTCTGTGCAACATACTCGGACATATCTACAGACTCTTCTTCCAGAAGTCTGGTGATCTCCGATATGCTCAGTTTTGCCAGCTCCTCCACAGTAAAATCTGGCCGTTTAAGGATCAGCTTTTGGATAAAGCAGGCCTTTCCGGGAGAGATCTCGTACTTTCTGGCCATCTCTGAAATGGAATCACTGGCTTCATAGGACTGGTGATAGACCACACCTTTGATCTGTTCTTCCTTCAGAGTTTCTTTTACATTGTCTGCCACCATTAGCTGTAATTCTGTGGACCGTTCCTCATTTCCCTGGGATACGGATACCAGCACAGAACTGCTCTCCTGATCCAGATACCCGTCACTGACCATGGTATCCACCAGGACATGCACTGCTTCATCCAGTTTGGCATGCTTTAGGTCATCCTCCAGATTGTCCAGAATCTTTACCCCATCTGCGTTTAACGCATTCATACGGACAACCCGGTCGCTTTTGTTGATCTCCAGCTCCAGGCTTGGATTCACGTCGATCTCCACAACGGAATCCACTTTGAGGATCATCTGATACACGCCTAATCCTAAGATCAGCACACAGCAGGCAGCTGCCAATGCAGCCGTTCGTGCGGCTCTCATCCAAATGTTCCTGTTGTTTTTTGGCTCCTCCTTTGTCATCCAGATTTCTGTCTCCAGCCTCGGACTTTTGTCAGCTAAAACATTCTGGAAAACATCAGGTGCCATTTGACTGATGCCCCGATGGATTCTGCTTTCTATATCATTCACCTGACTTCACTCCTTCCATATAATTTTTTAGCTTTTTAAGCCCTCTCCGGTATTTTGATAAGACCGTAGAAAGGGGGATAT
>DXBU01000050.1 GCA_019116385.1 Candidatus Blautia faecigallinarum | reverse complement strand
TAGAAAATCTTAATGGGATCCATGAAACGGTTAATTATAAAAATGATATGAATACCCGTCTGTATCTTAATGTTGAAACAGAGGATTATCCTCCTCACTGGCATATTCCTTTTGAGATCATCATGCCTGTTGAAAACGGATATCTTGTCCAATGCGAAGAACGAAAGTTTTCTCTCCGGGAAAAAGATATTATCATTATCTGTCCGGGCTGTATTCACGAGATCTGGGCGCCGCCTGCGGGAAAACGGATGATCTTTCAGTTCTCTCTTTCTGTGATCAATTCCAAAGAACTGGAAGTGCTCACCTCCATTATCAATCCGGCGATCCTGGTCACCCCGGAGGAATACCCTGTGATCCACGAGCAGGTTTGCCAACTGATGATGAAAATAAAAGATGAACTGAAACTTGCCCTTCCTTATCATCTGCCGCTGGTCTATTCCTATTTTATCCAGATCCTGACGCTGGTAGGCAGAAAGCAGACAGAGATCATCCAGAACAGCTTTCACGCAAAAAACACCAACAAACCTCAGGAATACATGGAAAAATTCCTTCGGGTGACCAGTTATATCAATGACCATTATTTAGAAGATCTGACCCTGGATGAGATCGCCTCTCTGGCCGGCTTCAGCAAATACCATTTTACCCGCCTGTTCCGCCAGTATGCCGGCACTTCCTTTTATAAATACCTGAACCAGAAGCGGATCTCCCACGCCAAGGATCTATTGATGGATCCAAAGCTTTCCGTCACCGACGTGGCGCTGGAATCCGGTTTTGACAGCATTTCCGCATTCCTGCGCATGTTCCGTCTCACCAATGGATGCACCCCTACCGAATTCCGCAAAATGCATCAATAAAAAATACAGCCGTCCCCCGGCTGTATTTTTTCTTTATCTTCCGCTATTGATCTTCCCCTGTTCGAAGCCCTCCAGGCGCATCTTTTTGTACTGGGCAAAGTTGCCCTGCTGGATGGCCTCCCGGATCTCTTCCATAAGGTGGTTGTAAAAATACAGGTTATGGAGCACGCACAAACGCATGCCCAGCATCTCCTTGGCTTTTAAAAGATGACGGATATAGGCTCTGCTGTAGTGCCGGCAGGCAGGACATTGGCAGCCTTCCTCAATGGGACGCATATCCGTCTCGTACTTGGAATTAAAAAGATTCATCTTTCCATGGTTGGTGTACACATGTCCATGGCGTCCGTTCCTGCTGGGATAAACACAGTCAAAGAAATCCACGCCCCGCTCCACCGCCTCTAAAATGTTGGCCGGCGTGCCCACTCCCATAAGATAGGTAGGCTTGTTCTGGGGAAGATGAGGTACTACCTCATCCAGGATCCGGTACATCTCCGCGTGGGTCTCTCCCACCGCAAGGCCGCCGATGGCATAGCCGTCCAGATCTAGTTCTGAGATCGCCCTGGCATGGGCGATACGGATATCCTCATACACCGCTCCCTGGTTGATCCCGAAAAGAAGCTGTTCTTTATTAATGGTATCCGGAAGGCTGTTCAGCCGTTCCATCTCCGCCTTGCACCGGCGCAGCCACCGGGTAGTCCGGTCCACAGAATTCTGCACGTATTCCCGGTCCGCCACGCTGCTGGGACACTCGTCAAAGGCCATGGCGATGGTGGATCCCAGGTTCGACTGGATCTGCATGCTTTCCTCCGGCCCCATAAAGATCTTATGTCCGTCAATGTGGGAACGGAAATATACGCCTTCCTCCTTGATCTTCCGAAGCCCTGCAAGGGAAAAAACCTGGAAGCCGCCGGAATCGGTAAGGATGGGACGGTCCCATACCATGAATCTGTGAAGTCCCCCAAGCTGTTTGATCAGCCGGTCTCCCGGACGCACATGCAGATGGTAGGTGTTGGAAAGCTCCACCTGGGTGCCGATCTCATAGAGATCCATGGTGGATACCGCCCCCTTGATGGCCCCGATGGTACCTACATTCATGAACACCGGCGTCTGGATGGTCCCGTGTACGGTGCAAAACTCTGCCCGCTTGGCTCTTCCTTCTGTTTTTATCAATCTATACTCTGCCATAAACTCCTCTTTCCTGACGCCCTGGGCGCCTCGTCTTCGTATCGTCTATTTTATCCTGAAATAATCAAAAATTCAACTCTAACCCGGACAATACTTGTTAAACTTTAACATTGTCATTTTTAAAACAATAGCGTATAATATTACGGAATCTAAGTGTCATATTTTGACATATAAATAAGAAAGAATTTTTCTTTTCGACTATAAAATTTTACCGAAAGAGGAGGCATGACAAAGCGATATGAATAATTACACATTGGGAATTGATATCGGTTCCACTACTGTAAAAATCGCAATTCTTGATGAAGACGAGCATTTGTTATTCGCAGATTATGAGCGGCACTTTGCCAATATCCAGGAGACCCTGGCGGATCTTCTTCAGAAAGCTTATGACAAGCTGGGCGAGGCGTCCCTTTATCCGGTGATCACCGGCTCCGGCGGGCTGACCCTGGCCACCCATCTGGAAGTACCCTTTGTCCAGGAGGTGATCGCGGTCTCTACTGCCCTGCAGAAGGCAGCGCCTCAGACGGACGTAGCCATTGAGCTGGGAGGAGAAGACGCCAAGATCATCTATTTTGAAGGGGGAAATATCGAGCAGCGTATGAACGGGATCTGTGCCGGAGGCACCGGTTCTTTTATCGATCAGATGGCTTCTCTCCTGCAGACAGACGCCGCCGGCCTGAATGAATATGCAAAAAATTATAAGGCCCTCTACCCCATCGCCGCCCGCTGCGGCGTATTCGCCAAGACCGATATCCAGCCTCTGATCAACGAAGGCGCCACCAAGGAAGACCTGTCCGCATCCATTTTCCAGGCGGTGGTCAATCAGACCATCTCCGGCCTGGCCTGCGGGAAGCCTATCCGGGGACATGTGGCCTTTCTGGGCGGCCCTCTGCATTTCCTCTCCGAGCTGAAGACGGCCTTTATCCGTACCCTGAAGCTGGACGACGAGCACACCATCGTGCCGGAGAACTCTCACCTGTTCGCCGCCATCGGATCCGCTCAGAATTCCAAAAAAGAAAATCCGGTTCCTCTCACCCAGCTGAGGGACAGGCTGCGCCAGTCTATCCAGCTTGACTTTGAGGTGGCGCGTATGGAACCGCTTTTCACCTCCCAGGAAGATTATGAAGCCTTCCGCACCCGTCAGGACGCCTACAAGGTGGCCACCGGAGACCTTTCCACTTATAAGGGAAACTGCTATCTGGGCATCGACGCCGGATCCACCACCACCAAAACAGCACTGGTAGGAGAAGACGGAAGCCTTCTGTATTCCTTTTACAGCAACAATAACGGCAGTCCTTTAAAAACCGCTATCCGCTCCATCCAGGAGATTTACGAAAAGCTTCCAAAGGATGCCCATATCGTATATTCCTGTTCCACCGGTTACGGGGAAGCGCTGGTAAAGGCGGCGCTTCTGCTGGACGAGGGAGAGGTTGAGACTGTATCCCACTACTATGCGGCCGCTTTCTTTGACAAGGACGTGGACTGCATCCTGGATATCGGCGGCCAGGATATGAAGTGCATCAAGATCAAGAATCAGACCGTAGACAGCGTGCAGCTAAACGAGGCCTGCTCCTCCGGCTGCGGTTCCTTTATCGAGACCTTCGCCAAATCCCTGAACTACAGTGTACAGGACTTTGCCAAGGCGGCTCTTTTTGCCGAGCACCCCATTGACCTGGGCACCAGGTGCACCGTATTTATGAATTCCAAGGTAAAGCAGGCCCAGAAGGAAGGGGCCAGCGTGGCGGATATCTCTGCCGGCCTTGCTTATTCTGTTATCAAAAACGCCCTTTACAAGGTGATCAAGGTATCCGACGCCTCCGAGCTTGGAAAGCATATCGTGGTACAGGGCGGCACCTTCTATAATGACGCCGTTCTGAAAAGCTTTGAAAAGATCGCAGACTGTGAAGCCATCCGTCCGGATATCGCCGGGATCATGGGCGCCTTCGGCGCCGCCCTCATTGCAAGAGAACGCTATGAGGAAGGCAAAGAGACCACCATGCTCCCCATCGAAAAGATCAACAGCTTAAAGTACACCACTTCCATGGCCAACTGCCGGGGATGTACCAACAACTGCCGTCTTACCATCAATAAATTCTCCGGCGGGCGCCAGTTCATCAGCGGAAACCGCTGCGAGCGTGGCATCGGCAAGGAGAAAAACAAGGACCATGTTCCCAACCTGTATGAATACAAATATAAGCGGCTGTTTTCCTATGAGGCCCTCTCAGCGGACAAAGCCACAAGGGGCAAGGTGGGTATTCCCCGTGTCCTGAATATGTTTGAGAATTATCCTTTCTGGTTTACCTTCTTTACCGACCTGAAATACGAGGTAGTATTATCCCCCACCTCCACCAGAAAGATCTACGAGCTTGGCATCGAGTCCATTCCCAGCGAGTCCGAATGCTATCCCGCCAAGCTGGCCCACGGGCATGTAAGCTGGCTGATCAGACAGGGCGTAAAATTCATCTTTTATCCCTGCATCCCTTATGAGAGGAATGAATTCCCCGATGCGGTCAACCACTACAACTGCCCCATCGTCACCTCCTATGCGGAGAACATCAAGAACAATGTGGATGAGCTGAACGATCCGTCCATTGATTTCCGGAATCCGTTCCTGGCCTTTACCTCAGAAGCCATCCTCACCGACCGTCTGGTGGAGATCTTTAAGGATATCCCCGCCGAAGAGGTACGCGCCGCCGCTCACAAGGGCTGGGAGGAACTGGCGGCTGCCCGCAGGGATATTGAGAAAAAGGGCGAGGAAACCTTAAAATACATAGAGGAAAATCACCGCCGGGGCATCGTCCTTGCGGGACGTCCTTACCACATCGACCCGGAGATCCATCACGGCATCCCGGATCTCATCAACAGCTACGGCATCGCCGTCCTCACCGAGGACTCCGTATCCCACCTGGCCAAGGTGGAACGCCCGCTGCGTGTGAACGACCAGTGGATGTACCATTCCCGCCTGTATGCGGCGGCCAACTTTGTAAAGACCCGGGACGACCTGGACCTGATCCAGCTTAATTCCTTCGGCTGCGGCCTGGACGCGGTGACCACCGACGAGGTCTATGAGATCCTGGAGGGAAGCGGAAAGATCTATACCTGCTTAAAGATCGATGAAGTAAACAACCTGGGCGCGGCCCGTATCCGTGTCCGCTCTCTGCTTGCGGCCATCCGCGCCAAAGACGCTGAGAAAAAGCCGCGGACCATCGCTCCCGCTTCTATCGAAAAGGTATCCTTTACCAAGGAAATGCGCAAGGACTACACCATCCTCTGCCCGCAGATGTCGCCTTTCCATTTCAGCATCCTGGAAGCGGCCTTTAATACCTGCGGCTACCACCTGGAAGTCCTTCCCAACGACAATAAGGACGCGGTGGACGTGGGATTAAAATATGTAAACAACGACGCCTGCTATCCTTCCCTGATCGTGGTGGGGCAGATCATGGACGCACTGCTTTCCGGAAAATACGATCTGGATAAGACGGCTGTGGTCATGTCCCAGACCGGAGGCGGCTGCCGGGCTTCCAACTATATCGCTTTCATCCGGCGTGCCCTTAAAAAAGCGGGCATGGAACAGGTTCCGGTGATCTCAGTAAACTTAAGCGGACTGGAAAGCAATCCCGGCTTCAAGATCACCCTGCCCCTGATCAAGCGTGTGGTCTACGGCGCAGTATTCGGAGACCTTCTGATGAAATGCGTATACCGCATGCGGCCCTACGAGCTGGAAAAGGGCATCGTAAACCGCAAGCACAAGATCTGGGAACAGCGTGTCATCGCCTTCCTTACCGGCGGAAGCGTCAGCCACAGCCACTTTAAGCGCATGTGCAAGGAGCTTGTCCACGAATTTGACACCATTCCCATTTCCGACGAGAAGAAGCCGCGGGTGGGCATCGTAGGGGAGATCCTGGTAAAATTCCTGCCCGCCGCCAACAATCATCTGGCGGACCTTCTGGAAGCAGAGGGGGCGGAGCCGGTGGTGCCGGATCTTATCGACTTTATCAACTACTGCTTCTTTAACCAGAACTTCAAGTGTGAATACCTGGGCTTTAAAAAGTCCAAGGCCACCATCGCCAACTGGGGCATCAAGGGCATTGACTGGATCCGCAAAGCAGCCAACGAGGCGCTCGCCCAGAGCAGGCACTTCACACCGGCCGCAGACATCCGAGACCTGGCAGAGATGGCCTCCCCCATCGTATCTCCCGGAAACCAGACCGGCGAGGGATGGTTCCTCACAGGAGAGATGATGGAGCTGATCCACGGAGGCGTTCCCAACATTGTCTGCATCCAGCCTTTCGCCTGCCTGCCCAACCATATCGTAGGAAAAGGCGTGATCAAAGAGATCCGCCGCTCCCACCCGGAGGCCAATATCGTAGCCATCGACTACGACCCGGGTGCCAGCGAGGTAAACCAGTTGAACCGTATCAAACTGATGCTGTCCACAGCCCAGAAGAACCTCCAGAAGGAGCAGAAACACGAGGCATAACAGCAAAAAATCAGCCATGCACTTCCCGAAAGGGAAATTGCATGGCTGTTCTTTTATGCCAGAATTAAATTTTCAGCAAAGATGGAATCTCTTTCCCAGGGCGTAGATCGTACCGCCCCCCGGCAGAGCAGACAGTTCTTCCATACTTGGCCTGGCAATGTACAGATAAACCGCCAGATACACTGCTACCGCGCAGATAATGGAAATCCCAAGACAGATCACATTGGAATGGATCAGCACATATAAACCATAATATACCACCCCGGCAGCGGCCGCCATAGGAACGGATGCCAAAAGCGGATACAGAT
This sequence comes from Candidatus Blautia faecigallinarum, assembly GCA_019116385.1. Classification (GTDB taxonomy): domain Bacteria; phylum Bacillota; class Clostridia; order Lachnospirales; family Lachnospiraceae; genus Blautia_A; species Blautia_A faecigallinarum. The sequence goes on along the minus strand of DXBU01000050.1, from coordinate 3,205 downwards.
AGGCCTTCCGGAAGGGGTTCTTATATTTCATATACCGCTTCATGGACCGGTCGTTTAATACGCACATGGCCACTGCATAGAAGATCATAGCGATCACAATGGTATAAACCCCCAAATCTGTGAGGAAAAGCAAAAGGGCCATCACCACCACATCCGCCGCCAGCGCAATGGCTGCATGGATCATAGGGATCTTTGGCTTTCCGATTCCCTGGAGCACCCCATTGGAGATATTGGAATTGCCATTTAAGATGATCGTAACAGCGCCAAGGATCAGCATCCCCGCCGCCGCTCCATTGGTCCCTGGAAAGATCAGTCTGGTGATGGGACCCGAAAGAACGGCCAGTCCCACTGCTGCGGGAATAGAGATCAGCATGCTCACCCAGGTAGCCTGCACGGTCTTGGCATTAGCGCTTTTGATATCCGCCTTTGCGTAGTGGGCAGAAACCTCCGGGATCATAGAGGTGGGCGCGGTGCTTGCCAGGGTAAGAGGAATATTGATGAGCGTCATGAAAAATCCGTATTCCGCATAAAGCGTATGCATCAAGTCGGTATCCATTCCCCGGATCCCCATGATCCCCGTGTACATATAGCTGTTGATATAGCCATTTACATTATAAATAAAGGCGCTTAAAATGATCGGCATAATGATCAGGATCATGGTCCTCATAAGGGTTCCATACCCTTCATTTATAGAACGGTGATCCCTTCTGATCCTTTTTTTGATCGTTCCCTTGTTTACACAATAAACAAGGATCATAAAAATAAGGGCGGAAAGGACGCCGGCTCCTGTTCCCATGGTGGCTCCCGCTGCCCCCCACCGTTCCATGGCCTCTTCTCCCTGAGGCCGGAAGTGGCTGATCATCACGTTGGACATAAGAAGAGCTGTCACTGCCACAAAAATCTGTTCAATGATCTGGGATACCGAAGTGGGCATCATGTTCCGGTATGCCTGGAAATAGCCTCGAAAAACCCCTAAAATCCCTGACAAAAAGATGGTCGGCGCCAGCATCTGAAGGGCAAGCCTGGCATTTGCCGTATTCTCCGGAACTAAAATGGAAGTTCCGAATACACAGAACAGTGCCACCGCTCCCCCGGCCACAGCCGCATAGAGTAAAGCGCAGTAAAAAACTCTCTGGGCATCCCGGTATCTTCCAAAAGCGATCTTTTCCGCCATTACCTTGGAAACAGCCTGGGGGATACTAAAGGATGCGATCATCAGAAGAATAAAATATGCATTTTGGGCAAACTGGAATAAGGCAAAGCTCTGGCTGCCGAGAGTGGTAGACAGAGGGCTTTTGTACAGCATCCCTATGATCTTTGATATCAGTGCCGCCATCATCAGGAAAGAGGCATTTTTTACTAAAGTATTATCTGTTTTTTTCGCCATATCGTTCCCGTTCCTTTATATATTTTCGATCTGCCAGTCAATCGGTTCCAGTCCGTTTTCCCTTAGAAAGTCATTCGTCCTGCTGAAATGCCTGCAGCCGAGGAATCCGCGGAAAGCAGATAACGGACTGGGATGGGGCGCTTCCAGGATCAGATGCTTGGGATTGTGCAGCATGGAACGTTTCATCTGGGCCGGCCTGCCCCAAAGCAAAAACACCATGGGCCGGTCCTGTTCATCCAAAATGCGGATGGCCGCGTCCGTAAACTGCTCCCAGCCGATCCCCCTGTGGGAGTTGGCCTGGTGGGCACGGACTGTCAAAACCGTATTTAAAAGCAGGACTCCCTGACGGGCCCATTTTTCCAGATACCCATTGTTTGGTATATAGCATCCGCAGTCATCATGGAGCTCCTGGTAAATGTTCAGAAGGGACGGCGGGATCTCTACTCCCTTTTTCACAGAAAAACAAAGGCCATGGGCCTGGCCGTAGTTATGATAGGGATCCTGGCCAAGGATCACTACCTTTACCTCATGGAGGGGCGTAAAATGAAAGGCATTGAACATCTCGTCTGCCGGCGGAAAGATCCGCCTAGTCCTATATTCCTCCATAACGGTTTTATATAGCTTTGCGTAATAGGGCTGATGAAACTCATCCTTCAGCGCTTCCAGCCAATCTCCTGACAAAGGAGCCATATCTGCTTCACCTCTTTGCTTTTGTTTTTTCTATAAACGGACAGAAACCTCCCTGCCTGCAAGGTACTCTTTCACCTGACGGATTTCCAATTCCTTGTAATGGAACAGGGACGCCGCAAGAGCCGCGTCTGCTCCTCCCTCTGTTAAGGCATCATAAAAATGCTCCATCGTCCCGGCGCCTCCGGAAGCGATCACCGGAATAGACACCGCGTCTGCTACCGTTTTGGTCAGCTGGATATCATAGCCTGCCTTGGTCCCGTCGCAGTCCATGCTGGTGAGAAGGATCTCGCCGGCTCCCAGGCTTTCTGCCTTTTTTGCCCAGGCAACCGCATCAATCCCGGTATCCAGCCTTCCTCCATGTTTATAGATATTCCATCCTCCATCCGGACGCCTTTTTGCATCTATGGCTACCACTACACACTGGCTTCCGAATTTGTCCGCTGCTTCCGAGATCAGTTCCGGCCGGTCTATAGCGGCAGAATTTACGGAAATCTTATCTGCGCCCTCCCGCAAAAGACGTTTGAAGTCTTCCACCGTCCGGATCCCGCCGCCTACGGTAAACGGAATAAATACATTGGCGGCAACTGCCCGTACCATATCCACCACCGTATCCCTGGCTTCTGAGGAAGCGGTGATGTCCAGAAATACCAGTTCGTCTGCGCCGGCAGCATCATAGGCTTTGGCAATCTCCACCGGGTCTCCTGCGTCCTTAAGATTTACAAAATTAACTCCCTTTACTACCCGGCCTTTATTTACGTCCAGGCAGGGAATGATCCTCTTGGTAAACATCAGTGCCCCTCCTTCTCGATTCCAATAAAGTTTTCCAGGATTTTAAGGCCATAATGGCTGCTTTTTTCCGGATGGAACTGACAGGCAAAAACATTTCCCTGTTCTACAGAGGCATGGATTTCTGTGCTGTACCAGGTGGATGCCTTAACGAGCTCCTCCTCTTGGGCCTTCAGATAATAGGAATGGACAAAATATACATACGTATGCTCCGGGATTCCCTTAAAGAGGCGTCCCTCATGTTTCAATTCCAGGGAGTTCCAGCCCATGTGAGGGATTTTTAGTCCCTGGGAAGGAGGGATCCGCAAGATCTTTCCTTTCAGGATTCCCAATCCTTCAACT
>DXBU01000049.1 GCA_019116385.1 Candidatus Blautia faecigallinarum | reverse complement strand
GGTCGTGTTCCATCCGACCGATCGTCAATTCCACACTGGGCCGGATGACAAAGATTTCTCCTTTTTCTTCCATATCCCGGATATCATCCAAGGTCTTATTATAAGAAATATGCCGGTTTTCAATCGCTTTGGCAAACTCCGGATAACGGCGGTACATTACTTTTGCCATTCTGGGATTTTCCGGTTTTTTTCTGTAGGATCCATCCCTGGTAAGTACCGCCACGCATTTTTCATAACCCATTTTTTGAAAGGCCCTTACCGGGATGCTGTCTGTACACCCTCCGTCCAAAAGCTTTTTTCCGTGGAAGGAAACCATCCGGGACACATAGGGCATAGACGCGGAGGCACGCAGGAGATCCACCTCTTCCACCATATTGTCAATTTTTAAATATTCCGGCTGCCCTGTCTCTACATTGCTGCAGGTGACATAAAAGTCCATGGGGGACTTTAAAAAAGTTTCATGGTCAAAGGGATCCAGCCGTTCAGGGATCTCATGATAACAGAATTCCTCCCCCACAATGTCACCTGTGCGGATAAGGCTGTAAAAGCTCATAAAACGTTTATCCCGGCTGTATTTTTTATAATAGCGGATGCTCCTTCCTTTCTGTCCGGATACATAAGAGCAGCCGTGGATCGCACCTGCGGAAACGCCGATCACCCCGTCAAAGGTAATTCCATGATCCATAAACACATCCAGCACCCCTGCCGTGTAAATCCCGCGCATGGCGCCGCCTTCTAAAACAAGTCCTGTTTTCATATCTGTCTTCCTCTCTCCAGTCAAAATCCTGCCGCCGGGATCTATTTTCCCCGGCAGCAGGACATTTACTCTTCCCTGCCCGTCAGTTCCCGGGCAAGGGCTGCATATTCTTTTTCTACCTGCTCCATATCCCTTTGGGAAAAATCCGGTTCCGAATAAAGCTTTGCCGGGATCCCGTTTCCCGGCCGGCTCATCAGCACAGGGATCTCATTCTCCAGCATCTCATCATCGATCCTGCGGATCATTTTATATTCCTCTTCCGACAGATCTCCCAGGCCGAAGTGTTCATAGACGGCTGACAGGATCTTTTCTTCGATTTCCATATATCCGGCCAGATGCTGTTTCACCGGCCGAATGATATCCGATATATACGCCTCACTGGCATCATGGACCAGGCAGGCAAGCACAAGCCTTCTGCCCCAGCCTCTGGCCCCGGCCTCCCGGGCACAGTTGATACAATGCTGTCCTACTGAGTAAAAGCAGCGCAGGTGTCCGCTTCCTCTGCACAAAAGGCTTAAGGCATGGGAGATGTCTTTAAGGGAAATATCCTCCGGACGGATCTCAAGGGGCTTCAGCATCTTTCCGGAATAGGTACACATTTCTTCGTACATGGTCATTCCTCACCTTCTTTTGCAATACTCCTTTCTGCTTCAGCCTTTATTATAGCATAAGCTTCCTGATAAGGAAGAGTATTTTTTTCTGAAAGAAGGACAACGTCCCGGTACTCCGGATAAACCCGCTTTGTTCCATTGGGAAGGGTACAGGTCTTGATCCCCGCCTCTCCCAGGGAGGTGTTTATCCTCCGGCATTCTCTTTTCAATACGGTCCGCTCCATCTCCATCCTGCGGATGCCTATGGTGGTGGTTTCTGAAAAGATGATCTCCTCCAGCTTTTCCCGATCCTCCCGGGAACAGATCACATTCAGCTGATAGGCCGGACGGTTTTTCTTCATAAATACCGGCGTATAATGGACATCCCTTGCCCCGGCAAGAAAAAGTTTGTCCATCACATGTCCCAAAGCCTCGCCGGTGCAGTCATCGATATTGGTCTCCAGCCGGCAGACCCTGTCCGTTTCCGCCCCACCTCCTGCGGGGGTTATGAGCATCGCCCGCAGGATGCCCGGGCGTTCGTAGCTGCGCTTGCCTGCTCCCAGCCCCACCTTTTCTATGACAAAATCCTCCGGCAGGCGGGTTCCAGTACGGATCGCCGCTGCAATGGCCGCTCCTGTGGGCGTCACCAGTTCTCCCTGTACCTCCGTCACATGAAGGGAAAGTCCGTAGGCGGAAGCAATGTTCACCACCGCAGGCACAGGTACGGGAATGATCCCGTGCTGGCACCGGACTGTTCCCTGTCCTTCACAGAGCCGGGGCAGGATCACCTTGGAGATCCCCAGGCTGTCCAGACAAACTGCTGCGGATACGATGTCCACAATGGAATCCACTGCGCCTACCTCATGAAAATGTACCTGTTCCTCCGGGACGCCATGGGCTTTGGCCTCCGCCGCTCCCAGGATCCGGAAGATTTTTTCCGCCAGGCTCCTGGCATGGTCTGTCATGTCTGCTCTGCGGATCATATCCAGTATTTCCCAAAGGCCGCGGTGCTCATGGCTGTGGCCGCAGGCATGGGTATGTCCGTGACTGTGCACATGTCCGTGACTGTGCGCATGTCCGTGTTCCTGCATATGTTCATGATCCTGCACAAGTTCGTGTTCCTGGACAGGCTCATGATCCTGGCCAGGATGTGTGTGCCCATAAAGGTATTCCATATCATGGTCATGGTTTTCATGCTCCGCGTCCAGCACAACAGAAAAATCACAGGCATCCAGGCCCGATTTCTTTACCCTGGAAATCTCTGTATGGAAACCTGTCACTGGGAGACTGTCCAGCGCTTTTTTTAGGACCGTCCTATCGGCCCCAAGATCTAAAAGGGCTCCAACGGTCATATCTCCGCTGATCCCTGATTCACATTCCAAATATAAGATTTTTTCCATTTCTTCCTCTTTTCCTGCACATTCCTGCGCCTTTTTATCTGCATCCCATACGGTTGATCTGTGTTGCTATATATCCCGCGCCGTAACCGTTGTCAATATTGACCACTGCGATCCCGTTGGCACAGGAATTGATCATGGTAAGCAGGGCGGACAGTCCGTTCATGCTTGCCCCGTAGCCCACCGATGTAGGCACGGCGATCACCGGTTTGTCCACCAGCCCCCCAAGAACACTGGCCAGGGCTCCCTCCATTCCGGCTACGGCGATCACGCAGTTGGCATCCTGGATCACATCCAGCCGGGAGAACAGCCGGTGGATGCCGCTGACCCCTACATCATAGATCCGCTCCACATAAGAGCCAAAGTATTCTGCTGTCTGGGCAGCCTCCTCCGCCACGGCGATATCCGCCGTTCCCGCCGTGCACACCGCGATCTTTCCGATATGTTCCTTATCTTTTTTTTCTGTCTTGATTATATGGGACACTTCATCATAAACCACCCCAGGCACAAGGTCTTTCACCAGTTCGTACTGGTGCTTTGTGGCTCTTGTTCCCAGCACTTCCCCGTTTTTTTCATAAAGTTTTTGGAAAATATGCACAAAATGCCCGTCTGCCTTCCCGCTGGAATAGATCACCTCGGGAAAGCCGGACCGTACCTCCCTATGCAGATCCAGCTTAGCATAATCTTCCATTTCTTCAAAAGGCTCCTGGCGGAAATAGTGCTCCGCCTCCTCCAAAGTTATTTTTCCTTCTTTAAATCTTGTCAATACTTCTCTTGCTTCCATTGCTGCACCTCTGTTCCTACTGCTGTTTTCCATTGAGAAATTACTATACTTAATAAATAAGAATAACACATTCCATCCGGTCTAAGTCAAGAGTTTTCTTTCTATTCCAGGCATTTTGTCTGGTCTGACCATTATACCACAAAGCCAGCCATGGCGTTTTACCCAATTTTAACATTTTTCTCTCAATATTTTTTTATTTTTTTGCACAAAAATATGGAAAAATCATCACAAAAACTGTATAATAAGTGCAAGAAAAGGAAAGAGAGGGTTCACTATGAAACAAAATAATATGATAGCTATGATTTTAGCCGGTGGCCGTGGAAGCCGTCTTCATGCTCTCACGAATAAAGTAGCTAAACCTGCCGTTTCCTACGGCGGCAAATACCGTATCATCGACTTCCCCTTAAGCAACTGTGCCAACAGCGGCATTGACATTGTAGGCGTGCTCACACAGTATGAGTCCATTCTGCTGAACAGCTATGTAGCAGCAGGACGCCGCTGGGGTCTTGATGCGGTAAACAGCGGGGTTTACGTACTTCCTCCCCGTGAGAAAGCAGATTCCGACCTGGACGTATACCGCGGAACGGCAGATGCGATCTCCCAGAACATCGACTTTGTAGACACTTATGATCCGGAATATGTCCTGATCCTGTCCGGCGACCACATCTACAAAATGAACTATGCGAAAATGCTGGCCGCCCATAAGGAATGCAAGGCAGACGCCACCATCGGCGTTATCGAGGTTCCCATGAAAGAAGCCAGCCGTTTCGGCATCATGAACACCAATGACACCGGACGCATTGTAGAATTCGAGGAAAAGCCGGAACATCCAAAGAGCAACCTGGCATCCATGGGTATCTATATCTTCGACTGGAAGCTTCTGCGCCAGATGCTTACAGAAGATATGGTCAATCCGGATTCTCACCATGACTTTGGAAAGGACATCATTCCCCGTCTCCTGAATGAGGGCAAAAATGTCTATGCCTACAAATTCAAAGGCTATTGGAAAGATGTGGGAACCATTGATTCTCTGTGGGAAGCAAACATGGATCTTTTGGACAAGAACAACGAGCTTGATCTGAGCGATCCTACCTGGAAGATCTACACAGAAGACGTTGCCACACTGCCCCAGTACGTCGGACCGGAAGCAGATATCTCAAAGGCATTTATCACCCAGGGCTGTGTCATCGAAGGAACGGTCAAAAATTCTGTTCTGTTTACCGGAGCAAAAGTCGGCCTTAACGCACAGGTCATCGACAGTGTCCTGATGCCCGGCGTTGTTGTAGAAGACGGCGCAGTGGTACAGCGTGCTCTTGTGGCTGACAATGTGACCATTAAAAAAGGCGCTGTAGTAGGAAGCGCAGACAGCGAGCACATCGAGCTTGTTGCCAATGATGTAAAGGGAGGAGAATAAAATGGCTAAGGCATTTGGAATTATCAATTCTTGTGGAAATCATATATGGGTGGAGGGACTGCAGCAATACCGTCCCATCGGTGCATTCTCTTTTCTTGGAAGATACCGTGTGATCGACTTTCCTATTTCTAATATGAGCAACAGCGGCATCGACCGTATCCAGGTATATGTACGCAGAAAACCCCGTTCCCTGGTAGAGCACATCGGTACAGGACGTCATTATAACATCAACTCCAAACGCGGCAAGGTTCAGATGCTGTTTGCAGAGCACAGCTCCGAAAATGATATCTATAATACCGACATCGCGTCCTTTATGGAGAACATTGATCTTATTGAAAGAATGCACGAACAGTATGTGGTGATCGCACCCAGTTATATGGTCTTTTCCGTTAACTTCGCAGAGCTTCTGCAGACACATATCGACTCTGAGGCAGATATCACCCTTTTGTATCATTCTGTGGATAATGCAAACGAGCATTACTTAAACTGCGATTTTCTGGAGCTGAACCGCCAGAAGGGCGTAGAGTCTATCCAGAAAAACAGAGGAAACAAAAAGAGCCGTCACATTTTCCTGGATACCTATGTAATGAAGAAGGATCTGTTCATCGATCTGATCCGCAAGGGCAAAAAAGTTTCTTCCATGTATACCCTTCCCCAGGTAGTAGACATTGAATGTGAGAACCTGGATGTACGTGCAGTGCCCCACAAGGGATACCTGGCTACGATCACAGATTTCAAGAGCTATTTCGACGCAAATCTGGCTTTGACCGACTACAAAGCAGCACAGGAGCTGTTTAAACCGGATTGGCCCATTTACACCAGGACCAACGATTCCTCCCCCACCCAGTATTTCGAGGACGCACAGGTAAAATCCTCCGTAGTTTCCAATGGATGCCTGATCGAAGGTACCATCGAGAATTCCATCATCGGACGGGGCTGTGAGATCAAGAAGGGCGCTGTAGTAAAGAACAGCGTACTGCTGCCCGGAGCTGTCATTGGAAAGAACGCGGTCATCGAAAATCAGGTGGTAGACAAGAGAGCACAGATCGTACACGCCAATGAGATCATTTCCACACCGGATGATCCAGGATATATCCGTCGTGAAGACAAGCTTTGATCCAAGTACATATAGCTGTCAAAAAACAGTGAACACACCAAACCGCAGGATTGACTTTTTTCAATCCTGCGGTTTTTGTAATGCTATTGACTTTTTAGCAGGCATCGTCTAACATGAAACCAGCTTAGATGGATCACGAACACACATTTTCACTATCACACCAGGAGCTGCTATGAAAAAACATAAAATCCTACTTGCCCGTATCCTGCTGCCGGCTTTTTTTATCCTTTTGTTCCTCGCTGCTATCTGCCAGCAGTATGGACGCCAAAAGACCGAACAGCCCCTTTCCCTCACTTCTTTTAAACTGAATACTGTAGTGCGGGTCACCCTGTATGATTCCTCTGACCAGGAAATCCTGGAAAGGGCTATGGATATCTGCGAGGAGTATGAAGATATCTTCAGCCGCACAAAGGAATCCAGCGAGCTCTTCCGTCTGAACCACCAAGAGCTCCCAAAGGATAAGGAAGGCTTTTACTCTCTTTCAAAGCCTCTGGCCCAGGTGATCGAGGCCGGGCTTACTTATGCAGAACTTTCCGATGGTGCCTTTGATATCACGATCGCCCCTGTTTCCTCTCTATGGGACTTTACTTCTTCTGAAAACAGCCTGCCAGAGCCGGAGGATATCCAGGCGGCCCTTTCTCTTGTAGATTATAAGAATGTCTCCCTTTCCGGCAGCCGTCTCCGTTTTGAAAAAGAAGGCATGCAGCTGGATCTTGGGGCTGCTGCCAAAGGTTACATTGCCGACCAGATCAAGGAATATCTGCTCTCCCAGGGGGTGACCAGCGCTTTGATCGATCTGGGAGGAAATGTTTTGTGCGTCGGTTCTCATCCTGACGGAACGCCTTTTGAAACCGGGATCCAGAAGCCATTTTCCGACCGGGGCGAGCAGATCCTCACCCTTGGTGTTGAAAATAAATCTGTCGTAACCTCAGGTGTTTATGAGCGCTGTTTTGAAAAAGATGGAATCCTGTATCATCATATTTTAAATCCCAGGACCGGGTATCCCTATGACAACGGGCTTCTTTCCGTAACCATCATCTCGGACAGCTCCCTGGACGGAGACTGCCTGAGCACCGCCTGCTTTTCCCTGGGTCTGGAGAAAGGAATGGAGCTGGTCAACAGCCTTCCGGATATCCAGGCGGTATTTATCACCGAAGACGGACAGTTCCACTTAAGTGATGGCTTTGAAGAATCCGTCACAGTTGTTTCGAAGAAGTCATAAGACTGTCCCGGATGTTGTTTTCCAGTTTTTCCAGTTCTTCTTCTGCAGCCTTCCGCTTTTGGCGTCCGTCCTGCTGAATGCGGAGGGCTTCATTCATGGTCTCGATGAGATTGGCGTTTGCCTTTTTCAAGGTCTCGATATCCACGATCCCTCTCTGGGATTCCTTTGCCACATCCACCACGTTCTGTCTTAATTTTTCCGAATTCTTCAGGAGCAGTTCATTGGTGGTGTCGGTGATGTTTCTCTGAAGCTTCAGCACCTCCTGCTGCCGGTAAAGGCCGAGAGCCATGACCATCTGGCTCTTCCACAGAGGGATGGTCTCCTGGATGGCGGTCTGTATCTTGTCCGCCAGAAGCTTGTCGCTGTTCTGGATCAGCTTGATCTGGGGAGCTGTCTGTACGGCTATAGTCTTGCTGGTCTTCAGATCATAGATCTTCTTTTCAAACTGGTCTACGGTCTCCTGAAAATCCCTCGCCAGCTGAGCGTTCATAGGGTCGCTGCTCTGCTGTGCTTCCCGGTACAGGGCGGGGATTGTTTCCTCCTTCAGTTCCCGGATCTTTTCCTCTCCGGCAGCGATATAGAGCTGCAGCTGCCGGAAATACTGCAGATTTTTCTCATACATGGAATCCAGCATCCCGATGTCCTTCAGCATTTCCATACGTGCCTCTTCCAGCTTTCCTTCGATGCGGTCGATCTGCACCTCCAGCTTTTCATACTGGCCCAGGAATTTCTTTACCTTGGCTTCTGCTTTCTGAAAAAGAGCAGAAAGACCGTTTTTCTTTTCCAGGACCTCAAAGTCCAGGCCTTCCACGCTGGCGATCAGATCGGTCATCAGTTCTCCTACATATCCGGAGTCCTTCGCCCGTATGTTTCTGAGGATGTTTTCGGAAAAGTCCGCGATATTCTGTTTTGCTCCGGCGCCATACTGAAGGAGCATCTGCGAATCCGTAAGATCGATCTCATTTTTTATCTTCCGGATCTTTTCTTTCTCTTCCGGGGTAAAGCTGTTGTTCTCTGTCATATTATTCTTCTCCTGTTTTGATAAGCCTGTTATGCTAATCCATCTATAATCTGTTTCATTACTTCATAATCCGGGATCGGTGCGACGCTGGTGATGGATGGAGCGATCCCGCTCACCGGAAGATCTCCCTGGATACTTCCCCCGCTTTCTGTGCGAAAACCGTGCCTGTCCCAGGCAAGTTCCTGGATCTCTTCATCCAAAAGAGCTTCCAGGAGGGCCTGTCCATTTTCATCCAGAGCGATCATTACATGGGTGGACCATACGGTAGGGGTGGGATAAAGGATCACAATATCATCCTTCACCGCCTGGTAATCCTCCGGCTCCATCACAGCGTATTCAATGATCTGGCTTTCGTATCCCGCCGCGATGGGGGTTGCCCCCACTCCCATCTTTAAAAACTGGCTGAACAGGTCTGCGGACGAGGTCTCCATATAGCCCAGCTTTCCGAAAATATCCTGAAGCTTTGGAAGGACTTCACCAAGATCTGCCTGGGTGGGCGTTTCCCCGCCGTTTAAAATATCCGCCAGAAGGGCCGCGAACATATTGCCGGAATTGGAGCTGGCCGGATCTGTGGTGTCTACTGACACCTTTCCATAAAGCTCTTCCACACCGATATCCTTCCAATGGATTTCCTTCTGGATCAGGTCTACCAGTTTGTTCATATCCACATAGTTTACATCCTCCACCGTTTCCGCCGCTCCCTGCTCCACCAGGGCGTCCAGAACGATCCTGTGGGTATACAGCACGATGGGAGTATTCAATATGGTTTCATTCTGCAGCGGCTTTCCGTGAAGGTCTTCATAGTATTCCAGGGCGATGCTGCTGGAGGGGAACAGATAATCCCGTCCTTCCAGGTCAGCGGTGATCATATCCAGGGAACCGGCTTTGGAGTAATCCGCCTCCAGTCCGTATCTTTCCTTCAGGATATCCGCTATCTCTTCGTCCTCAAAAAAGCCGATTTTTTCTCCTCCTAAATATCCTGACACAGTAACTGCCTGCTTTCTCTGCCCAAGAAGATAAATTCCCCCGCTTACCAGCATGATCGCTGTCAAAAGCAGCAGTCCGATCACTTTCTTTCTCATGTCCTATCCTGCCTTCTATTCTTTTGTTTCTTTATCATAGGTAAATCCTTCTGATTTTAAAGTCTGTTTCAGCAGATTCAGATCCGCCTCCATATCCATCAGCTCATTTTCCATAAGCTTCTGAAGCTGGAGCTGGAAAGCGTCTTTTAACGTCTCTACCGCCTCCCTGGTTTTCCCAATGATCTCCTCTGCTTCCCTGGTGGCCAGCTTTGTCTCTCTAAGCTCAATATAATTTTCCAGCACATGGACGGCAGTTTCCTGATAGTAATCCATATAACGGCGGGCTGCCATAATCTTTTCAGGATTATCCTTCAGATATTTTAAAATACTTTCCGCGATATCCAAAAGCTCCCGGCAGGAGCGGCCCAATTCCTCTTCTTTAATCTGGGCCGCAGCTTTTTCCAGCCTTTTATAATCTTTTTCTCCTTCTTCCAGCCGTTCCAGGAGCAATTCCCCGTTTTTCACTGTATCCACCGATACCTTTCCAATACGGCCGGAGGGCTTCAGCAAAAAGGTCAGGGCAATGTACGCTCCCACAGCCAGGACCATGCTTAAGAGCAGTCCAAATTTTAACTTAGTAAAGAAGAAAAAAAACAACAGGAATGCCAAAAGCGCAGAGAGCACAATGCTGACGGTCTCTTTCCCTTTGTTCATTTAATTGTATCCTTTCACATTTCGAAACGCTTCCGTCAGATCCTCTGTTCCGTCAAAGACCCTGCCTCCTGTAAGGGCAGCCAGTTCCTCCAGCTGGGAAGGATCCGCGTCCCCGAAGGTTATAGAAAATACCGGGATGTCTTCCTGATACATCTCCCAAGCCTCCAGAAAGGTCTGATAGTGATTATCGGAACGCCCGTCTGTCATAAGGATGATGGCAGGGGTATAGTTTTCCAGATCATACCGGGAGGCGATCTTTAACCCTTCTGCCGCAGCCTGATAGATATCCGTTCCGCCGCCGATCTTAAAGGCTGCTATTTTCTCATAAAGCTCTGCCAGGGCTTCATCGGAATCGTCAGCTGCTGTTTCGGTCCCCAGGATCCTGTGGTCAAAAAAAATCACTGTATTCACCTCACCCGCGCTGGCCTGGAGCAGGTTCTCCGCGGCATTTTCCTGGATCAAAATCTCTGACATGGCCTCCTTTAGCTGTTTCTCTCCCTTTCCATCCATACTTCCGGAAAAGTCCAGACAGTAGATATTCAGAGAAGGCTTTTTAAAACTGGTCTGGTATACCGTCAGGGCCTCCATCAGCACCTGGGCATCGGGCATTTGAATGGGAGAAAGGATCTTATCGGTGTTGATCCCCCACTCTTCCTTAAAAACAGCTTTGTTGTCTTCTGACACCTGATTGACGTTGATCCGCCTTCCTGTAGCTTCTATTTCCTTTTGGATCTCTTCTGAAAGAAGGAATTCCTGTACCTCCAGAAAGGCCTCTTCCTTTGCTTCCTCACCGTGGTCCACGTATCCCAGGGGAGAATCAGCAAGGGAAAGCCCGTCATAGGGATACACCACATAAAGAGGTTCCCTGCCTTCTTCTGTAAGCTGCTGATCCGCGTCAATGATCAAGCATTCGTAATTGACCATAGCGTCGTAATTTCCGTTTAAGAACATATCCTTCAGCCAGTCAGAACTGCCGGAGCTTCTTTCCACCCCTCCCAGAAGCTCCCGGATATTTGTGCGAAGGGTGTCACTTTCCAGGTCTTCCATAGTCATGCCGTCCTGTTTACCCAAAAGGGCGTAGAGAAACCCTATGTAAGCGCTTGCTCCTGAGTTGGACTGGGTGGCGCTGGTCATGCAAAAACTCATCTTTTTCTCTTCTATGCTTTTTTGAATATCCTTTACAGATACATCCTGATCTTTAAAGCCCAGCTCCTGGGCAAGACTGTCCCGGATCCCGAAAACAACCGGGGTCATGTATATGGATTCCATATGCTTCACCAGATGTTGTTCATCTCCTATGGAGATCCACATGCTGCTGGCAGGCCATACGGCATCATAGTTTTCCGCGCCGTTCTGAAGCTCTCTCATAATATCTATGGAGCCCTTATAGTCCATTTCCACCTCTACGCCGGTTTCTTCCATACATTTCTCCAGGATCGGCTCCAGTTCCTGATTTTCAGATCCGGAAAGGATCCGCAGGGTCTCACCGTCCCGGGAACCCAGGCCGAAAATGCCTTTTTCCTTACTGCCTGCTGCACATCCTGCCAATAAAAAAGTGATCAGAAAGATCCCAGCTCCAAGAAACAGCTTTTTCATACCACGATTCATTCCGCATAATTC
>DXBU01000048.1 GCA_019116385.1 Candidatus Blautia faecigallinarum | reverse complement strand
TGTTGACAGAGCCGCTGGCGCAGACGATGCGCACCTGCTTCGTGGCAGGAGTCTGCACCTCCGGTTTCTCAGTTTCGGGCTGTTCTTTGCCGTCATCATCGTCAGCCACAGCGTCCATCAGCGCCGTATGGAACTTGTAGCAACCGAGCTTGCATCCAACTGGAATGATCGTAAATGGTAGATAGTGCGTACCTCGAAAAAGCAGACCATGTATGGGATAATAGATTCAAATTCTATTATTAGGTATCAAAAGTTTAGCACTTAATTTTTGATACCTGGTTGAAATGAGGTGAATCTATGAAATCAGAAACGTCTATTGCTGTAGCCCAGTGCCGGATACGGGAATGGGCCGAACAGATCCGGGAGTGCCAAAACCGACCGGAAGGTATGAAGGTGACAGACTGGTGCAAAGATCATGAGATCTCAAAAGCGAACTACTATTATCGTCTCCGGTAGGTAAGACGTCACGGATTTGGTACCCCTCTTCTAGTAGAAAAGAAAGGAAATCCTCATAACGGTTCGCTCGCTGAATCCCCTCGTCCAAATCATCCCGCAGGATGTCCTCCCAGCCACCTGTCTGGTTTCCCGCCTTCCATTGTCCATAATCCCGGCCAATTTTATCTTCTGCTTTATACTGCAGCGTTGGAAGGCGGTACTTTTCACACAGCGCATCTGTAATGGGCTGGATCCGCTTCTCCCAATCCCCTTTCGGGGAATGGAATTTAGAACCGTCCTCCTTGGACACGGAATCAAAAGTAATATGTACGTGCAGGTGAGCCTTATCGTTGTGTACGGCATAAACGTAGTAGTGCCGATCCTTTAAAAGCATCCGGCAGAATTCCTCCGCCACCTGGCAGGCAACCTCTTCCGTTATGCCGCATCCAGGTGGAAAGGAAAGCGTGTAATGAAAAGCCTGGGTACCTCCTGGCTTTCCAAAGGCTTTTTTATTCCTTAAAAAGGTGGCATAGATGACT
Organism: Candidatus Blautia faecigallinarum; assembly: GCA_019116385.1. Classification (GTDB taxonomy): domain Bacteria; phylum Bacillota; class Clostridia; order Lachnospirales; family Lachnospiraceae; genus Blautia_A; species Blautia_A faecigallinarum. Next base: position 4,784 of record DXBU01000048.1, on the reverse strand, counting down.
TCCGGACTGGTTCCAGCATTTCCGCCAACCCAAATCCCGCCTCCCGTTTTTTCCGGCTTGCACAGATAGAACAGGTTCTTTTTTAGGTGGGCGGCAGGGTTCCTTCCAGATGTTTCTTTAATCCGCAATAACTTGGTGACCGCCATGGCTGTATGATCCTTGTTCCAGCTTTTCCGTAAGGTTCTGGTAGCGTTCCTCAATGCTTACCAGATAGCGGACCAGCCTTTGGTACTCGGACTGCGTTAAAAACCGTTTCCCGTTGCAGGCTCTGGCGATCTGGTTAATGTTCACGCCGATCTTTAAGTCATTCAGCCTTAAATCCGCTAAAAGCTGTGTGATTTCCGGCGGCATCCTAGGCGTTTCCCGCAGGGCCTGCCTGCGCAGGTATTCCGATTCCGTGATGCCTTCCTCTTTGGCTGCCTTGCGGATGCGCGCGCCTTCTTCTTTTGTGCAGCGGAAATGAAATCCGATTTCTTTCTTCTCCATCCAGTTTCCTCCTTTCTTTTCTAAGACTTTTTTGGAAATGATTTGCCAGCCATTGGATGGCAAGCCCGCCAGCCCCTTGCTGGCGGGATCACATTTTCCGTTTCACGGAAAATGGCAAGATACGCATTTGTCCTACAAACGCTCTTTTTAGGGGTTCCCCCTATGACCCCGGTAGAAAACCCAAAGCGCTACGCCCTTTTAGCATGGAGGCTAATTTAAAACCGAAGGTTCCGCATTCTTATCAGAAAGATTCTTGATAGACTGCTCATACTCCGTTTTTCCAATCCCCCGTTTTCATAGGCAAACAGCAGCGTAAACGATGCAGCCACCTCTACCGTTTCTTCCCCATGCTGGTCTTTTTCCATGTTTCCAGTTCCTTTCTCTCACGCGGCGGTTCCATTTGGGGCTCCTCCCATACCGTCCCAGGCAGAAGCTGCGCCCGGATGTGTGGACTTGCGCTTAGGATCTGTTCAGCGGCCCGTTTGGCTTCCGCAGCCGCCACATAAAGATCTTTCGGCCTTGCCTCCTCAATCCTTTCATGCGACATACTCCTTTCCTTATTCCCGCCGTGCCTTCCACGGCATTCAGGTACACCCGGAGGGTGTCTCTACTCTCCCAATCGGAAAGTGTAATCCTGTTCATAGTTTTCCCGGTGATAATATCTGGCCTCTCTGGCAGACAGGTTCATAACGATACTCCATTCCGTGGATTCAAACTCCCCGAAGTTATCTTTGCTTACGCTGTCCAGGACATTCCGAACAGCGTCCATCCCCATTTCCGGGCTTTCTTCCAATCGCTCCATCAGGATATTGTAACGCTCATGGGACTGCTCCGTTCCGATACCTTGCTTTTCTCCTTCGGCCAGATAAAAGTTTGTCAGTACCGGCGTTTCAGTGACAATCATTTCATTTTCCACATACTCCACCGCCACACTGCGGCCGGTGGAATCGGCAATAGCAAAATGAATCATCATGCCCATGGAGCCGTGCAGGTCGTATTGCCCTAAAAGCTCCAGCGCCTCATCCACACTCCCGGCTCTGTCAAGCAGCAGGCGGATTGCTGTGGTAGTGGTGATGTCCGGCTTATCCGTATTCTGCTCGATGGCAGCGTTATCCTGAATCATGTTGACTGACATCGCCAGCCCTGCCTCGTTCATCCCGTCAAGCGGAGCATAGAGCGCAGCCAGGGTCCGAACTTCATCCAGGCTCAGCGCCATTCCGACCATACCGCCGCCCACATTTTGGGTGATGAAATCCATATTGACAGTGGAAAGAGACGCATATCCATTGTCGGGATGAGCCTCCACCACCATGGCTTCGCAGGTGTTCCAGTCAAAGTTTCGGCCAAACAAAGTGTCCCCCTCCGGGCTTTGCACCGCAATGGTACTGCATCCAAAAACACCGCCCAGAAGATCACCAAGGTTTAATCCCGACAGCAGATTATCGGCCAGATAGGCGATTACCTCTCCATCAGAAGAAGCGCCGCCCCCGGCAATAAATCCGTCAAAGCCGTAATCCCCATCATAACGAACAGCAAAAAGGCCTTCTTCCAGTTCGACAATAGACGAATCCAACTCCACCAGATTGACATCCTCCACCTCAGTTGCGGAACCCATGTCCTCCGGGATCTTTGGAGTCTGCATTTCTTCCATTTCTCCGGAACAGCCACTCAAGAGCAACATCATTCCTAAAGTAAATGAAAAGCCAATACGGATACCTCTTTTCAAGTATTTATAGCCCATCGTCAGGCCTCCTTTACAGGTTTCATTTTTATAACTCAAGTATATACACCTGCAAATTATATATTAAATACTTATCCGTTATCATTTTTCATAGTTGACGCTTATACCATTATTCGCTATACTGAATAGCAGGAGGCGATTACAATGGAATTTCGGTTATTGGAATACTTTTTGGCAGTGGCCAGAGAACAGAATATCACCGCAGCGGCAGAGTCTTTGCATATCTCTCAGCCCGCTTTATCCACACAGCTTAAGGCGTTGGAAACAGAACTGGGCAAGCAACTCCTCATTCGCGGCGTAAAAGGATCCCGCAAAGTCATTTTGACGGAAGAAGGGATGATCCTTCGTAAGCGAGCGGAAGAAATGATTTCACTGATGCGCCGCACAGAAGAAGAAATTACAGGCTCCAATGAAACCATTGCGGGGAATGTTTTCATCGGGACCGGTGAAACGGAAACCGTTCGTTTATTTGCACAGGTTGCTAAAAAATTGCAGCAAAAATATCCGGATATCCGGTATCACATCTCCAGCGGTAATGCGGAGCATGTTCTTGAATATCTGGATAAAGGACTCATTGATTTTGGACTGCTTTTTACAGAGATCGATTCACAGAAATATGAGGCCATTCCGGTTCCTATCAAGGATACTTGGGGTGTTTTGATGCGCAAGGATTCCCCATTGGCAGAAAAAGAAACGATCTGCCCGGAGGATCTATGGGACAAGCCGTTGATCGTTTCCCATCAGAAAGGGGACAACATCTATCTTGGCCGTTGGCTTCAGCGTGAAGAGTCCGAGCTGCATATTGTCGCCACCTATAATCTGCTTTTTAACGCCTCGTTGCTGGTGGATGAAGGACTTGGATATGCTCTGTGCTATGATAAACTCATTAACACGCAGGGAAGCAATCTTTGCTTTCGCCCGTTTTCCCCTCGCTTAGAGGCGCGGGGATTTATCGTCTGGAAAAAATATCAGGTATTTTCCAAAGCGGCAAAACACTTTTTAGATTGCTTAATAGAGGATATACCGGTTTCCACTTGCCAATAAATCAAAGAAATCCGGGAAGCCTTTTACCCCTCCACATACATCTACGCTGTCTTCACCGTCCCGGCCTCCGTCTCCCCGCCAGAATCCACCGTAATACCCTTGCTCCGGCTTTCCATGTGTCACCACCTCCTGAAATAAGCATAAAAAATGCCCGGATTTCTCCGAGCATAAAAACAGCACCGATCATTTCTAACCGATGCCGCTAAACCAATCTCTTTATTTTTTCTCTGAAAACTCGTATGCCTGATCCACCCAGTCAAACAGTTCTTCGTCCAAATCCGATATGCTGCTTATCAAAATATGCGTTGTCCACCGTCCCGGGTATGGCTCTGTCTTGACTGCCACACGCCCTGATTCTAAAGGATAAGGAAGCCCAAGTGTTAATACAAAATAATCATCCGGAAGCTCCGCTTTCTTTTTTACTCTCAAAAATGAAACACCGGCATAAACGTGACGATTAGAAAATGTAATCTGCGATTTCTGTACTTTCATTTTGGTATCCGGAAACCGTGACTCGATTTTATCAGCAAACACTTCATATAAAGAAAATGCCGTCTGATGTTTATCAAAAAAGAACAGGACATCCTGATTAATATAAGTCATCTTCACTCCTTAAACCCGGAATAATGTTCCTGATTTGTTCTCTTAAATTCTCTTCCGCATTTTGGACATATCCACATTTTTACGCTCTCCACAATTTGACTGTTTCTCCTGATCCTTAATCCTGTAATAGTCTACCATCGCCAGGGTCTGGAGCAAACTCCGGCTTTGGCTCATTGCCCGCGCATTTTCGGTTGCTCAAGAGGCACACAGTCTCGACTGTATTTTCGTTGAGCAACCGAATTGTATCGCCTTCACAGCCGTTATAATACACCGGGAACTTAAAGCCGATCTGCTTTATGATGCGCCCGCTGCCGTCCCTTTCGGGATACAATTCGATTGTCTTGATGAACGTTCTCATGAATTCCTTCTTTTCAAGATCCGTCATCTTTCTATATATCTTATCAAATTCCAGGAGGAATTGATAGACCTGTTTTCCGGTGATCTGCTCCCCGCAGGATGCGGATATCTTCGTCTCCACACCCGAAAGCATCTCCTCCAGTTCCGAGATCCGGTCATACAGGTTATCCAGGCGTTCCTGCATATCCTGATACTTCCGGTCGTAATGCCGGTCGTTCACGTCCAGCTTATCCAGCATAAGCACCAGCTTCTTTTTGGCGCCCGTCACCTGCAGGAGTTTTCCCTTCATCTGCTCCCGTTCCGCTTCCAGAGCGGAGACATCCACCTTCTCGTGCAGCTTGTCCTGGATGAAATCCCGGAACTTTTCCATCGCCACCATATCACGGATGATCTGAACCACTTCCCCATTCAGTTCATCCTGGTTCAGGGAAGGTTTAAAGTCGCAGAAATGTTCTTCGTCAATCTTCTTCCTGTGCTGGCACCTGTAATAGAAATCGTCCTTGTACTCCCCGGTCTTCTTATTTTTCCTCCGTCTCACCGTCCCGGCCATCCC
>DXBU01000047.1 GCA_019116385.1 Candidatus Blautia faecigallinarum | reverse complement strand
TATTATCCAGGCTTCCATAGATTTATATAAAGAGGAGATTATGGAGGTGTTGTGATGGGACTTATAATTGAAGAATCAGGAATGAAGTTTGGAGAATATCAGGATTGTCAGGTTTTTCATATTGAAAGATCTGAACAATATATAAACGGGCTGCGTCAAAATGGAATTAAAACCTGTGAGTTTATCCTGCAAAGGGGAAGCAAATTGTTTTTTATTGAGGCAAAGTCCTCATGCCCAAGAAAGAGCATGAAAGATATTCCCATTAGCGAAAGAGAAAAGAGAAAAAAAAGCTATGATGATTTTATACAGGAAATTATTTTAAAAATGCGTCATGCCCTTTCGCTTTATGGGAACATTCTGCTGAAACGATATTCACAGAAAGATCTTCCTCCCAATATGGCAGTTCCGGATTTATCTGATTCCAGGATTTATTTGGTATTGGTCATAAATCCGCCGGAAGGAAGCTGGGAGCCAGAACCAGAATTGCAGGATGACCTGCGGAAAGCATGCCGGGAAGTGATGAAAATTTGGAAAATAAATTCTCTGGCAGTAATCAATGAGGAAATGGCAAGAAAAAAACATTTTATCCTATAAAAAACATCTGCTTCCTTCCGATATAAATTACTATAATGTTACATAAAATCTTTTACCGCAAAAACATCCGTATCATCTTTTCATAAACCTTCTTATAAGGCTGGTAGCGCATAGGAAGATCCAGCCATGTCTTTTTGTCCACGATGTTTTTCATATGGGAAAAAGTAAGGAACCCGTCTTTTCCGTGATAAGATCCCATTCCGCTTTCTCCGAATCCGCCGAATCCCATCTCACTGGTAGCCAGATGGATGATCGTATCATTGATGCATCCGCCCCCGAAGCCGCAGCAGGAGGTTACCTTTTTTGCGGCCTGTTTGTCCTTAGTAAAAATGTACAGAGCCAGAGGATGAGCCATGGAATTGATCTTGGAAACAGCCTCATCCAGAGAGTCGTAGGTGAGCACCGGAAGCACCGGACCGAAAATTTCCTGTCCCATGACCGGATCCTGGAACGTAACACGATCCATCACCGTAGGCTCGATGCGGAGGGAAGCAGGATCCCCCTCTCCGCCCCAGACCACTTTTTCCTGGTCGATCAGCCCAAGGATACGTTCAAAATGTTTCCGGTTGATGATCTTTCCATAGTCGGGATTTTTAAGGGGCTGCTCCTGATACTGTCTGCGGATCTCCTTTATGATCTCCTGGATCAGTGCATCCTTCACTGCTTTGTCACAGTAAATATAGTCCGGAGCCACACAGGTCTGGCCGCAGTTCAGGAACTTTCCGAAAACGATCCGTTTTGCAGCCAGAGAAAGATCCGCCGTGGGCTCCACGATGCAGGGGCTTTTCCCCCCAAGCTCCAACGTGACGGGAGTCAGATGAGCGGAAGCGCTTTTCATGACTTCCTTTCCTACCGCCTGGCTTCCTGTGAAAAAGATATAATCAAAATGCTGGTTTAAAAGACAGGTATTTTCTGCCCGGCCTCCTGTGACTGTGCACACATATTCCGAAGGAAAGCATTCCCGGATCAGCTCTTCGATGACGGCACTGGTATAGGGGGAATAGGCACTTGGTTTTACAATAGCCGTGTTCCCTGCCGCCAAAGCGTCCACCAAAGGATCAATGGTGAGGAGGAAAGGATAATTCCAAGGGCTCATGATCAGCACCACGCCGTAGGGGGAAGGCTTTTTAAAGCTGCGGGAATGAAACTGGGCAAGGGGCGTATAGACGGTCTTTTCCCGGGCAAAACGGCGGATATGGCGGAGCATATAGGTGATCTCGCTTAGGACAAGGCCGGTCTCACACATATAACTTTCAAAGGGGCTTTTTCCCAAATCCTTGCGGATGGCTTCGTTGATCTTTTCTTCCCGGCCTGTGATAGCCTGTTTCAGGCGCTTTAGGGCCTGGATCCGTTTTTCCAGGGACAGGGTTTCCCCGGTATAAAAATAGGCTCTCTGTTTTTCTGCCAGATTTTTTATTTCTTCTTCCTTCATAAAGATCCTCCTCGAATAAAATAAATGCTGCAGCTGTCCGCTGCTTTATGCCTCCGGGCTGTCTTCAGAAGCCTCGGGCATAAGAATACGGTAAAATTGTTCCAGTTCCGAAGCATCCATAAGCACCGGTACAGGATATAAAGGATTGGCTTCTTTATCCGCATAATGGGCAAGCTTGGGAATATCCTCTTCCCGGATGGCATCGATGGTATCTCCAATACAAAAGCGCTGTTTCATGTCCTTGACCGCCTGGATGAACCGGCCGGCTGCTTCTTCGGCGGGGGTATCCTCTTCTGTCAGCCCGGCTTCTATGGCCAGACGCTTCAGCTTTTTGTGAATGGTGCTTCCGTAAGCTTCCAAAAGGAAGGGCAGGATGACTGCATTGGCATAGCCGTGGGGTACGTTGTATTCTCCCCCTAAGGAATGGGCGATGGCATGTACATAGCCCACATAGGATTTGGTAAAGGCGCAGCCAGCATAGAAGGAGGCCTTCAGCATATCCTTCCGGGCTTCCAGGTCGGAGCCGTTTTCGTATACCCGGTCCAGATTCTGGAAGATCAGCTTCACTGCACGTAGGGCGTCCCGCCTGGTATCCGGAGTAGTGGAATTTCCAATGTAAGCTTCCACCGCATGGGTAAGGGCGTCCATTCCTGTGGAAGCAGTAATGGAGGGAGGCAGGCTTACGGTAACCTTGGGATCAAGGACCGCATACCGGGGGATCAGAGGGAAATCGTTGATGGCGTATTTATACCGTGTCTGTGCGTCGGTGATCACGGCAGCCAGAGTGGTCTCACTTCCGGTCCCGGCGGTGGTGGGGATGGCGATGAGAAGGGGCAGCCGTTTATGTACCTTCAGGATCCCTTTCATTTTTGCCAGAGACTGGCGGGGCTTGGCGATGCAGGCGCCTACCGCTTTGGCGCAGTCCATGCTGGAACCGCCCCCGAAGCCGATGATGCAGTCACAATAGTTGTCCCGGTATAGTTCCACAGCTTCCTCCACGTTGGCAGTGGTGGGGTTGGCAACGGTCTTATCATAAATAAAATAAGGGATGTCATTTTCTTTTAAGGCTTTTTCCAGACGGCGGGTAAGCCCCAGCTTTTCGATGCCCTTGTCCGTAACGATGAGGGCCCGGCCCTTTTTCTTCTTCTCCAGGATCTCCGGGATATCCTTTACGCTGGTGATGATCTTTGGCCTGCGGTAGGGAAGAAAAGGCAATGCGATCTTAAATACCGTCTGAAAGGTGCGGCAGTAAGCTTTTCTTAATGGCTTCATGGTGATATGGTCCTTTCTGTTGTTCTCAAAAATCTATTTTATACTATTTATTTTGATTTTCAAGATATTTTTAGCAATAAATGCAAAACACAGGACGATTTTCGAAGAGCATAAAAAAACTACCGCCCTGGCATCCTCTGCCGCAGCGGTAGTTTTAAAAAGCATCATTATTTCTCAGAAGTTTGGAGACAGTCCGCAGGATGATCTTGATATCCAGATCCAGACTCCAGTTTTCTATGTATTCGGTGTCCAGGCGGACCACATCCTCAAAATCTGTGATGGTGCTCCGGCCGCTTACCTGCCACAAACCAGTGATCCCCGGGCGCATATTCAGCCGGCGTTTGTGGTGGGGACTGTATTTCTGGTATTCATCTATGGTAGGAGGGCGGGTACCCACAAGGGACATATCCCCTTTTAACACATTCCAGAACTGGGGAAATTCATCCAGGCTGGTCTTGCGGATAAAGTTCCCGATGCCCTTGATGATCCGGGGATCGTTTTCGATTTTAAACATCAAGCCGTCCTGGATCTTATTTTGTTCCATCAGTTCCTTTTTCCGCTCCTCTGCATCTGTGTACATGGAGCGGAATTTGTAGATCCGGAACTGCCGTCCGTTCTTTCCCACCCGGATCTGGGAAAAAAGAATGGGTCCGGGGGATTTGATAAAAATAACAGGCCCGATCACGATCCCAATGAGAAGGGCAAGGAACACGCCCACAATTCCTCCGGCCAGGTCAAAGCAGCGCTTAAATAAGGACTGGCGGAAAGAGATGGGGCTGATTGTGGTGGTCAGTACATTGTAGCCGAATACATTGCTGATACAGCGGTTGGGAAGAGAGTCATAGGCATCCTCCATATAAATATGTACCGTGATCCCCATTTCCAAAAGCTGTTTGGCCAGCTGCAGGGTATAGACCGGATCGTTGGGAATGTTAAGGAAGATCTCATCCACAATGCTGTTTTTTACATAATCGATCACACCGTTCCTGTCCGCAGATACGGTCACATGATCGATCTTTTCTCCTGCCATGGAACGGTCTACGATCACCAGGCCGAAAAACTGATAATTCCGGATCACCGATTGGGTGATGGTATGGATCATTTTCCTTGCCACGTCTTCTGTGGTCACTACCACGATCTGTCGGGTGTGCTTTACATGTTCGTAATATCTGCGCAAAATAAATTTGTGCAGAAAACGCAGGCAATAAGTGACAGGAAGATCAAAGAGGAAATAAACAAGGATCAGCCATCGGGGAACAATGGGCAAAATCTCCATAAAATAAAAAAATAAGAGATACAGGGAAAAGATCACGAATTCCAGTTTGAATAGGGCCTGCAGTTCCTTTAGATATCCCCGTTGGAGTATTCCGTTGTAGGTATCCAGCATGATGCTTACAAACACGTGTACCAGCGGAAAAAACAGATAAAGCTGCCAATATCCGAAATGACCGGCAGGATCCAAAACAAAGTAAAATAGAAGAAAGGTTAAGATCAGAGAGAGTTCAATAGAAGCGATATCTACCAAAATAAAATCCAGATGACGCAGCCATCCCTTTCTCATGTTTGCTCCTCCCTCCCTGACGATAATTATGTCCGAATAAAAGTATAGCATTATAAACCTGAAAATTCAATCTTTTTAGGCAAGATCCGACAAATCCCACAAAGGGCCTGTCTTGCCTTCTCCATTGGATTGTGGTAAAGTAGAACAAAATCAACCCGAGATGACCAGCATGCTTTCAAAGGAGGACACTATGAGTTTAGCAGATACGATTTTTATCAATATGTGCCGGGACGTGATCGAAAACGGAACAAGCACAGAAGGAGAGAAAGTCCGTCCGGTGTGGGAGGACGGGACTCCTGCCTATACCATCAAGCGCTTCGGCGTGGTAAACCGCTATGACCTCAGAAAAGAATTTCCGGCCCTGACCCTTAGAAAAACCGCTTTAAAAAGCGCCATGGACGAGATTTTGTGGATCTGGCAGAAAAAATCCAACAACATCCACGACCTTCACAGCCACATCTGGGACAGCTGGGCGGACGAGACCGGATCCATCGGGAAGGCATACGGCTACCAGATGCAGGTAAAGCATCAGTATAAAGAGGGAATGATGGACCAGGTGGACCGGGTGCTCTATGATCTTAAGAACAATCCCTACAGCCGCAGGATCATGACCAATATCTACGTGCATCAGGATCTCCATGAGATGCATCTGTACCCCTGTGCCTATTCCATGACCTTTAATGTGACCAGGGAACCCGGAAAGGATAAACTGACCCTCAACGCCATCCTGAACCAGCGCTCCCAGGATATCCTGGCGGCAAACAACTGGAATGTGTGCCAGTATTCCATCTTACTGATGATGTTTGCCCAGGTGTGCGGTATGGAAGCGGGAGAACTGGTCCATGTGATCGCAGACTGTCATATTTATGACCGCCATGTACCGGTCATAAAGGAACTGATTTCCAGGACGCCTTACGATGCTCCAACAGTAAAGCTGAATCCGGAAGTAAAGGATTTTTATGAATTTACTGTGGACGACCTGATCGTAGAAAATTATCAGGCAGGCCCCCAGATCAAAAACATTCCCATTGCCGTTTGATACCTGGCATGAGAGAGAAAATACAGGAGGACAAAATGAAGATTATTGTTGCAGTGGATCAGAACTGGGCCATCGGCAAGGACAATAAGCTGCTGGTAAGTATCCCGGCAGATATGAAAATGTTCCGCAGCGAGACCACAGGAAAAACCGTGATCATGGGAAGAAAGACCCTGGAGAGCTTTCCGGGAGGTCTTCCTTTGAAAAACAGAAACAACATCGTGCTGACCCAGAATACAGATTATACCGTAAAAGGCGCCGCAGTGGTGCACTCTGTGGAGGAAGCCCTGAAAGAAGCCGAAAAGTATCCTTCCGACGAAGTTTACTGTATAGGCGGAGACAGTATCTATAAACAGTTCCTTCCCTACTGTGATACCGCTTATGTTACCAGGATCGATTTTGCCTATGAGGCGGACAGCTATTTTCCGGATCTGGATGAGACAGGAGAATGGGAAATTTCCGGAAGAAGCGGGGAACAGACCTACTTTGACCTGGAATATGAATTCCTCACTTATAAAAGAAAAGCCTGACAGAAGGCAGATACATCATAAAAAGGCATCCGCCCTGCTGATTTGATCAGCAGGGGAGATGCCTTTTTTAGATGATTATCCGATCTCATAGATCCAGCCTTTGGGCGCTTCGATGCGTCCCATCTGGATGCCTGTGAGGGTATCGTAGAGCTTCTTGGTGATGGGGCCCATTTCCTCCATGCCGCTTGGCAGGCAGATCTCTTTGCCGTGGTCCACGATCTTTCCTACCGGGGAGATCACGGCTGCAGTACCGCAGAGACCGCATTCGGCCATATCTTTTAACTCGTCCAGATAGACTTCTCTTTCCTCTGCCTCAAGTCCCAGATACTCCTTTGCCACATAGATCAGGGAGCGGCGGGTGATGGATGGAAGGATGCTGTCAGACTTGGGGGTAACGACCTTTCCGTCTTTTGTAACGAACAGGAAGTTTGCACCGCCGGTTTCTTCCACCTTTGTGCGGGTCTTTGCATCCAGGTACATATTTTCGTCATAGCCCTGGTTGTGGGCGTCCACGATGGCGTGGAGGCTCATGGCATAATTCAGTCCCGCCTTGATATGTCCGGTGCCATGAGGAGCAGCCCGGTCAAAATCTGTGACACGGATGGTGATGGGCTTTACGCCGCCTTTAAAGTACGGTCCTACCGGAGTGGTGAACACACGGAACTGATACTCGTCCGCAGGCTTTACGCCGATGACTGCGTTAGAGCCGAACATATAGGGACGGACATATAAGGTTGCCCCGGAACCATAGGGCGGAACATAAGCGCTGTTGGCCTTTACTGTTTCCAGAACGGCTTCTACGAAGCGGTCTTTTGGAAAAACAGGCATTTCCAGTCTTTTGGCGGAGTTTTCCAGACGTTCTCCGTTTAAGTCCGGACGGAAGGTAACGATCTTTCCGTCTTCGGTGGTATAGGCTTTCAGTCCTTCAAATACGGTCTGAGCATACTGGAGAACGCCGGCACATTCGCTGATGGTGACGGTATCATCCGTGATCAGCCCTCCTTCGTCCCATTTGCCGTCTTTGAAGTTGGAAACGTAACGATAATCGGTTTTGGTATAGGCAAAACCGAGATTTGCCCAGTCAATATTCTTTTTTTCCATAATAGTTCCTCCTGTACAGTGTCAGATTTTATCTCTTTACCATTGTAAAACTTTTGCCTGTGAAGTTCAATGGGAAAAAGGGGTTTTTTTCAAAATTATTGTATTTTGCCCGGGACTCCGCTATAATGGATACAGCATTTATGATGAAAGACACTAGGGTTGGAGGCAAAGATGTACAGAAAGGAATGGGACGACCTGGGAGACAGGATACAGGACATGATCGAAACGGCGGTAAACTCCTCCGATTTCAAAAAGCTCAGCCAGTCCATAAACGATGTGCTTGGGCAGGCTCTTGATAAAGTGCAGGATGCTGTCCAAGGAGAAAACACTGCCAAAAAAGAGAACGGGAAAAACAGGCAGAGTACTGTCCAGCCGATAAGGACCGCAAACCTTTACGCCCGTCTTACCGGAGAGCGGGTCCAGAGTATTTTGCAGACTGTGTTTGGCGGCCTCCTGGCAGGAGGAATGGGAACCGGTCTTTTTGTATTCCTTCTTGCCGGGATCCTGATGGGGGGAGGGATGCTGGCCTTGTCCGTGCCGGCCCTTTTTCTTCTTTTTGGCACCGTGGCAGGAGCAGTCCTTCTTATACTGGGCGTGAGGGGGCTTTCCCGGCTTTCCCGTTTCAAACAATATGTTCGTTTTCTGGGAAAAAATACCTACGGCGAATTTGAGGACCTGTCCAGAGCCCTGGGAAAACATATAAAATTTGTAAAAAAGGATATCCGCGGGATGATCGCCAGAGGCTGGTTTTTGGAAGGCCATATAGACAAGCAGGAAACCTGCCTGATCACCAGCAACGACACATACCGCCAGTATATAAAGGCCCAGGAGGCCCTGGAGCAAAGACAGAGAGAGGCGGAACAGGCAAAAAAGGCCGCCAAAGAAAGGAATGAGGAAGAAGGCAGGCTTTCCGGCCAGGTCCGTGAGGTCCTGGAAAAAGGAGAAGAATATATTGCAAGGATACGCCAAAGCAACGACGCTATACCAGGGGAAGAAATATCCCGGAAGATCTCCCGGATGGAGACCATCGTCCGCCAGATCTTTAAGAGAGTACGGGAACATCCGGAGATCGTGCCGGATCTGAAGCGTTTGATGGATTATTATCTGCCTATGACCATCAAGCTTTTGGACGCTTACGAGGAGATGGATGCCCAGCCGGTCCAGGGGGAAAACATTACCAGCTCCAAAAAAGAGATAGAAGCTGCTATTGACACGCTTAACGAGGCCTTCGCAAAGCTTTTGGATTCTGTTTTTAAGGATACGGCCTGGGATGTGTCCAGCGATATTTCAGTCCTTCACACCATGCTTGCCCAGGAAGGGCTTACAAAGGACGATTTTACTTTATCATAAGCAAAGGAGAATCAGGATGGAAGACAATAAGAACACTTTTACCCAAGGTCCTTCTCTGACCCTGGAACCGGGACTGGACCCGGAGCCCCCTAAGGGCGCGCCGCTTATGGAGGCGAAGCCGGAAATGGATCCGGTGCAGAAAGAAATGGCCGAGACGGTCCTTACAGAAGAAGAACAGAAAATGGTAGATGCCTTTGCAGAAAAGATCGATGTGGAAAATACCAATCAGATCCTCCAGTACGGCGCCGGAACCCAGAAAAAAATGGCAGATTTTTCCGACGAAGCCTTGGAAAATGTGAAATCTCAGGATCTGGGTGAGGTGGGAGATCTTCTGGCCCAGGTAGTAGGCGAACTGAGGGATTTTGACACCGAGGAAGAAAAAGGCATTTTCGGCTTTTTTAAGCGTCAGGCGGACAAGATCGAGACCATGAAAAACCGTTATACAAAAGCGGAAGCAAACGTGGACAAGATCATAGATGTACTTCAGAAGCATCAGGTGCGTCTTTTGAAGGATTCTGCCATGCTGGACAAAATGTACGAGCAAAATCTTTTATACTTTAAGGAACTGTCCATGTATATTCTGGCGGGAAAGAAAAAACTTGGGCAGGTGCGCGGCGAACGTCTGAAGGAACTTATGGACAAAGCCGCCGCAAGCGGTCTTCCTGAGGATGCCCAGGCGGCCAAGGATCTGGACAGCAAATGCGGCCGGTTCGAAAAGAAGCTCCATGACCTGGAGCTTACCAGGATGATCTCCCTGCAGACAGCGCCCCAGATCCGTCTGGTACAGAATAATGACACAAGCATGGTGGAAAAGATCCAGACCACCATTGTAAATACCATACCTCTGTGGAAAAGCCAGATGGTGCTTGCCTTGGGCATAGCCCATTCCGCAGAAGCAGCTAAGGCCCAGAGAAAGGTCACAGATCTGACAAACGACCTTCTAAGGAAAAACGCGGAGACGCTCCACATGGCTTCTGTTGAGACCGCCAGGGAGACAGAACGGGGTATTGTGGATCTGGAGACCCTGAAAAAAACAAACGAGGATCTGATCCGGACCCTGGATGATGTGATGAAGATCCAGCAGGAGGGAAGGATCCGAAGGCAGGAAGCAGAGACAGAAATGCGCCGTATGGAAAACGACTTAAAAAATAAGCTCCTGGAGATACGCCGGTAAGACACCCGGAAAAAGACCGGGCAGGTATCTGCGGGTCTGGCGGGAGCACAGGAAGACACAAACAAGCAGGGGCGCTGCCGGAGCAGTGTCCCTTTGTTATCTGAAAAAGGGAGGAACCTATGTATCGCGATCATACCAAAGTAATTCAAATAGGAAACCGGAAGATTGGAGGGGGGAACCCTATTTTGATCCAATCTATGACCAATACCAAAACCGAAGACGTGCCCGGCACAGTGGCGCAGATCCTTGCCCTGGAGGAGGCTGGCTGCGAGATCATCCGCTGTGCGGTCCCTACCATGGAAGCGGCCAGGGCTTTGGCGGAAATAAAAAAGCAGATCCATATCCCCCTGGTGGCAGATATCCATTTTGATTACCGTCTGGCCATAGCCGCTATGGAAAACGGCGCAGACAAGATCCGCATCAATCCGGGAAATATCGGAAGCACAGAGCGGATCAAAGCTGTGGTAGATACGGCAAAGGAGAGGAACATCCCCATCCGCGTAGGGGTAAACAGCGGCTCCCTGGAGAAAGAGCTGATCGAAAAATATCATGGGGTCACGGCGGAGGGGATCGTGGAAAGCGCTCTGGATAAGGTAAAGATCATAGAGGACATGGGCTATGACAATCTGGTGATCAGCATCAAATCTTCCGATGTCCTTATGTGCGCGAAAGCCCATGAGCTGATCGCCCAAAAGACTGCCTATCCCCTTCATGTGGGCATCACAGAGGCGGGAACTTTGTACTCCGGAAATATAAAATCCGCGGTAGGCCTTGGGATCATCCTGTACCAGGGGATCGGAGACACGATCCGGGTATCCCTTACGGGAGCGCCCCTGGAAGAGATCCGGTCGGCGAAAAGGATTCTGAAGACTTTGGGCCTTCGAAAAGGCGGGGTGGAGGTAGTATCCTGTCCTACCTGCGGCCGTACCCAGATCGATCTCATCGGCCTTGCGGATCAGGTGGAAGCTATGGTCCAGAACATTCCGCTGGATATAAAGGTGGCGGTAATGGGCTGTGTGGTCAACGGCCCCGGAGAAGCAAAGGAAGCGGATATCGGGATCGCAGGCGGCGCCGGCGTAGGTCTGCTCATAAAAAAAGGAGAAGTGATCCGAAAAGTCCCGGAGCAGGAGCTTTTGGGCGCCCTTCGGGAGGAACTGCTGAATTGGGAAAAATGAGGTGTTTTACATGGAAAAAGATTTTTTTGACGTATTTCCCAGCCTGAAATTAAAAGACAATCTGGCGGAGCTTCTGGAAATGGCGGCAGTGACCAAGGTGTCCTTGAACCACGAAAAAACAAAGCTGCGTGTGTACCTAAAAAGCGACCGCTGGATCCACAAAAAATATATCCTGGAGCTGGAAGAGCAGATTGAACGGCAGTGCTTTTCCGGCCTGAACGTGGCTGTGACGGTGATCGAACGGTTCTGCCTTTCAAAAGCCCATACTCCGGAAAATTTTCTTGAGGTGTACCGCCCCAGTATGGAGCTGGAACTTCGAAATTACAATATGCTGGAGTACAACCTATTTAAACAGGCTAAAATTTCTTTTCCTT
>DXBU01000046.1 GCA_019116385.1 Candidatus Blautia faecigallinarum | reverse complement strand
AAATAATCCAAATATGTCTTATACCGGTCCTGCGCCGTCAGGCAGGTGTCTGTCAAATATCCCTTTTCACTATCCCATTCTTTCAATCCACGATAATAAAACAGCTTCAAGTCATCCTCGATAATAAACGGAACAATATTATATTTCAGGCATTCCTTGAACATGATCAGTCTGCCAACACGGCCATTGCCATCCTGGAACGGATGGATCCGTTCAAATTTCACATGAAAATCCAGGATATCCCCGAAGGTCTTTTCTTCTTTTTCGTTATAAGTTTTCAGCAAAGCTTTCATCTGATTGGCAACCTTTTCCGGAGCGGCCGTCTCTCTCCCGCCCACTTCGTTAGGAAACTTCTTATAATCACCAACCGCAAACCAGTCTTTTCTGGAATCACTGGTTCCATTTTTCAAAATCAGATGAAGTTCTTTGATAAACTTCTCTGTCAGCGCTACCTTTGCATGATCAATGATCAGATCGATGCAGCGGAAATGATTTACCGTTTCCACCACATCATCTACATTCAAGGCTTCATTTTCCACGCCAATGGTGTTTGTTTCAAAAATATACCGTGTCTGATCATGTGTCAGCCGGCTGCCCTCCATGTGGTTCGAATTATAAGTCAAATCAATCTGTGTCTTATGATAAATTCCCCCAGAGTATCTACTTGCTTTCTGTTCTTTCAGGATCTCCAGCAATGTGATCGGCTCTTCTTTTCTCTTGTTGATGCGCTCTGGTTTCTCTGCATTTTCAGGAATGCTCCAGGTCTTGCCGGTAAGAAAAGCGCCGGGCACACGGCCGTGCGCACAGTAATTTCTCACACTGCGCTCCGACACATTCCATTTTTTTGCTGTCTCAGCCACTAAAAGGTATCGCATCTGCTATCCTCCGTAATAAATCAGATCAAAATGCTATATGAATCTACGATATAGTATATCCCATTATCGGCAAAAATACTATTGCTTTTCGATTTTTAATTATATTTTTGCCGTATAGGATAACTCCTGTTTTATTTATTTCTGCATACTCTCCCGGAATTCCCGGGGATTGCACCCGAATTCCCTGCGGAAGAGCCGGCTGAAATAGCTGGGGGAATGAAAGCCGCATTCTTCGGCGATCTCCAGGATACTGCCGCGGGTATGGACAAGCAGTTCTGAAGCTCTGCGGATCCTGTAAAAGTTCAGATATTCAATAGGAGACATACGGATATACCGGGAAAAGCACCGGTCGCATTCCCGTGTACTTACTGCCGCAGCCGCCGCGATATCTTCCAGGATGATCTTTTCCCGGTAATGGTCAGCGATATACTGGATCATCGGGATCATTTTATCATTATCAGAGGTGTGGAGCCCCTCCGTCAAGAGACCTTCCGTTCGGGCGGAAGCCATCATTTCTGTCCAGAAATGTCCCAGTTCCCCCATCACATCATATTCGTAGCCAAAGGGTTCTTCGATAAAATCATGGAACATCCGGTGCAGATGAGAGATCATCTGTACCCCCGCCTCGGTGTCCGGCCGGATCACATAGGCGGAAAAGCCACGGTTATTCACAACCGGCGCCACATATTTTTCTTCCAGATAGTTATTCCCGTTCCCGCAGAAAAATCTTTTGTCAAATTTTATGGCATAATGAGTCTCTCTGGCGCAGCCTGGCGGAAGGGACAGCATATGCAGGCGGCTTTCATTGACAAACAGCGCCTCCCCCTTTTTCATCAGGTATTCTTCCTGATCGATATAATAGATCATCTCGCCTTCGGTGACATAGTTGATCTCAAAAAAAGGATGCCAGTGCCATGTGATCATGTTTCCTATGCTCCCTGAGGAATCATAAAATTCGATCCCGCAGGGAAAAGCGTCCCGATAAGGAAGGGACAGTTCACGGCTGCTCTCATCCAGCCGAAAATACGCTTCACGGATCATATCGCGCTCCTCCGGTTCTATTTTTCGTCTTTTTTGTTCTATTTTTCTATATTTTACTCTGTTATGTTCAACATTTCAACGGACTTTTCTGTTATTTTCTTTCTTTTTATCCTTTCTATATTTGTCTATATCATTCTATTTTCCGTCTGTATATACGTGGAAAATTCATTTGTATTTCTATATAATGATAGGAAAGAACAGGGAGGGATCGGAAATGATATATGAAGTGTTTCATCAGTTACTGCGTTATTCTGACGGCGATTCCAACAAAATAGACAGTCTCACCCCGGAGGATTTCCAGCTTATCCTTCAGGGGCTTTCCGACGGCGATCTCCCGCCTGCAGGTTCCGACGCCTTTTTGGAGCAGGAATGCACCGCAGGATAAACGTCCAGGCACAGACAGATCCGGCACATTACGTGCCGGATCCTAATTCTTTATCCGAAAACTCTACGGTCACTGCCTGTACCAGTTCCATCCCTTCATAAGGGGAGGGATCAAAATATTCTTCCAGGCTGCAGCTTTTCAGACTGTTTCCATCATCATAGACCATAAACGCCAGCGGAATTTCCGTATCCATCTGGATATCCTGCCGCTCCTCCAGATAGGTCCAGGTGCTCACAAAGGGCTTTTCTTCATCCTTTTCCAGTTCAACAGGCTCAGATGCAAAAGAACCGCTCCCCGCACAGTTTATGGTGAAATCGATACTGTAATCTTCCAGTCTTTCTATGGCAATGGTTCCCGCCAGCCTGTCCACAGGCTCTCTTTCCGTTCCAATGGAAAGGACACCGCCTCCCATCACTTTCCAGGTACCGTCCTCGTTAAGCTGATAGACATGCACTTTCACGGTGATGGCCTCTTCCGGAGCAGCAAAACTGAAGATGCGGGAAGTTTGTTCCATTCCAAAGGCCTGGAGCAGCTCACTCTGATCCTGGGACAGCTCATAGGGGCCGATCCCTTCTTTCTCCTCCTGTCCGGGAAATGCTCCGGCCTGTATACACGTCCCCAATACCAGGCTCAGTCCCAGGACAGGCATTAAAAATAACTTTCTTTTCATCCTCTCCTCCTTTCTCCGTTCCACGGGAAATGACATCCTATATATTTTATATTTCTTGTAATTTCTTTGTCTTACTCTGATTTTATCATATAAGAAGTTGAAAAGACAGATATTTTTGTTTTTTTTCAGTTTTTTACAGTATGTTTTAATGGACGTTTTTTCTCAGTGCATTCAGCAGGATATAAACTGCCAGCAGGATCGCGGCAGCTGCGGCAAGGATCCCGTACATTTCCAGGATCTCTACCTTATGGTCAAAGAAGTAGATATTACAGTCCAGTGCATTCCCCAGTTCTTCTGTCACTGAGGCCGGAACGCCCTGGGCACGGATCTCAGCCAGCACGCCCCTCATGGTATGATTGCGGATCAGGGAAGTTCCATAAGTCCCCGGAAGAAAGGAAAGTGCTTTTTGAAGGCCCTCCCCGAAGGAGGAAATGGGCATATACGCTCCGCAGATAAATCCGTACCCGGCGCTGATAATGGTTCCCACCGCAGAGATCTGCCCCTGTGTAGATAAAAAGAAATTGATCAAAGAGGACAGAGCCACTCCGAAAAACACCAAAAGCGCCACATCCAGGAACAAAAGGCACACATCCTTAAGGGACAGATACCATCCCGCAAAAGCCACATAGCCAAGGCAGATCCCCGCTGCGGCAAAGCAGATCAAAAGAGTAGAAAGCAGCGTCGCCGCATAATAGCCCATAGCCAGAATGCCAGGGCGCACCGGCGAGATCCGGAAGTCTTTGATGGTCCCATTTGCCTTGTCCTGCACCATCAAAAAGTTGGAGCAAAAGGCCACCGTCACACAGGACACAGAAAGGATCGATGAGATCAACTGTGCCCCTACCAGCCCGTCCACGATCCCGCCGGAGAGGGAAAAGCCCTCCGGAAGCGCCCCGGTAAAATTGTCACGGTAAATATTCCCCAGGAAAGTGGCGTACAAAATCAGAAGGATGCCGGGCGTTACCAATGAGGTAAAAAACATGCCCTTATCCTTAAAAAACAATTTTACATTTCTCTTAATCAGCAAAATTGCCGTCATCACGGTTTTCCTCCTCTTCTGTCAGCTTTTTCCCGGTCACCGCCAGGAACACATCGTCCATCTTTCCCTTGGTGATCTCGTAGTCCCGGAACAGCTCCGGCTTTCCCAGGATCATCCTGGTTGCCGCGGCGGTGTCCGGAACAGACACCCGATAGGCGTCCCGGAGCGCCTCATACTCCATCCCCAGGCTTTTCACCTGTTCCTCATCCACCCCGTAAAGGGTGATAAAATCTCCTGTATATGTATTTTTCAGTTCCAGCGGCGTTCCCTCCGCAGAGATCTGCCCCCGGTCCAGGATCACCACAAAATCCGCCTCCGCTGCTTCTTCCATATAATGGGTTGTGAGAAACACCGTCATGTTTTCCTTTTTCCGCAGATTGCCGATCACGTTCCAGATGAGCTTCCGGGTCTGGGGATCCAGCCCTGTGGTCGGCTCGTCCAGGATGAGGATTTTCGGTTCATGGAGCAGCGCCCTGGCAATATCGATCCGTCTCCTCTGGCCTCCGGAAAGCTTCCCTGCCGGTCTTTTCAGCAGATCGCCGAAATCCAGCAGCTCCGCCAGCTCTTTCAGTCTCCTTTTAAAAGCCGCTCCGGTTAGTCCATACAAGGCGGCCCGGCTTTCCAGGTTGTCGTAAACATTCAGGGCCCCGTCCAGTACCGAATTCTGGAACACTGCCCCCAGTTCCCTTTTTATCCTCTGCACATCCCTGTCCAGGTCCATGCCGCGGATCGTCACCGTTCCCCCATCCCTGGCGAGCTGCCCGCACATAATATTGATCGTTGTAGACTTTCCTGCCCCGTTGATCCCTAGGAACGCAAACAGCTCCCCTTCCTTTACCCGAAAGCTCAGATCCCGGACTGCCTCCACCGATCCAAAGCGCTTCATTAAATGATCGATCTCAATGATATTTCCCATACGGTTCTCCTTCCCTGCTCTCTTCGCAGATCTGTCCTGTCTTTTCTTCTCTGTTTCTTAATTATAACTTATCCCCCTGCGTCACAAGCAACCCTTTTTTGAAGATATTTTGTGCAAAAGCCCCCGGCTATGCACAGGCTCCTGTGGGTTCCGGCCTTTTGGCCCTGGTCTCCCATGAAATAAAAAAAGCGGGAAAGACAGCTTCCCCAGCCATCTTTCCCGGTATCTGTTCCTTTAAAGACATTCTCTGTGCCCTAAGGATTTTCTGTATTTTTTCAGTGTCTCTTCCATCCTGTCCATATCCGGTATCCTCAGCTCCCAGTTGGGGGATCCCACTGTACCCGGAGTATTGATATGCCCTTCTTTTCCAAGTCCTAAAAGGTCCGCCATGGGTACAATGGCATACTCCGCCGGGCTCTTCCATACATATTCCAGGAGCCGGTCTTTTACCGTTCCCCGGGTCACGCCCTGCCGTTTCAGGAAACGGCGGACCTTCCGTCTGGCAGGAACGCTCAGCTTCCCGTACCATTCCATCAGGGTATCGTTGTCATGGGTACCGGAATAAATGATCATATTTTCTTTATCCTCAAAAATATCCCTGGCGTATTTCCCGCTGACATCGATCACAAACTGCAGGACCTTCATTCCTTTAAAATGATAATGATCCTTAAGGGTAAGGACCTCCGGCCGCAGAAGGCCCAGATCCTCTGCTACCAGTTCCGCCCCGGGGATCTTCTCAAGGAGCGTATCCAGCACCTCATAGCCCGGAGCCTCCACCCATTCTCCCTCCACGGCTGTAGGACAGGAGGCCGGGATCTTCCAGAAGGTGTCAAAAGCCCGGAAATGATCGATACGCACGATATCAAACAGCTTCTGGCTGTATCCGATACGTTCCACCCAGAACTGATACTGTGTTTTTTTCATATAGTCCCAGTCATAGATGGGGTTGCCCCAGCGCTGTCCTGTGGCGCTGAAATAATCCGGCGGGACTCCCGCGATAAACAGCGGTCTTCCGTCTGTATCCAGAAGGAAATTGTCCTTTCCGCCCCAGACGTCTACCGAATCCAGCCCCACATAGAAGGGAACATCCCCCATGATACGGATCCCTTTTTTATTGGCTTCCTCTTTTACCTTCATCCACTGGGTAAAGAAGATATACTGGAGGAATATCTGGTACTCTGCTTCCTCTTCCGCCTCTTTTGGAAGGGCAAAAGAATTGGTGCACCAGTCCCGCTCCGCCTGCTCCCATTCATTCCAGCAGGTCCCGTGGTTTTTCTTTTTCAGGGCGCGGTACACGCCGTATTCCCGTACCCAGGTCTGTGCCGCGAACGCACGGTATGCCTCTTTTTCTTGATCCGTTTTTCCGGCAAAAGCGGCATAAGCCTCCCTGAGATAGGGCTCCTTAAACGCGCGCACGGCTTCATACCGCACACGCTTATCCTCCTGGCCGAAAACCGGCGGCATTTCTGAAAGCAGCCCTTCCTTATACAATTCTTCCAGGCTGATGTAAAGTTCATCTCCCGCAAAGGAGGAATAGGGCTGATAGGGAGAATTTCCGTACCCTACAGGATTCAGGGGAAGGATCTGCCAGATCTTTACCCCGTTTTCCCCAAGGAGATTTACAAACCTGTATGCATCTGCGCCAAGCTCCCCCACTCCCGTTTTTGACGGGAGGGCGGAGACAGGCATTAAGATTCCTGATTCTTTCATTGGTCCCTGCCTTTTATGATAAATGCCAGATATCTTTGTTGTATTCCGCAATGGTACGGTCTGCGGAAAAATATCCTGCCTTTGCAATGTTGACGAGCATCTTCTTTTCCCATGCCGCCGCATCCTCATAATCGGCAAGCATTCTTTCCTTTGTCTGAATATAATCCTTCAGATCCAGAAGGGTCATAAACCAGTCTTTGGACACCAGCTCTTTATAAAGCCGTCCCAGGTTCACCGGATCCCCGATGCGGATCAGATCCTTGCTGATGATAAAGTCTACCAGTTCTTCAATCTGAGGATCATTCTCGTAGATATCCTTTGAGCAGTAGGAAGCGGTGTCATACAGATGGATGACTTCTTCGGATTTTTTGCCGAAGATATAAATGCTGTCGTCTCCCACCAGCTCATGGATCTCCACATTCGCGCCGTCCTCTGTTCCCAAAGTCACCGCGCCGTTGAGCATGAACTTCATGTTTCCGGTTCCGGAGGCTTCCTTGGACGCAAGGGAGATCTGTTCGGAAATATCGCAGGCCGGGATCAGCTTTTCTGCCTTGGTCACATTATAGTTTTCCACCATGACCAGTTTTAAATATTTGTTCACTGCAGGATCGCTGTCGATCAACTGCTGCAGGCAGAGGAGCAGATGGATGATATCCTTGGCGATCACATACGCCGGAGCGGCCTTGGCGCCGAAGATCATGGTGATCGGGCGCTTGGGCAGGTTTCCTTTTTTGATCTCTTTATATTTATAGATAGCATAAAGGGCATTCATCTGCTGTCTCTTGTACTCATGGAGACGCTTGATCTGAATGTCAAAAACAGAATCCGGATCGATATCCACATCCTGGGTAAGCTTCAGATAATCCCGCAGTTCTTCTTTGGAATGCTTTTTGATCTCTCTTAATTTCTTAAGGACTGCCCCATCGTCCTTGTACTGCAAAAGCTTCTCGAGCTCTGCGGCGTCTTTGATATATCCCGGCCCGATCAGCTCCTTCAGATATCCTGCCAGTTCCTGGTTGCAGTGTACCAGCCATCTGCGGAAGGTGATGCCGTTGGTCTTGTTGTTGAATTTTTCCGGATAGATATCATAGAACGGCTTTAATTCCGATTCCTTCAGGATCTGGGTGTGAAGGGCCGCCACGCCGTTCACCGCATAGCCAAAATGAATGTCGATATGGGCCATATGGACTCTGTCCTGCTTATCTATGATATATACCCGCTCGTCATGGTAGTCTCTGCGCACCCGTGCGTCCAGCTCCCGGATGATGGAAAGCAGGTGGGGAACCACCTTTTCCAGGTAACGCACCGGCCATTTTTCCAGTGCTTCCGCAAGGATGGTATGGTTGGTGTAAGCGCAGGTTTTTCTCACCACGTCAATGGCGGTATCCATGTTAAAGCCTCTTTCCATGAGAAGACGGATCAGCTCCGGGATCACCATGGTGGGATGGGTGTCGTTGATCTGGACAGCCACATGCTCGTGGAGGCGGTACAGGTCATAGCCCTTCTCTTCCGCTTCCTTTAAGATCAACTGAGCTGCGTTGCTGACCATAAAATACTGCTGGTAGATGCGCAGAAGCTGTCCCTGCTCGTCGCTGTCGTCCGGATACAGGAAAAGCGTCAGGTTTCTCCGGATATCTGTTTTGTCAAAATCTATGCCGTCGCCGATGATGCTTTCATCTACGGTATCCACATCAAACAGGTGGAGGCGGTTGCATCCGTTTTCATAGCCCGGGACGTCGATATCATACATCACAGAGGTAAGGGTAAAGTCCTTAAAGGGAACCTGGAAGCTTCTGTTGGTCTTAATAAGCCAGCTATCATCTGTGATCCAGGGATTGGGGACTTCTCTCTGCTTATTGTCCGCAAAGGTCTGGCGGAACAGGCCCTCATGGTAATTGAGCCCTACGCCGTCCCCGCAAAGCCCCAGGGTGGCGATGGAATCCAAAAAGCAGGCTGCCAGGCGTCCCAGACCGCCGTTTCCAAGGGAAGGCTCGTTTTCCATTTCTTCTATTTCAGTAATGGAGTGCCCGTGTTTCTTCAGCACTTCTTTCGTCTCATCAAACAGTCCCAGGTTGATCAGGTTGTTGGAAAGAAGTTTTCCGATAAGAAATTCCGCGGAAATATAATAGAGCTTTTTCTTTCCTTCATTTCGTTTCATGCCCTGCATTTTTTCTTTTGTGATGCATAAAAGGGCGGTGTAGATCTCCTCATTTGCGGCAGCATCGATGGTCTTGCCGAATTTTTCCTGAAGCTTCTGCTCCAATAACTGTTCCATGATAATTTCCTCCTGCATGAATTATTTTGTTTCCCTGCATTGCTTTTACGTGCAAAGTTTATTGTTTCGTTTTGTTTCGTTAGGTTGAATATACATCACTTCCTTTTAAACGTCAATCCTCCCCTGGATTTTTCATTTCTTTCTCCACTTTGCACAATTTACGCGTATCTTTTTGTGTATTATGCATAGCTTTTCCCCGTATCTCCATCAGCCGCGGGAATCCTTTGTTTCGTATTGATTTCCCGGGCATATTTCGCTATAATAACTGTATCGTTTCTTTCCTGAGATACAGGAATACCATTTTTGATCATTTTCAGAAAGGCAGCGCTATGGCCACGATACAAAACATCGCCGACAGGCTTGGGATATCCAAGGGAACGGTCTCCAAAGCCTTAAACGGCGCCTCGGATATAAGCGAAACATTACGAAAAACCGTACTGGATACCGCAGTGGAAATGGGATATTCCCGTATCCGGCGTTCCAGGGATGAGGCAAAAAAATTCTGCATCCTTACCAAAAATATAGAATACAGGGAACCGCATCAGTTCGGCTATGATTTTGTCATCGGCTTTCGGCAGATGGCAGAGCCGCTGGGCTATGCCGTTGAAGTGGTGCCTGTGGACCAGAAATTTCAAAAGTCCATCCCTTATGATGTGTTTATGCTCCAGCAGGATTACATCGGCGCCTTTGTCCTGGGCTTTTCCCTGGACGACCCCTGGATGAAGGATTTTGAGACCAGCCATACTCCCACTGTGCTTTATGATAATTATATTTCCAAAAATCCGTTCATTTCATCCATCGGAATTGACAACAGCGAGGGAATGGCCCTGGCAGTCGCTCATTTAAAGGAACTGGGCCATAAAAAGATCGGCTATCTCAGCAGTTCCTTCGGTTCCCATATCATGCAGGTGCGGCACAAAGCCTTTTTCCACGCCATGAAGCAAAACGGCCTGCGGGCGGATCCCTCCTGTGCGGGAACCTCCTTCTATGTGTCCCACTGTATCGAAAAGCATCTCCCAAGGCTTTTGGATCTGGGGATGACTGCCATTATCTGCAGCCATGACCTGATCGCCAACGCGGCTATCGTCCAGTGCCAGCAGCTTGGGGTGCACGTCCCGGAGGATATCAGCATCGTAGGATTTGACGACCTGCCTATCTCCGCCTATACCTCTCCGCCCCTTACCACAGTGCGGCAGGAACGGCTGGAGCTGGGGAAATGCGGTTTTTACGCCCTGGACAGTATCCTGAATAAGGTTTATATCGGCACCATGTATCTTCATGCGCAGTTGATCGTGCGAAATTCAACGGGGAGACCTGCCGGCTGATGCCGGGGTCTCCCCGCTTTTTTATCTTTCCCGTCTCCAAAGCAGCATATTGTCTTCAAAGTCCGCCGCCAGCCTGCCGGAATCCTTCAGCCAGCTAAGATATGACCGGACGGTGCTTCCCACAAGGACATACTGCTCGAAATTCATTTTCAGTCCATATTCTGAAAAAAGCTTCTGTAAGATACATTCAAAGGAAAGGGGCTCTTCACAGAGGGACAGGATCTTTTCTCCGATCTCCTGCACCTTGTCAATGTTGTACTGAGCCAGCCCGCGGATATCCTCTGACGCCTCCGCATGGGCCGGTACAAACAGCTTTGCCTTCATTTCCTTCACTGCTTCCAGCGTTTTGATATAGGCCGCCACATCGTAAATAAAGCCGATCTGGTATTTGTCCAGGGTCTCCTTACTGGAAAGACAGTCTGCAAGATAAACCACGTCGTCCGGAGTGCGGAAGCCCGCCATGTCAAAGAAGTGTCCCGGCAGAGGGATCATCTGGAATCCCTGGGGCAAAGCCTCTTTTGTCAGCGGCTCCGCGTCACTTTCCTGGGCGAGAAGAAACTTATGCCGCAGATCCTTGCAGGGATAACCGCCATATAAAAAAGCCGGCTCCAAAACAGGATGCCTGGTAAAATCGCATTCGATGCCCGGCGCGTAGATCCTGCACCCGGTCTGGCCCTGGAGATATTTGTTTCCTCCGATATGATCCGCATTGGAATGGGTATTGTAGATCGCCTGAAGCTGCCAGCCATTGGCGTCCAGGATCTGGCGCACTTTCCTTCCGGCGTCCTTGTCGCTTCCGCTGTCAATAAGGCAGACCCGGGTGTCGTCAAGCTTCACAAGCCCGATCCTGGCAGGGCATTGGATATAGTAATCGTGTTCTGAAACCTGTATTAATTCGTACATGGCGCTCTCCTCCTAAAATTCTTTCTCTGTCTTTCTTCCTATCATAACACAAGAGGGTTCACAAATACCATATATTTGCTATAATGAATAACAATCCATTTGCTGCCGGAGACCTCCGGGTATAAGTATACGTGCAGATCATCCAACAGAAAACGTGGGAAATATTAAGGAGAAAAAACATATGAGCGCGATATCCACAGAAAAGCTTACAAAATTTTACGGAAAAATCCCCGGCATCCGGGAGCTGGATCTTTCTGTCAAAGAAGGCGAATTCTTCGGTTTTATCGGCCCCAACGGCGCCGGGAAGTCCACCACCATACGAACCCTTCTGGGACTGATCCATCCTACATCCGGACAGGCGTCCGTGCTGGGAATGGACATCCGGAAAGAAAAAAGTAAAATCCTCTCCCGCACCGGATACCTTCCCGCTGAGGCTGTATTTTATCCTGGCATGAAGGTAAAAGAAGTGCTGAAGCTTTCTGCTGATCTGCGGAAAAAAGACTGTTCCCGGGAAGCCGCCAGCCTTTGCAGCCGGCTTGATCTGGATCCGGAGCGCAGAGTCGATGAGCTTTCTTTTGGAAACCGCAAAAAAGCAGGGATCATCGCCGCTCTGCAGCATAAGCCGGAGCTTCTGATCCTGGACGAGCCCACCAGCGGTCTGGATCCGCTGATGCAGCAGGAATTTTTTTCCATTCTTCGGGAACGGAACCGTCAGGGAACCACCATATTTTTATCCAGCCATATTCTCTCGGAAATCCAAAAGAACTGCAGCCGGGCCGCCATCGTCCGTTCCGGACGTCTGATCGCCTGCGGCAGCGTAGAGGAACTGGCAAAGACAAATGCCAGGCGGGTCACTCTCCGCGGCCGGATCGATCTGAAAGGGCTGGAGGGTGTACGGAATGTCCGCCAGACAGACAGCGATATGAG
Source organism: Candidatus Blautia faecigallinarum (assembly GCA_019116385.1). Classification (GTDB taxonomy): domain Bacteria; phylum Bacillota; class Clostridia; order Lachnospirales; family Lachnospiraceae; genus Blautia_A; species Blautia_A faecigallinarum. Next base: position 8,171 of record DXBU01000046.1, on the reverse strand, counting down.
TTTTCTTTATACAGGGGAAATTCCTTCCCTCCTTCATGTGCTTTCAGAAGGGAATGTGACAGATCTGTCCATCACAGAACCAGATCTGGAAGAAATTTTTATGCATTATTATCAGCAGGAGGAACAGGACTTATGACAATCCTTAAACATGAGTTAAAGCAAAGCAGACGTTCTCTGCTTATCTGGACGGGCTCTATTGGATTCTTTATCCTTATCTGCGTTTTCCTTTATCCTGAAATGAAACAGGAAATGGCAGGGATCAGCAGTCTCTTTGCCTCTATGGGCGCTTTTACGGCAGCTTTCGGCATGGACAGGCTGGACTTCGGGACACTGACAGGTTTTTACGCCATTGAATGCGGAAATATTCTGGGCATCGGCGGAGCCTTGTTTGCCTCCCTGATCGGCGTCAATATTCTATCCAAAGAAGAAAAGGAGGGAACCGCCGAATTTCTCCTCTCTCATCCAATCAGCCGCTTCCGTCTTGTTACGGAAAAACTCCTTGCTCTTTTGGCGCAGTTGGTGATATTAAATGCAGCGGTCTTCCTGCTGTCCGCATTGTCCCTTATCATGATCGGAGAAGAAGTTCCCTGGCAGGAGATCTCCCTGCTGCATTTTGCGTTTTTTCTGGTCCAGATCGAGCTTTGTGCGCTCTGCTTCTGCATTTCCGCCTTTCTCCGCCAGGGCGGACCGGGAGCCGGAATGGGACTGGCTATTTTTATGTATTTTTTGAATATCATAGCAAATATATCCAAGAATGCGGATTTTCTGAAATACATCACACCCTTTGGCTATGCAGAAGGGGCAGATCTTATTTCCAGTATGGCCCTGGACGGGTCCATGACCGCCGCAGGCATGGGACTGGGAATCGCCGGGATCCTCTGCGGTTATCTGAAATACTGCCGGAAAGATATCCGGTAAAGCTATTTTTTTCTTTTGAGCAGCTTAAGCAGGAGCGTAAAGGTTCCTGCGATAGCTGCAGCCCCTATCCCCCGTACGATAATCCCTGTATACCAGGGTGCGGACCATGCCGAATAAAGTTGGGGATGACATATATAATGAATACACTGATAAATACTACTGGCAATATAAATGCCTATGACGCACCAAATGACAATCTTTAAGATGCAATATAGTTTTTCTCTCATAAAACTCTCTCCAGGGCCATCTTTGCCTCTCTCACCTTTTCTCTGCTCGTCTCCCAGATTTCATACTCGCTGAGAGAGGGCAGGCCCATATTTACGCCTTCTTTTCTGTATTCCATGGCACTGTCCCTGGTGATCTTTCCGGACATATGGAAGCTCCTGATCCCGGTCCCGGCGGTAAGGCTTCGGATGGCAGCCGCGTCAACTCCGGCTCCTGCCATGATCTCGATCCTGTTTTCCGCTTTCTCATGCAGCTCTTTTAAAAGTTTCTGTCCGGCAAGGCAGGAAGCGGCCTGTCCGGAGGTAAGTATCGTGTGGATTCCCAGCGAGACGGCTTCCTCCATTGCCAGAAACGGATCCGCGCAGACGTCAAAAGCTCTGTGCAGAGTGATCTTTCTGTTTCCTGCCGCCAGGATCATGCGTTTCAAAGCATCTGTATTCAAAGTCCCATCCGGTCTCAGCGCTCCGATCACCACTGCAGATGCCCCCAGTTCCCGGAACATCCGAATTTCCTGACACATGATCTCCACTTCATGCTCATCATAGCAAAAATCTCCGAACCGCGGCCGGATCAACACATGGATGGGAATATCCACATATTTTTTAACTTCTTTAAACAAATATGGACTCGGTGTGGTCCCGCCGATCACCAGATTCCCGCACAGCTCCAGGCGGTCGGCCCCGCCCTCCGCCGCATGGATCGCGGAGGTCACACTGTCTACACAACATTCTAAAATGTATCTGCTCATACTGGCTCCTTTTTATTTTTCAAGACTTGGATATCTTTCCATATTTTTTGTATTTCTTCCGGATAAACTTTTTGAATCTTTTCTCTATTATATCCTTCCAAATAATACTCTGATAGTTTTTCTTTATGATATCTGACTGTCTTATCCTTCTTAGTATAATCCGTCAATAAGTCTGTAAAATATTGCTCCCAGCTAAAATATTGTTCGCTTTCAATATAATTATATGGTTCAGCTAAAATTTGTTTAATATGAGGTATCTTTAATATATCCGCTTTTAAAATAATCCACTCAAATGATTCCGGAAGATATAAAAACACATTCTTTCGATAATGAATATAAGCCATCAGCTTCTCCATATATGCCCCAAAAGCCGCTCCATCTGCCACGATAATGAGCAATTTTTCTTTATCCAGGTTTTGAATTTTATCATATATATTAGAATTACCCGCTGCGCTTATACATTCACAATTATTAAGGCTGCATCTCTGCAGGAATTGAAAACCGGCTTTAGAATCCTCACACACAAATACGGTATTTTCCCCTTCTACTTTGTTCTCCTTTTCTTCCGGCGAATACAACGGATAAAATTCGTGATAAATCTGTTCCGGAAAATGATATTTCCCAGTCGTCCTTATCCCGTAAATTTCGCATATGCTATACGGAAGATTTTTCAAAGGTTCTCTGCTTATCAAAACATAATAATTGCTTGTATGCAGAATATATTCTGCAAAATCTTTCGTACCGATAAAGTAATTCTCCTCATCAATAAACACGATCGCATCGTGGATCAGGGCTAAAAAGTCCTTCCAATTCTTTTCTCCGCCTTCATAAACAACACATGGATAATCGCTGACCACCCGGATCAGATTCTGGTTTCCTCCACGGCTAAAATCTCTTAGAAGATCTACCATTGTTGTTTTTCCTGTGGCGCTTTCGCCCCGAATTACAGTGATGTTCCTTTTTATCTCAAATTCATATTTAAGACGAGGAGATTCAATAATAATATGATGTCTTCCTTTCACACCTCCGCCTCCTATAAATAATCCAAAGATGTAAATGCAAATTCCTCTTCGGAGTGTACAGTCTTCCCTGCATTTATAATCTCCACCTCTAAGGGTTCTCCTTTAAAAGGCATAAAATATCGAAGATTTACCGTCACATCTTCTCTTCTTCCAATTTCAAGAAGCCATTTTGCACAATTGGGTCCGCAGCTGGTCGCATCGAAAACTTTATCCGGCATTTTGTAGATCATGATCAGGGTTTTCACCCCGCCTGACAACTTCTCCGGCGGTATAGGCCCCAACACCGGGCTGTCGATCACTCCGCCCGTCACATATTTGGATTTGTCTACATCCAGTATCATTTGCTGCACAAGCTCATCCTGAAACCATTTCAGATCAAAGCTATATTTAAACCAGAGAGGGCCGTAGCAAACCCCTTCCATTTCACCATAATATATTTTCAGCATATCTGTTCTCATCTCCGCTTTTAAACGTCTTTTTTCAGCCATGACCTTTGGCTGTATCCTTTATTAGATATTAACATAAGTATTTTTTTCATCCAATACTTTTTCTTTAAGTCGCAAATTTTCTTTCTCATGATTTATGGTTTCCTTCATGATAAAAAGCACCTGCATTTCTCCAAGTGCTTTTCCCCGAAATCATTATGCAAGAATCTTAGAATTCTCTTATTTCCTTTGCCAGAGAGAAAGGAAGGATATCCCCCGGTTTTGTCTCGAAATACGCCTTCTCTTCATGCATATATTCAACTTCGATTGTGTACTAAGAAAGATGATAATCATCTCCAGCAAATATTCTTTCACTATCAATTGATCATTTGTCAAGAACGCAGCAGAAGTATCCTGTTTTATCTTGTCGCTCACTCCGGCAGGCTATCCTTCAGGCACAGCGCCCCGTACCCCACCTCCGGATTTGGATAGCTGCCGTATCCCGGGATCGGCCTGGCGCCTCTTCTTAAATAGGCCTTTACCTTCTCTCCGAATAGAAAAGCATCGTTTCCGTCTATGATCCCGTACTGCATCATAAGCGCTGCCGCCCCTGTCACCAAAGGAGTGGCAAAGGAGGTCCCAGTCACCTGGGCGTATCCTCCTCCGGGTCTTGGGGCGGTGATGTCTACCCCCGGCGCAGCAAGGTCCGGCTTTGGAAAGGGCAGATAGCCGCTTCCCCTGCCGGAAAAGTCCGCATAGGCATTCAGCCGGGAATCATAGGCCCCTACCGTGATCACCTTCTCTGCTGTAGAAGGAATTGTCAGCGTCCCCAAAGCCTGGGGAAGAAAAAAACCGGTGTTGGTGTTCAGCACCGCGCCTCCCGGCATCCACAGATCATAGGCGCCATCTTTAATGTTCCTTCCCCGAAGGATGATCTTCCACACTCCGCTGTCGATATACGTATCCCGGGGAAGAAAATCCATGTAGATCTCCTGGGTCACCTGAAAAGGCGCGGGCTTTCCATAATAGATCAAAAGCTCCGTATTCTCCAGGCGGCTTCTCTGGGTGCCCAGCTCTTCATATAAAGGTCCTACCCTCTGTCCGGAAGGACTTTCCAGATAAATATCCATCTGATCGGCATAGGATTTCCAAAGCTGTATATTCAGCACAGATTCATAATCGCTGACGCCAAACTGGATTTCCTTCCTTTCTCCCTGGTCGAGTCTTCCTCCCCCGTGAAGCTTATCGTTCCCGTTGTTTCCCGTACCCACACAGATCACTGTGCGTCCTACATTTGCCGCATTGTCCAGATAAGTCTCCAGAAGAGAATCTCCCTTGTGGGAACCATAATTATTCCCAAAGCTGATATTCAGAGCCAGCGGTCTGCCCAGGCTCTGTGCCTGGCGGATCAGATAGTCGATCCCCTGGATCAGTTCTGTAGTCCTGGGAAAAGAATTTTCTCTTGGGAATCCCATTTTCACCACAAGAAGGTCACTTTCATAGGCTGCTCCCCGGTTTCTTTTTCCGGAAGCCCTCCCGTTTCCCGCCGCGATCCCTAAAACCGCCGTTCCATGGCCGCTGGCATCAAAAACAGGAACAAGGCGTCTTCCCTCTGTTTCCGAAAGAGAAAGCGCCTCGTCCAACTGATCCTTTGTATATTCTGTTCCTATATAATAGCCTTCCGGAGGATTTCCTTCCCCGCTTTGATCCCAGTACCGCAGGATCCGGCTGGTCCCGTCTTCCCTGCAAAAATCCGGATGACGGTAATCCACTCCCGAATCTACGATCCCCACAAGCACGCCCCTCCCGGTAAGGCCCCCGTTTCCGGTCTGCAGGGCGGAAATACAGGAGACGCTTTTGGCCTGCGCCACCTCAAAAAAGAGACGTTTGGGTTTTTCCACATATTCGATCCGGGGCCTGGAGGTATAAGAGGTCAACTGGCTCTCCGGCAGCGTCACTACCGCGTATCCTCCCAAAAGAGGAGCGGCAAAGACACCCTCCCCCGCCAGGACGGAAGGATCGCCGCTGTACTTTACGATCAGGTCCCACATCCGGAGTTCTTCGTTGTACCCCACATTCAAATTCAGCGATCTTTCCCGTTCCTCCCTTGTGGAATCCAGGGCAAGGTTTAAAAGATTATCCAGCTTCTGATCCTGCATCCTTAAATCCTTTTCATCTTTTCTTTTATTATATAACCACCGCAGGAACATTATCCCCCTTTCTAAAGTCGATCATTTCGCGTTTTCCGGCAGGCAGACCTTCATAAAATCCCGGCGTTCCCGCTTCAGTCCTTCCACCAGTCAGGAAGTGTTTCCTTCAAGGTGATCACTTTTTTTATTTCATAGTCCTGTAAGATTTCCGTGGTGCCCGCGCTGTCGATCTGCATCATCAGTTCCCGGCAGGCTCCGCAGGGCATACCGGCTTTTCCATCCGGCATGACCGCAGTTATTTTCACAATACGGCTCTCCCCGTTTGTGATCATATTGGCGATCGCATTTCTCTCCGCGCACATGCCTAAAGAGCAGGCCGTGTCAATGCAGACGCCCACATAAATATTTCCTTTTTCTGTAAGAAGCGCGGCGGAAACAGATCCGGCCTCCACAAGGGGTGAAAGCGCCCTTTCGGACTGGACCTTTCTAGCGGCTATATACAGCCTGTCCCAGGACGGGTCGTATTGAGACAGCGCCTGCTTTTCCATGGCACGCACAAATTCTTCCTTACCATCGCAATAGCCATCTATGTCATAGGGGAAACGCCGGGCCAGTTCTTTTTTCAGTGCTGCATACTCCCTGCGTTCTTCTTCATGGGTGCGCAGATAGTCCCGGAAGGCAAGGTGCCGTTCAATATTTTTTCTGTCGTCTGCCTGGAAGATGTGGATCTGATGTGTCCGTTCATCGCCGCCTTTGCGGAGATAACGTCTTCCGGGTATTCCAAACTCGCCCAGATATTCATAACCTATCCGGGAAAATTTTTCTGCAGCGGCATCTGCCTGCTCAAGGCTTCTGACTGCTGCCATGATATCAATGATCGGTTTTGCCGCCAGTCTCGGCACCGATGTACTTCCAATATGGTAAAGCGCAATACAGTTATGCTCTAGTATGGCTTCAATCTTTTCCTTTTCTGTTTCATATTTTAACGGCCACGCCGGATCATATTCTGATACGATAATGTGCTGCGGCATTTTTTGTTTCTCCTTTCCTTTTCTCCTTCATTATACAAAGCGCAAAATGCAGCGTCAACCAAGGTATCTTTGTAAATAAATAAATAGAAAAAATACCAAAAGCAATAGTAAAAACAATATGCCAGTGGTACAATCAAAAAAGCTTTAATTTTAAGGAAGGAACCGCAAATGGACAGACAGAAGTTACAGACTTATCTGAAAGACAAAAACATGCATCTGATCACAGAAGCAGATGACCCGGCGATCGCAGGCATCATCCGGGCAAATCTGGAAAAATATCATTTAGATATCCCGGGAACCGCATATTTCGATCCGGAGCTGGATCATTTAAGCAAATTTTATAATGAGGATTTCCAGAATCGTGCTTATTTTATTCTGACAGATGAAAAGAACAACGTGATCGGCGGAGCAGGCATTGTAGATTTTCCCGGATTTGATTCCTGCGCGGAAATACAGAAGCTCTATGTGGCAGATGGATGGAAGGGCCAGGGTTATGGAAGAAAGTTAATGCAGGCTGTACAGGACTGTGCACGCATGGCCGGATTCCGGAGACTGTATCTGGAAACCCACAGCAATCTGCATACTGCAATGCGCATGTATGAAAAGTATGGGTTCCAAAGGATAGCCCGGCCGGAAACGGTCATGCATGATACCATGGACCGGTTTTATATAAAGCAGATCTCATAAAAATCATGCAGCGGAGCCGCCGGCCCGCAAAAAGCCAGAAAACGCCCCGCTGCTTAATCTGCATCTTAGAACATCCCGTCAAGTATAGATCTGGCCTTATCTGCATTCTCCTCTGCCACGCAGATGGCCACTCTGTCATCTCCCACTCTTCCCATTCCGTACCTGACAGAGGTAAATCCTGCATTTCCCAGATCCTTCTTATAGGCGGGTATTCCTTTTTGTTTTAATACATCTATCATCATATCCGCCTGCAGATTCCCATCCGCAATAAAAATTTCCACAGGTTCTGTCTCCTGTTTCTCTGCGGCAGATTTTTCCTTTTCTGCCTGAAGCTTTCTTTTATTGCTGAAAAATGCCAGCAATCTCAGCACTGTAAACCCTATGATCCCAATCCCCGCAAAAAATATTACTGCCGCCCGCAGAGCCACAGGCTCTTCTGCTCCTTTTCGAAGAAGTGCAATGCAAAGCAGCAAAGAAAAAAGCGCCGCACATAGCACACTGATCAAACTGTCTGAAAAGAGAGAGCTTTTTATTTTTCCGCCCGAACCCCATAGCCCCTGGTGAACCATTATTCCTATATATGCAATGCCGCCCGCACACAGCACGGCGGTTTCCCCCATCGTTATCCGCAGATCTCCTGTAAGGATCAACTGGATCACTATAAAAAACACACAAAGGAAAAACATGATCCCAAAAGCTGTGTTTCCTGCTTTCATCGCTTTGCCCCGTTCCATTTCGTTATAATCCGCCACCTTGATCAGAGTCTCCTTCATCTCTTTATCCATATCTCCGCGTCTCCTTTCTCCGTCCAGGATTTCTTTTATATCCGTTTCGTAGTATTCCGAAAGCTCAATAAGGACACCTAAATCCGGCATGTTAACCCCCGTTTCCCTTAGTTAAAGATATTGTTGGGTATCTCAAGATGTGTCATTCGATTTTGCCGATAAAGCGGTAGAAGATTTCCA
>DXBU01000045.1 GCA_019116385.1 Candidatus Blautia faecigallinarum | reverse complement strand
GAAAGCCTGGGGATACCGTCAGAAAAGTATCTCCTTATGGATTACGGTGAAAGTTTTTTCTACTATATACTGACCCAGAAGCGGGAAATGTGGAACAGAGGGGTAGCCTGGTATTCCTTTAAACAAAATGAGGTTTCCTGCCGCAGGCTGGTGATGAATTTCGGAACGAAACCGGCTTTGGTGAAGCTGGGAGACCCTTCCGCCGCTGCCCTTTCTGAAGGGGAAAACAGAGACCAGGAATTCTGTGATTTTATTACAGAGACGATTGGAATGGAGCTTTTGTCCAGCGTTCAGATCACCGGAAAAGGCTTTGACCAGGAATGGGCTAAGGAGTCTGTAAAACAGCTATGCCATCAAAAACGAAAAGTATTTTACGGAACGAATCTTTTTGCCCGGGGGGCCTGTGCCGCCGGAGTGGAACGGACAGAAAACAAAGCTCTGAAAGGATATCAGTATCTCAGCGACTCCCTGGTCCTTACCGATATCGGTATGGATATGCGTGTTATGGGTTCTCCTGCCTATTATCCGCTGATCGAATCCGGAAAGAATTGGTATGAATGCAAGGCGTACTGCGAATTTATCCTGGATGATGTAAAAGAGCTGGTCTTTGTGGTAAACCGTCCGCTGGAAAACGGGGAAAAAAAGCGGATCGCTATGGCTCTTCCCGGCCTGCCGGTAAGACCAAATAAAACCACACGGCTTTCTTTAAGCCTTGCGTATACCTCTCCCCGGGACTGCCAGATCCAGGTAAAGGATCTGGGCTTTGGAGATATGTTCCCGGGAAGCGGAAAAATCTGGAAAGAGTCAGTTCAATGGTAAAGGAGGAAGCATAATTGAGCGGTTATATTTTGTGCCAGACAAAAAAAGCAGAGGTTCCATTCTTTATAGAGAATATCAGTACCAATATCTATACCTTAGAGGAACTGTGCTATTATCTTTACCATAATCTATGCCTGATCGATCAGACCTTGATCAATGAGAATCTGTGCGATTGGCTTTCCAATGAACTTGGCCTTACAGAACTGGCAGGAAAGCTGCGCCCGAATGTGGGGAAATTTGCTTCGGCGGAAGATATCTTGTATCCGATCTTTAAAGAGATCAACTATCTTACCTATGAAGAGCTGCGCACCCTCAATGGCGAGCTGGCCAAGCTGGATGCCCAGCCTCCCGCCATACGGGAGAAGCAGAAGGGCGATGCATTGGTAGAAAACGGCATGTACGTCAATGCCATTCATGTGTATCAGCGCCTTTTGGAACGGGGAAATCTGGAACAGGCCCGGGAAGGCCTTACTGCAGAAATCTGCCACAATCTGGGCTGCGCCTACAGCTATCTTTTCCAGATGGAAAAGGCGGCAGAGTGCTTTTTCCGTGCATACGAAGAAAGTAAAAACAAAGATGAGCTTATCGCCTATTTTCTGGCTTACAAAAGCGTAAAGACCCCTATCGAATACGAAAGCCGGATGCAGGAGCTTAAAGCAGACGAGGAAATCCAAAAGGGGGTCCGGGAGGCTCTGAACCGCTTCGTAAAGCTCCCGGAAAAACCGGTATATTCCCAGCATATAGACGAACTGCTGGATGCGTTTACCAGAGAGTACCATCGAAGTACCGGGGCATGACCCTATTACAAAGCCTGTACTTTTCATGCAAGAAAACATGCTTCAAAAGTACAGGCTTATTTTTACCGGTTCATTACATAGGGCGGATCCGCCGGATAACCGCCGCCGGCCTTTTGCATTCCTCTTTGCAGGGCATCCTTGGAAGTCTTCCAGTCCGCGTCCTTATTCCGGTAATCGAATTTATCACAGAACCAATCCAGATCCTCATAGATCCGATGCAGATTCTCCTGCATCATAGGAATAAGGATCTCAAAAAATTCCTTCTTATCTTTATCAGATAAAAGACGTTCTCCCGCCTCTGCCAGATCTGCAAAATGGGGAATGCAGAACCCTTTACTGTTTTTAAACAGTTCCTTAAACTCCCCATTCTTCCGGAACATATCAAAAAAGGTTTCAATATAACGCCCATAAGCATCTCTATAGTGATCGCAGATATAACAGGTCCCGGTGACTTTCTTCGCCCACGCAGCCATCTGATTTTCTCCGGCGCCGGAAGGTGCCTTCATTTTCTTAAAAGGAAGCCTTCGGGAACCCTTCCCCGGCACAAAATGCCCGGCCGCCTCATCCAGATCTTTGCACAGCTTTTGAAAATGCGTTTTCATGATCAGCCCAGCCCCCAGCCGGTTCCCATACTCATACATCTTTTTATAATGCACCTTGCAGAACCCCATCTCATCCGTTTCCGCCCGTACATCATCCTCCATATAAGAAGCCCCGGCTCCCAGCACAAAATCCATCGTCTGCTCCTCCAGCTTCCTCTCGATAAAACAAAAAGCACACTCGTCTCCCGCCTTAAACGCATCATTCAGCGGGATCGTATAAATCTTTTCCTTCATAATAAAAAACCCCCAATCCAAATATCTATCCCCATTCTACCACTCCCACCCTCCCCTGTACACACCCATTTCCTTTCCCGATAGTATATTGCCTATTACCTAGCCTCCATCTCCCTTACACCCGGCATTCTCCACAACAAAACGCGCCGAACCGTCAGCCGCGAGAGCGGGTATGCGGGCTGCGTAGGGCAGGCATCGCGAGGCTTGGAGGATTTCTTTCGCGCCGTCCGTTCCGTTCCCCCCCATGAAATTTTTTTCTCTCTTGACAGAACCCTCCCCATATGCTACTATAAACATACACTTTCACAAGGTAGTGTGACTACGTGATAAATAACAAAAACCAAGAGGAGATATAACATGAGAAAGAGAACCTTATCAGCAGCCCTTGCAGCTATCACCGCCCTCACCATGATGACTTCCGCTACCGTATGGGCAGAAGACTCCGCCGAGTCCGATCTTGCCTATGTCCAGGACAAAGGCACCCTGGTAGTAGGTATCACCGATTTCGAACCTATGGACTATAAAGACGAAGACGGCGAATGGATCGGCTTTGACGCTGACCTTGCCAAAGCCTTCGGCGAGAAGCTGGGCGTAGAGGTAGAATTTATCGAGATCGACTGGGACAACAAGATTCTGGAACTGGACGCAAAATCTATCGACTGCGTATGGAACGGAATGACCCTCACAGACGAAGTAACAAGCTCCATGGAATGTTCCAACGCATACTGCAACAACGCTCAGGTAGTTGTTGTAAAAGCCGATGCGGCAGAGGAATACCAGACTGTTGAGAGCATTGCTGATTTAAGCTTTGCAGTAGAGGCAGGATCCGCCGGCGAGGCAGAGATCGAAGCCCTGGGTTATGACTACACTCCGGTCACTGCACAGTCTGACGCATTGATGGAAGTAGCAGCCGGCACATCTGACGCCGCTGTGATCGACTCCCTGATGGCTGCCGCTATGGTAGGAGAGGGAACCGGATACGAAGACCTCACTTATACGGTAAGCCTCAACAGCGAAGAGTACGGCGTTGGCTTCCGCAAAGGTTCCGACCTTGCAGAAGAGCTGAACACCTTCTTTGTAGAAAGCTACGAAGACGGCACCATGCAGGAAATCGCAGAAACCTACGGCGTACAGGCTGCCCTGATCGAACAGAACTAATCAAACAGAAACAAAAAGAAATGAGAGACTGCTGCAGAACAGGCAGATGCTTTTGCAGCAGTCTTATTCTGCGTCTGGCGAAATATAGGACGCAGAGCCCATTATGAAAAAAGGCGGGAAATATAAACATGTCAACAATTATGGAACAAATGCCCATTGTGGTAGGGGCATTGAATGTGGGATTTTTGCAGACGCTGAAATTGTTTTTTGTAACACTTATCGGCGCGCTGCCTTTGGGATTGGTGATCGCTTTTGGTTCCATGACCCGGTTTCTGCCGGTACGCTGGCTGAGCAGGACGCTGGTATGGGTCATCCGGGGAACGCCCCTTATGATCCAGCTCTTGATCATCTATTATTTTCCAGGATTGGTCCTGGGAAATTCCATCTGGGGAGGAGGAGAGTCCGGCCGCTTCTTTGCCGCCTCTGTTTCCTTTATTTTAAACTATGCCTGTTATTTTTCAGAAATCTACCGGGGCGGTATCCAAAGTGTGCCCAAGGGACAGCAGGAGGCTGGCCTGGTCCTTGGTATGACAAAACCCCAGATCTTTTTTAAAGTAACTCTGCTTCAAATGATCAAGCGGATCGTGCCGCCGATCTCCAATGAGATCATTACCCTGGTCAAGGATACCTCTCTGGCCCGTATCATTGCCCTTCAGGAGATCATATGGGCAGGACAGGCTTTCCTGAAAGGTTCGCAGGGGATTTCCGGCGCCATTTGGCCGCTGTTTTTCACCGCTTTCTATTATCTGGTCTTCAGCGGGATCCTGACGCTTCTGTTTGGATGGCTGGAACGAAAGCTGGACTATTTTAAATAAGGAGGGAAGCCGTTCATGGCAATATTGGAAGTTGAGCATATTGAAAAGCATTTTGGAGAAATTAAAGTGCTGAACGACATTAGTTTTTCCATGGAGCAGGGCCAGGCCCTGGCCATTATCGGTTCCTCCGGATCCGGAAAGACAACCCTTCTGCGATGCCTGAATTTTTTGGAAACTCCTGACAGAGGAAAGATCATCGTAGGGGGAGAGACCTTGTTTGACGCGGACGTGCAGGTAGCGGAGAAAGAGCGGGATATCCGCAAAAAACGGCTGCACTTCGGCATGGTATTTCAGTCCTTTAATTTGTTTCCCCAGTATACAGCCCTGCAGAATGTGATGCTGGCCGGACAGCTTCTGGCAAAGGAACGTCCGGACTTTAAAGAAAAGAAAAAAGTGATATATGAGGAAATCGAAGAGCGTGCCCGGATGCTCCTGGACGACATGGGGCTTTTGGACCGGGCAGGGCATTATCCCCATCAGCTCTCCGGAGGACAGCAGCAGCGGGTGGCCATTGCCCGGGCCCTGGCCTTAAAACCGGATATCCTCTGTTTTGATGAACCTACCTCCGCCCTGGATCCGGAGCTTACCGGAGAGGTCCTGCGGGTGATCCGGGGATTGGCGGACCAGAAGATCACCATGGTGATCGTAACCCACGAAATGGCTTTTGCCAGGGATGTGGCGGATCAGGTGATCTTTATGGATGACGGTGTGATCCTGGAACAGGGAGAGGCCCGCCAGGTCATCGAAAATCCCCGGCATGAAAGGACAAAACAGTTCCTGTCCAGATATTCCGAAAAATAAAAGAGAAAGAAAAAAGCAAGAGCGGGATTTGTATTCTTAGCTCTTGCTTTTCTGATATCCTTGTTATATACTTCAAATGTATGTTGTTAAAAAAATAAATCTGCTCATAAGGCACAGCCTGGTGAACGGTAAAAAACAAGAAAGGTGATTGTACGATGGAGAAAAAAGAACAGCTTTATGAAGGAAAAGCAAAAAAAGTTTTTGCTACAGAAGACCCTGATGTTGTGATCGTAAGCTATAAAGATGACGCAACTGCATTTAACGGCGAGAAGAAAGGCACCATCGTGGGAAAAGGTGTGATCAATAACCGTATGACAAACCTTGTTTTCCAGAAATTTGAGGCTGCCGGAATTCCCACACATTTCATCGAAGAGTTAAATGACAGAGAAACTGCTGTAAAGAAGGTAGAGATCGTTCCCCTGGAAGTGATCATCCGCAACGTAGCCGCCGGAAGCTTTTCCAAGCGCATGGGTGTGGAAGAGGGAAGAGAACTGCTCTGCCCGATCCTTGAGTTCAGCTATAAAAACGATGCCTTAGGCGATCCGTTTATCAATGATGACTATGCCCTGGCTCTTGGCCTTGCCACAAAAGAAGAGATCGATCAGATCCGGTCCTATACACTTAAGATCAATGAGATCATGAAAGAGTACTTCCTGAACGCAGGCATGAAGCTGATCGACTTTAAGATCGAATTCGGCCGCTATCACGGCCAGATCCTTCTGGCTGATGAGGTTTCTCCGGACACCTGCCGCCTTTGGGATGTAAACACCAACGAGAAGCTGGACAAAGACCGCTTCAGACGCGACCTTGGCAATGTGGAAGAAGCCTACAATGAAGTATTCCACCGCCTTGGATTAGATTGATAGGAGCAGATAGATATATGAGTACAGACAGATATGTAAGCCCTCTGTCAGAGCGGTACGCAAGCAAAGAAATGCAGTACATTTTTTCTCCGGATATGAAGTTCCGTACCTGGAGAAAACTGTGGATCGCCCTTGCAGAGACAGAGAAGGAGCTTGGATTAAATATAACCCAGGAGCAGATCGACGAGCTGAAGGCCCACGCAGACGACATCAATTACGAGGTCGCCAAAGAGCGGGAACGCCAGGTGCGCCACGATGTCATGTCCCATGTGTATGCTTACGGCGTGCAGTGCCCCAAGGCGAAGGGCATCATCCATCTGGGAGCCACCTCCTGCTATGTAGGGGACAACACCGATATTATTGTAATGACAGAGGCGCTGAAGCTTGTACGCAAAAAGCTGGTGAACGTGATCGCGGAGCTTTCCAGGTTCGCAGATCAGTATAAATCCCAGCCGACCCTTGCCTTTACCCATTTCCAGCCGGCCCAGCCCACCACTGTGGGAAAGAGAGCCACCCTCTGGACCCAGGAATTCCTCATGGACCTGGAGGATCTGGAATATGTTCTGGACTCCATCAAGCTTTTGGGCTCCAAGGGAACCACAGGGACCCAGGCAAGTTTTCTGGAGCTGTTCGAGGGCGACCAGGAGACCATCGACAAGATCGATCCCATGATCGCAGAAAAAATGGGCTTTAAGGAGTGCTATCCGGTATCCGGACAGACCTACTCCCGCAAGGTGGACACCCGTGTTCTGAACGTGCTTGCAGGGATCGCGGCAAGCGCCCACAAGATGTCCAATGACATCCGTCTGCTGCAGCACCTGAAAGAAGTGGAAGAGCCCTTTGAAAAATCCCAGATCGGTTCTTCTGCCATGGCATATAAGAGAAACCCCATGAGGAGCGAGCGCATCGCCTCTCTGTCCAGATATGTGATGATCGCCGCCTTGAATCCGGCTATTACCTCCGCCACACAGTGGTTCGAGAGGACCCTGGACGACTCTGCCAATAAGAGACTGAGCATTCCCGAAGGCTTCCTTGCCATAGACGGGATCCTGGATCTCTGTCTGAACGTGGTGGACGGTCTTGTGGTATATCCCAAGGTGATCGAAAAGCACCTGCTGGCAGAGCTTCCCTTCATGGCCACAGAAAACATCATGATGGATGCGGTAAAGGCCGGCGGAGACCGCCAGGAGCTTCATGAGCGCATCCGTGAGCTGTCCATGGAGGCCGGACGCAATGTGAAGGTGGAAGGAAAAGAGAACAATCTTCTGGAGCTGATCGCTGCCGACCCGGCGTTCAATCTTTCCCTGGAAGAGCTGAAGAAGGCAATGGAGCCCTCACGGTATGTGGGACGCGCCAAGGAGCAGACCGAAGCCTTTATCAGGAAAGTGGTACAGCCGGTCCTGGATTCCCACAAGGAACTGCTGGGGATCAAAGCGGAAATCAACGTCTGAAAACTGTGGATAAGCAGGACGGACGAGAGAAAACACGAGGAGGAAGAAAGTGTTATGATCAAAGCAATCGTTGGAGCTAACTGGGGTGATGAGGGAAAGGGAAAGATCACCGATATGCTTGCCCAGGAAGCGGACATTATCGTGAGATTCCAAGGAGGAGCCAATGCGGGACATACCATTGTCAATGACTATGGAAAATTTGCCCTTCATACCCTTCCGTCAGGCGTATTCTACAGCCATACCACAAGTGTGATCGGAAACGGCGTGGCGCTGAATATCCCTGTGTTTTTCAAAGAGTATCAGGACGTTATCGACAGAGGAGTTCCCGCTCCCAGGATCCTGATCTCCAACCGTGCCCAGATGGTGATGCCTTATCATATCCTGTTCGACCAGTACGAAGAGGAAAGACTGGGCGGAAAGTCCTTCGGATCTACCAAATCAGGGATCGCTCCTTTCTATTCAGATAAATATGCGAAGATCGGCTTCCAGGTAAGCGAGCTTTTTGATGAAGAAACTCTGCGGGAAAAGGTTGTCCGTGTGTGCGAGACAAAGAACGTGCTGCTTGAGCACCTGTACCACAAGCCTCTTCTGGATCCGGACAAGCTTATGGAAGAACTCCTTGAATATAAGAAGATGGTAGAGCCTTATGTGGCAGATGTATCCTTATATCTGTGGAACGCCCTTAAGGAAGGAAAGGAGATCCTTCTGGAGGGACAGTTAGGTTCCCTGAAGGATCCGGATCACGGCATTTATCCGATGGTCACCTCTTCCTCCACACTGGCTGCTTACGGCGCGATCGGCGCAGGTCTGCCTCCGTATGAGATCAAGAAGATCATCACCGTATGCAAGGCTTACTCCAGTGCAGTAGGCGCAGGGGCTTTTGTTTCCGAGATCTTCGGAGAAGAAGCAGATGAGCTGAGAAGACGCGGGGGAGACGGCGGCGAGTACGGTGCTACTACAGGACGTCCCAGAAGAATGGGATGGTTTGACTGTGTGGCTTCCAAATACGGATGCCGCATCCAGGGTACCACAGATGTGGCCTTTACCGTTCTGGATGTCCTTGGCTACCTGGATGAGATCCCGGTGTGTGTTGGATATGATATCAACGGAAAGGTTACCACAGAGTTCCCGACTACGGTAGACCTTGAAAAGGCAAAACCGGTTCTGGAAGTCCTTCCGGGCTGGAAGAGCGATATCCGGGGCATTAAGAAGTATGAAGACCTTCCGGAGAACTGCCGCAAGTACATCGAATTCGTAGAAGAGCACATCGGATTCCCCATCACCATGATCTCCAATGGTCCGGGAAGAAACGATATTATCTATAGAAATAAATAATACATGAAAAAACTGCCGTATTTAACAGAGTTCCGTTAAATACGGCAGTTTTTATATGCATGGATAAGTAGCTTTTCCGGCGATGGGGGAAATGCTCACGCCTTTTCAAAGGTGCCGAATACCACTTGTTTTCCGTCCTGCACCATGACCTGTCCTTTGGCGATGACTGTGTCAAGGGTTAAGGTGTCTTCCTTTAAAAGACAGATATCCGCATCGTATCCGGGCTTGATATGTCCCTTGCCCGAGAGCTTCAGGACAGAGGCCGGATTGGAGGTGATCCCTTTCACAGCGGTTTCCAGAGGGATATCCTCCTTCTGGACACATTCCCGCACTTCCTTTAAGAGGCAGGAGGCCTTGCCGATCCCGATGCCCTGGAACTCGCCCCTGGCATTGAATACAGGCATGCTGCCCTGGCCGTCTGAGGAGATGGTGAAGCGGTCGCTTGAGATCCCCATATCCAGGAGACGGCGGATCCCTTTGCACACCCGCACTTCATCACAGATGGTCTCCCAGTAATCGATATCCTCGTTGCCGGTGAAATCAATGGTGCCTCCTTCTTTTGCAAACTGCAGGCAGTCGTCGAAAAGGGCTGCGTTGCGGTTCACATGGGTGGGCAGGAACTGGGAGGCAGGGATTTCCGTATCGTGGACCACCTTCTGGATCAGGTCCAGCTTCCGGGGGCTGTCCCCCAGGTGTACGTTGATGATCCCGGCTTTTCCTGACAGCATCCCGGCTACACGGGCGTCTGCCGCGATACGGGCGAATTCCTGGAAGGTGGGCTGGGAAGAGCGGTGGTCGGAGATGGCCACTTCGCCTACTCCGATCACTTTGTCCAGCATCATGATATCCTTCAGGATGCTGTCTGTGAGGGTCCGGACCGGAACCTGATAGGAACCGGTATAGGCGTAGGTGGAGATCCCTTCGTTCTCCAGCCCATGGGCCTTGGCAAGGAGGGCGGTCATATCACGGCCGATGCCGTCTGTACCGATACAGCCCACTACGGTGGTGATGCCGTTCATGGTAAGATCCTTAAGGGACGCTTCGGGAGTCCTTGTGTGAAAGCCTCCTTCGCCGCCGCCTCCCAGGATGTGCTCATGGCTGTCAATAAAACCGGGAACCGCCGCCATGCCCTCTCCCTGTATTTCCCGGACTTCTATACATCCTCCGAAATCCGCGGTGAGGTTTTCTCCCACCGCGGCGATCTTTCCGTTTAAGATCAGGATATCTTTTCTGCCGGCGTATTCCGGCTGGTAAACTTTTGCGTTTCGGATGATCGTGGCTATTGACATAATGTTTCCTTTCCTGACGCGGCCGGCGCGTCAACCAGACAGATTTAAAAGCAGCTTTGCATCTTCCTTACTGGAAGTTCATAGCCACGGCAATGGCGATGATGATGGTACCCATAAGGAAGAAGAATGCCTGCATCTTGATCTGGAATTTGGCCCATTTGCCCCATTCGATCCTTGCTACGCCAAGGACACCGATCAGGCTGGCGGATACCGGTGTAAAGGCATCCACAAAGCCAGCGCCCAACTGATAAGCAAGAACTGCGATCTGGCGGGATACGCCTACCAGGTCGGAGAGAGGAGCCATGATCGGCATGGTCAGAGCTGCCTGTCCGGAGTTGGAGGTCACTACCAGGTTGAAGAGACTCTGGAAGATATACATGAACCATGCTCCGATGAAGGAAGGAACGCCTTCCAGTACATTTCCGATGGCGTACAGGATCGTGTTCAGAGTAGACGGAACATCCGCGTCGGATCCGCCAAGTACCAGAAGGATACCTTTGGCCATACCTACTACCACGGCGGTTCCTGCCAGATCGGCAACGCCGCCCTGGAATGCGGAAGCCATGCCATTGATGGTCATGCCGTTCAGCTTGAAGATGATGGCGATCACACCGGCAACAAATCCCATTACGAAGAACTGGGAAGCGATCTCCGGAATGTAGAAGCCTCTCTGGGTAACGCCCCAGATGATCCAGATCAGGACGGCCAGCATTTCCAGAAGGATCAGCTTATGGCCAAGGTTAAACTCTCTTTCTTCTTCGGTTACCGCGTCCAAACGGCTGCGGAAATAGGCATCTCCGGCGTAAACAACAGAGCCCTGGGGATTTTTGCGGATACGCTCTGCGTATACCATCATAAATCCGGCGGAAGCCAGAGTAACGACTACCCACATGATCAGACGGAAGGTAGCTCCGGACAATACTGGAACACCGGCAATACCCTGTGCCACAGCCACGGAGAAGGGGCTCATCCAGGAAACCGCGTTTCCTACCTGGGAGGCCACATAGGTTACGGTAACGGCTACGATAGAGTCATAGCCAAGGGCGATCACAAAGGGAACCATGATCATGGCAAAGGGGATACATTCCTCCGCCATTCCGAAGGTAGCGCCGCCCAAAGAGAAAAGGATGAAGAGCAGCGGCAGAGCCAGACGCTCCAGACCCTTTGTTTTCTTGATAAATGCGTAGATACCTGCGTCGATGGCGCCGGTCTTCATGATGATGCCGAAAGCGCCGCCTACTACCAGGATCAGGGCACAGATGCCAACTGCGGAACCGGAACGGTCGCCGGTCACCAGACCTTCAAATACATAGTTCAGGAAACCGAAGCCTCCGAAATCCTCTGTTCCCCAGATGCCGGCGGTCTTGTGCAGCTTTTTGCTGGTATCGTAAAACTCTTCGCCGTACAGGGAATACATCTCATCGTCGCTTAATCCCACCGCGTCCAGATCTGCCTGGGTCCATGCGGAAGAATCTGTTTCCATAAGAGCGGCAAGACCCTCCGGATCTACTTCCAGCTCTTCCATAAGAGCGGGATCTTCGCTGATCTCTGTGAGAGCGTTGGCCACAAATCCTGTGTCCAGATTATAGCTGTACCGGAAGGTATCGGCCATCAGGACGGTCCTGGTGGCTGTACCGCCTTCTGCATCCGTATACTCGATGGTATGGGTGCTGAATTTTCCTGCGGGAACCAGGAATGTGAGGATCCAGCAGAAGATCACCACGAAAAAGATGATCGCATAAGTATGGGGAGTTTTCAGCTTGGTAAAGTCTTTCTTTTTCAGAGCTGTCGGTCCCTTTTTGTTTTTTGATGACATAACTCATGTCCTCCTTCTTTCGATATGTAGTTACATTGTAACTTATTGCCTAAAAACACACAACAAGAAATTTGATATTTTATGAAAATTATCTAAAAGCGGAAACGATAAGGATTTCCATTGACGTTGCTCCCCTTCTATAATAAACTGAATTTGTTCCAGGCTTTAGACAAAGAGGAGGATATTTCAAAAATGAAAAATTTTAAAAGATTCGCAGCCATAGCGGGAGCGATCCTGCTGCTTCTGGTATTTTGCATCCCCATGCTTTTTGCCTTTGGCAGCGGCGAAAATGCCCAGGCCATGTTCCGGGCATCCTTTGGCGCGGCGATCCTGCTGCCCATTCTTTTGTATATTTTTATACTGGGATTTCGGTTCTGGGGAAAGAAAAGATTAAAAAGGGAGGATAAGAGAATGATCGAGAATGTGGTATTTGACATCGGAAAGGTTTTGATGGCCTTTGAATGGGAGAAGTATTTACAAAGTTATGGTTTTCCAAAGGAGAAGTACGAGAAGATCGCGGACGCTACCTTTCGAAGCCCCGTCTGGGACGAGCGCGACCGGGGATGCTTTTCAGAGGAAGAGTATCTTCGGCAGTTTACGGCACTGGCGCCGGAATACGAAAAGGAGATCCGGGAAGTTTTAAGAAGAAGCCCGGAAACGATCTCCCTGTTCCCCTATGCAGAAACTTGGACAAAATATCTAAAGAGCCAGGGCTATCATCTGTACATCCTTTCCAACTACAGCCAGTATATGCTGGATCATACCAAAGAACGGATGAAATTCTTAAAATACATGGACGGAACGATCTTTTCCTGCCAGGTAAAGGAACTGAAACCGGAAGCCGGCATCTATAGGAAACTTCTGGATACATACCATCTTGATCCGGAAAAGACCGTGTTTATCGACGACAGAAAAGAAAACTGCCAGGGCGCGGAAAAACAAGGGATCCATACCGTCCATTTCCAGGATTTCAAGCAGGCGGCAGCGGAGCTGGAGAAGCTTGGGGTAAAATAGTTTTTTTCTGCTTATGTGATTGTCAATAGAAAGTATAAATGATAAAATTAAGATAATACCAAATATAAGAAGGAAGAGAGGTATGATCATGAAAAAGTTTATGTATTCTCTGTTGGCCTGCGTAACATTCTTTTTGGTTTTCGCAGTGAATGTATCCGCAGTATCCTACAAAGCAGGTGGGGAATGCGGAAAAGACCTGAAGTGGTCCCTGGATTATGATGGGAATCTTGTGATCTATGGGGAAGGGGAGATGACCAACTTTGGTTTCTGGGATTATAACAGCAAAGGCTGGGGGGAATATTCCTCGGAAATAAAAACGGTCACTGTAGAAAAGGGCGTGACAACGCTTGGAAGATCTGCCTTTGAGAGCTGTAAAAATCTGACAACCGTAAAGCTTCCCACAACTCTGAAGATCATTGAGTCAGATGCTTTTCGAAATTGCGCATCCCTTTCTAAGATCAATCTGCCCAAGGGATTGGAGGAATTAGGAGCCTATACATTTTGCGGGTGCAGTTCCCTTACCAGTATTCAGATCCCTTCTACACTTACAAATTTCGGATGCAGAGGATATGGTCAGGGCACCTTTGCTGAAAGCGGCCTTACCAGCATTTCTATTCCTGCAAATGTGAAAAAAATGGCGTCATATTGTTTCGAAAACTGTCCAAATCTTACTACTGTTAACATCAATGGTTCGAATCTGGCAGTAGAATATCAAGCCTTTTATAACTGTAAAAATCTGACTACAGTAAAGATGGGAAGCGGGGTCACTTCTATAAAATCAATGGCATTCTGGGGCTGTTCTTCCCTT
>DXBU01000044.1 GCA_019116385.1 Candidatus Blautia faecigallinarum | reverse complement strand
GCTCCAAGGACTCGGTACAGGCGGTTGGCTAGACCTTACCTGATAGGATTTTCCTACTGTATTGTTATCAGCTTACCAAGGCTTGCAGAGTTTCCTCCGCTCGCCAGGGGAAATCAGCTACGCTGATTTCGCAGCTCGCACCTCTGAATGCATTATACCATAAAGCCGTCCCGGGGACAAGTTGCCAATGGTTATCTGAAGTATTTTTTCACAGCCAAAAGGGTCTCTTCGATCTCTGCCTCTGTATGGGCCTCAGATAAGAACATGGCTTCGAACTGAGAGGGGGCAAGATGGATGCCGTTCTTCAGCATATGTTTAAAATAGTCTGCAAATGCCTCCGTGCAGGAAGTTTTCGCCGAAGCATAATCCCTTACCTTCTCTCCGGTGAAAAACAGGCAGCCTAAAGAAGCCAGATGGTTCACGGAATAAGGTTTTCCAGACTCTTTTAGGATCTTCTCCATCCCTTTATAAAGTTTCTCTCCTTTTTCCTCCAGATGGGTGTATACCTGGGGATGTTCATAGAGCCAGCGCAGCTGGGTCAGGCCCGCCGCCATAGCAATGGGATTGCCGCTTAAGGTGCCGGCCTGATAGACTTTCCCTACCGGAGACACCATCTCCATGATCTCTTTTTTTCCTCCATAAGCGCCCACCGGCATTCCGGCGCCGATGATCTTTCCATAGGTGACCAGATCCGGCCGTACATGGAAATATTCTGCAGCTCCCCCGAAAGCCAGACGGAACCCTGTGATCACCTCATCAAAGATCAGGACAGCGCCCTTTTCATCGCAGAGTCTGCGAAGGCCTTCCAGAAATCCTTCTTCTGGCAGGACCACACCCATATTGGCTCCCACCGGCTCCACGATCACTGCCGCTACTTCCCCCGGTGCCTGGTCAAAGAGCATCCGCACGCTCTCCAGATCATTATAAACCGCAGTCATAGTATCCATGGTACAGCCCTTGGGCACTCCGGCGCTGTCCGGGATGCCGCTTGTCATAACACCGGAACCAGCACTCACCAGCATGGCATCACTGTGGCCGTGATAGCAGCCGGCAAATTTTATGATCTTATTCCTGCCGGTATATCCTCTGGCAGCACGCACGGCGCTCATGACCGCTTCCGTTCCGGAATTTACCATACGGATCATTTCCACATGGGGGATCCGCTCACAGATGTATTCCGCCATCTCTACTTCTATTTCTGTGGCACAGCCAAAGCTCAGGCCCTTTTCGCAGGCCTTTATGACACTTTCCCGGATCTCAGGAAAATTGTGTCCCAGGATCATAGGCCCCCAGGAGCAGATATAATCAATATAGCGGTTTCCATCCACATCAAAAATGTGGCATCCGTCTCCTTTACAAATAAATCTGGGGGCTTCTCCTATAGCTCCGTAGGCACGCACCGGGCTGTTCACGCCGCCGGGGATCCTTTTCACTGCCCTTTCAAATAACGCTTCCGATCTTGTCATCAGCCGATTCTCCCTTCCTCCATAAATCTTGCCAGTTCCTTGGCAAAATAAGTTTCATAAAGCTGGACACCTGCACGGTATGCGCCCACAGCCATCTCACAGATGATCTTGTCTTCCTCGATCCATCCCATTTTTGCAGCTGCCTTTACCATGGCGTATTCCCCGCTCACGCTATATGCCGCAATAGGCACATTTGTAGCTTTATATACTTCTGAGATGATATCCAGATAAGACATAGCCGGCTTGACCATGATGATATCCGCCCCTTCTTCGATATCCGTAAGGGCTTCCTTCATCCCTTCCCTGCGGTTGTGGTAGTCCATCTGGTAGCTTTTCCTGTCTCCGAAAGCCGGTGCAGATCCTGCCGCATCCCGGAAGGGACCGTAAAAAGCAGAGGCATATTTTACTGCGTAAGAAAGGATCGGGGTTTCCTGGTGTCCATTTTGATCCAGACACTCCCGGATCGCAGCCACACGGCCGTCCATCATATCAGAGGGCGCTACCATGTCCGCCCCTGCCTCCACCTGGGAAAGAGCCGTCTTGGCCAAAAGCTTCAGGGTCTTATCATTGTCTACTTCCTGTCCGCACAGCACGCCGCAATGTCCATGGGAGGTATACTCGCACATACATACATCTGTAATATAAAAAAGCTCCGGGAATTGCTTTTTTCCTTCCCTTAGCGCCCTTTGGACAATGCCGTCCTCGGCATAGGCGCCGCTTCCCACTTCGTCTTTTTTGTCCGGAATACCAAACAGCATAATACTGCTCACCCCTGCTTTAACCACTTCTTCCAGGCCATAGGGGAGCATATCGATGCTGTAGCGGTACTGGCCTTCCATAGAAGGGATCTCTTCCTTGATCCCGGTCCCTTCTCTTACAAACATAGGATAGATCAAGGAGGACTTGTCCATCCTGGTTTCCCGCACCATCCTGCGCAGGGTCTCACTTGCTCTTAATCGTCTTGGTCTTTTTATCAATTCCATTTTTTTCTGCTCCTTGTATACGAAACCTTCTATTCCCTTGTTTCTGCTTTCTTCATATCTTCAACCAGCTGGATAAGGCTTTCGATCGTAGCTTTCTCGGCCATCCAGGTCTGCATTCCATACTGATCTGCCTGGGCCTTTGTCTGTTTTCCGATGCAGGCAGCCTTCACCTTTGTATGGTCAAGGCCGGGAGTGCTCTCTACAAAGCCCCTTACCGTAGATGCACTGGTGAATACCGCACAGTCGATATTTCCTGCTTCAAATTCCTTTTGCTCATCGATCACATCGCTGGCCTCATAAATGGTCCGGTAAGTGGGAATGTCTGCCACTTCTGCCCCGGCAGCTGTTAAAATCGCAGTCAGATTCTGATTTCCCTTCTCTGCCCTGGGGATCAGTACCCGCTGGCCGGGTTTGATCTGATGGGAAAGAGCCTCTCCCAGGGAATCCCCATCATAGGTCTCTGGCATCAGATCTGCATAGATCCCATGTTCCTTCAGCTTTTTCCTGGTCCCCTCTCCGATCGCAGCCACCTTGATCTTCCCAAGGGAGCGGATATCCTGCTCTCTTTTTTTCATTTCATCGAAAAAGATTTCTGTTCCGGTAGGGCTGGTAAATACCAGCCAGCTGTACGTCCCGATCTCATCCAGAGCATGGTAAAGAGGCGACTGATCTTCTAAAGGCACCGTTCGGATGGCGGGAAGTTCCAGCACTTCGGCTCCCTTTTCCCGAAGCAGAGCCCCGGTACGGGATATAAGATGTCTGGGACGGGTAAGCACCACCTTATAGCCGGAAAGGGGAAGCTGTTCATACCAGGCGAACCGCTCCGCCAGGGCACACACCTTTCCTACTACGATAATTGCCGGCGCCTTTATGCCCTGCCGGGCTGCCTCTTCTTCCAGCGTACCTGCAGTAGCCACGATCCGTTTCTGGGCTGCAGTAGTCCCCTTGGAAAGGACTGCCGCCGGCATCTCCGGATCCATACCCGCCTCTAAAAGTCCTTTCAGGATATCGCCAAGAGCGGATACACCCATCAAAAATACCAGCGTTCCCTTTGTTTCCACAAGGGCTTTAAAATTAATATCGTATTCCTGGCCTGCCCGTTTGTGTCCGGTAATAATGTGAAGGGAGGAACAAAAATCTCTGTGGGTAACAGGGATCCCATTGTAGGCCGGAACGGCAATGGGCGAAGTGATCCCCGGAACGATCTCGTAAGGGATCCCTTTTTCTGCAAGCAGCTCCAGTTCCTCTCCTCCCCGTCCGAACAGGAAGGGGTCGCCCCCTTTCAGCCTGACCACACGGAATCCCTTCTCTGCTTCCGAAAGAAGGATCCGGTTGATCTCTTCCTGAGGCTTTGTATGATGGCTGGCACGCTTTCCTACAAAGATCTTTCTTGCAGAGGAAGGGATCTGGGATAAGATCCCCTGGCCTACCAGGCTGTCATACACCACTACTTCCGCTTTTTCTAATACTTCTTTTCCTTTAATCGTAAAGAGGCCGATATCGCCTGGTCCGGCGCCTATCAGCCATACTTTTCCCATTCCCATCACACATCTCCTTTTCTATATGCGTCTCTTAACTGCTGCGCCAAAGTAATCCCCAGTTCTTCTGCCTGAGAACACTTGCCCCGGATGCTTCCCTTTTGGTATCCCATTGTTTCCGGATCATAATATAAGCCCCAAAGGGTCAGTTCGTCCTTGGAAGCTTTCCCAAAAGCCGCAATGGGCGAAGAACAGCCGCCGTCCAATTCCCTTACAAAAGCTCTCTCTGCCCTTCCCTCTGCCCAGGCATCGGCATCCATGTAGCCCTCCAGGAAAGAATAGTCCTCTCCTTTTCTTCCCTGGACGGCAAGGATTCCCTGGCCCGCCGCCGGGATCATCTCTTCTGTAGTAAAGTAGCGGAAGATCCTGTCTTCCAGTCCCAGCCTTTTAAGGCCCGCCGCTGCAAGGACCAGTCCGGAATAGGTTCCTTCCTCCAGTTTCCTAAGACGTGTCTGAAGGTTTCCCCGGATACTCTTTACTTCCATATGGGGGTAGATTTCTTTCAGCTGCAGAGTTCTCCTCAAGCTTGAACAGCCCAGAGGTTTATCCGGATCCAGCTCCTTTTTTCCTTCCGGCAGGACCAGGACATCCCGGGGGTCTTCTCTTTTGGAAAAGGCCAGAAGGGGAAGTTCCCGGGGCACCTCCATGGGCATATCCTTCAGGCTGTGCACAGAGAGACAGCTTCGTCCGCTAAGAAGGGCTTTATCCAATTCCTTTACAAAAAGGCCTTTCCCACCGATCTTATCCAGGGTACGGTCCAGGATCTTATCCCCTGTGGTCTTCATTTTCAGGATTTCCACTTCTGTGCCCGGATAGTTCTTTTTTATGTATGCCTGCACCTCTTCGCTCTGGATAACGGCCAGGGCGCTTTCTCTGCTGCCGATGATGATCTTACTCCTCATTCCTGTCTTCTCCTGTTATTTCCTCCAGGGCCTGCTCAATGGCCACCCTGAGTTTTCTTGCTTTTTTATGATCCTGTCCGCTTGCGGTAATGCCGATCACGATCTCATCCTCCACGTAAACGCCTGGAAAATAAAAATCACATTTGTCCTTGCTGTCTGCTACATTAACATAAATTCCCTCTTCTTTGCAGATCTTGTATATTTCATCGTTGACCTTCCAGTCATTGGTAGCCGCCAGCACCATATAAGCAAAAGCAAAATCGCTCCTTTTTACCGGACGCATCTGGGCGTTGATCTTTCCTGTCTTTCCCAGTTCGATCAGTTCCGGGGTCATTGTTGGTGCGATCACCGTAATATTTCTGGTAAAGGAAAGAAGGGTCTTCACCCTTCGGGTGGCTATGCTGCCGCCCCCTGCTACCACAACGTTTTTATCTGAAAGATCCACAAACATAGGAAAAAAACATTTATTCTTCATAAATTTTCTCCAATCCTGCCACACATTCCAGGAAGGCTTCCTGGTTCAGGCTGTCGCGCAGCCCGAAGATCAGTTTGTTCACTACCTTTCCTGCCGCAGTGTCCACGGCTTTGAGCAGATTTCCCCTGTCCTGTTCTTCCATAGGTGTGTTTTTTAATATTTTCTCGATTCTAAGGTTCAGATCCCGAACCGCCTCTTCTTTGATCTCCATGATCCTGGGGATCACATCCCTGCCGTCCAGCCACTGATAAAATTCTTCCATCTGAGCGCGGACGATCTCCCCTGCCGCCTCCAGGTTTTCCGCCAGCTCAGCCGGCATTTTTTCCAGACGGAAGCTGTCCATATCGTAAAGGGTTATGCCTTCCATACGGCCGATCCCCGGCTCGATATCTCTGGGTACTGCCAGATCGATAAGGATCAGGGTTTTCTCAAGCTCAAGATTTTCGAAGATCTCTTCCCGCAGAGTAAAGTTCGGACTGGCTGTAGCACTTACCACCAGGTCGCATTTGGGCAGATAAGATACCCTCTCTGTATAATTGATCCGCTTGCAGCCTACAGGGATCTGTACGATACCGCTTCTGTATTCCCGGACCGTCACCGTCACATCCCCTCCGGCTTCCCTTAGTGTCTGTGCCGCTACTTTTCCCATCTCACCGTTTCCAATGACCATACAGGTTTTTCCTTTGATGGAATATCCCTGGCTTTCCAGGTAGGCCACAGCCTGGTGGATCACCGAAGGATTTCCATGGGCAAAGGGCACCTCTGTCTTGATCTTCTTTCCGGCTGTCACCGCCATCCGGAACAGCACTTCCAGGACACTGTCCGTGGTGAAGTGTTCTCTGGCCAGATTTAAGGCATCCTTTACCTGAGTTAAGATCTGATCCTCTCCCAGGATCTGGGATTTCAGTCCGCTTGCCAGGTAAAAGAGATGCTCCACTGCCTCCCGGTCTGTTCTTTTTACAAAATATTCTTCATAAGAAGCGTCCTGGATCCCTTTTAGCCGGCAAAGGCAGTCATAAAGGGAAAGCTCAAAGGTGTCCTCCACACTAGCCCATATTTCCAAGCGGTTGCAGGTAGACAGGATGATACAGCCGCGGATGCCTTCCTGGCTTTTCAGCCTTTCCATCGCCTCCCCGGCATTTTTTTTCGTAAATGCAAACAGTGCACGTATATCTACCGGTGCCCTGCTGTGATCCACACCAATCATGGAAATACTCATAATCCTGCTATTCTCCTTTGTAATCGTTCCTTTATCGTTTCTATCATAATCATTATGCCTTCTGCTGTCAATTCCTCCCGGTATTTTGCCGGAGCAAAATCTTACCGGCCTCTTTGGGGTTCTTTTGCAATGATCAGAGAATAATATCCGGCATCCTCCGGGATCTCCCCAACGCCTGTGTAGATCCGCTCCTCTTTCATTCCGCAGTTTTCTACCATATGGACATCTCTGCCGCTTTCTTTGAGGATCTCTTTTACCTGGCTCATTTTTCTTCCCGTTTTCATCAATACATAATTTCCCGGCTGATCCAGGGTATTCTCCAGACAATGGACAGCAGGGATCACATGGAGCGGCTGGTTCCACTCCGCAAGGGGAAGATTCATCCGGGCCGCAGCTGCACAGAAGGAGGTGATCCCGCTTACCAGTCCGGTCTTATATCCATGGCTTTCTACGATTTTCTGAAGATAGGTAAAAGTGGAATAAATGGTAGGATCGCCTAAGGTTAAGAAAACCACATTTTTTCCCTGTTCCAGGTATGTCTCTATGGTTTTTGCTCCTTTTTGATGATTTTCTTCCATTTTTGCCCGGTCATGGGTCATGGGCATAAATATCGGGAGCAGTTCCTTTTCCTCAAGCTCCGGCACGGCCTGTACCGCGATCTGATAAGCCACCGTCTCTTTTACGTTCTCTCCCGGAACGGCGATCACTTCGTTTTCCTTGATCATCCTCACGGCTTTTAGAGTCATAAGCTCCGGATCTCCCGGACCCACGCCCACTCCATACAACATTCCCTTCATCTTCTGATTCTCCTTTTCTACGATTTAAAAAATACGCTTTTTACAGCAGTTTCCATAAATGCCTTTCGAAGCATACGCCCTCATTCCGGTCTGTTCCTTCCATTACCGTATCCCGGATGGCGCCTTCCAAAAAGGATACCGCCTTTTTTACGCTTGCTTTCATAGACATTCCCTTTACCAAACCGGCGCACAGCACTGAGGCAAACAGATCGCCGGTACCGGAGTAGCTTCCGCCGTACTTTCTGGAAAAACACCAAAAGGCTGCGCCCTGCTCCCATATAAGATTTCCGATCCAGGATCCTCCGTCTTTCCTATCTTTCTCGATTCCCGTGATCACAGCCGCTCTAAGAGAAAACCTGCTGCAAAGTTCTTCTCCGAGTTTTTGAACCCTTTCGCAAAATTCTTCTTCCTTAAGGGCTTTTAACTCCTTCCAAGTTTCTTCCAAGCCCGCTCTGCCTTTTAAAAGCAAAATGGCTTCGGTAAGGTTTGGCGTGATCACATGGGCCCTTCCGGCGATCCTGCGCATCTTTTCGCATAAGGCTTCTGTATAAAAGCCAAAGGCTTCTCCTTTGTCTCCCATTACCGGATCGATCAGGATCCAGGTATGTTCTTTGGCAAAAATATCCAGAAATCTAAGGATCTGGTCTGCCTGATCGGTTCCGGCCAAAAAGCCGGTGTAGATCCCATCCGGGATAAAATCTCTTTTTTCCCATTCCTCCATGATCTTTTCCATCCGGTCCGTATAATCATCCATATAGCAGGAAGAAAACCCGGTCTGATTGCTCAAAACAGCGGTAGGAAGGGGACAGGCCTGCACTCCCATAGCGGAGATCACCGGGATCGCCGCTGTTAGTGAGCACCGGCCAAGTCCCGAAAGATCCTGGAGCACTGCTATCTTTTTCAATATATCACCTCTGTTTTTGTTGTTCCAACTACTTGTAATCTATCCTTTGGTACTATACAATACCACTAAACAGGATTTATGAAAGGGAGGATACCATGAATCTGGATCTCGAAAAAACAGCCCCTTCTGAGCATTTATATCTGAAGGTCTATCAATATTACAGGGAGCTGATCCAAAAAGGCCAGCTTCCTCCCGGCACCAAAATGCCTTCTCTGCGCAAGTGTGCCGCCGAGCTTTGCCTAAGCCGCACTACCGTAGAAAATGCCTACCTGCAGCTTGCAGCTGACGGATACATCATCTCCAGGCCCCAAAGCGGCTATTTCGTCACAGAGCGCAGCCAAAAGCCCCAGGTTTTAAAAAAAGAACAGACCCCAAAAGCCCTTTCCTGCCGCTATGATCTCGCTTCCTCCGGTGTAGACCGGGAAAGCTTTCATTTTGATGTGTGGCGCCGGTATATCAAAAGTGCCCTGCGCCAAAGCCAGCGGCTGCTCTCCTACGGGGAGCCTCAGGGAGAGGCAGATTTTCGCCAGACCCTTTGTGAATACATTCGGGACCGCAGAAACATCCTCTGTACTGCCGATGATATCGTTGTGGGAGCAGGTGTCCAAAGCCTTCTGCACATTCTCTGCCCCCTGATCCGTGACAAAAAAAGCGTTTCCTTTCCCAATCCCTCGTTCCTGCAGGGCAGCACGGTGTTTGCCGATTACGGTTTTTCTGTCCATTACCGGGATAAAGACTGCGGCGTGATCTATGTCTCCCCTGCCCATATGACAAAATGGGGCGAGATCATGCCGGTTTCCCGAAGGCTGGAACTGATCCGCTATGCCTCACAGCACAATGGGCTGATCATTGAAGACGATTTTGAAAATGAATTTGTATATCTCCAAAAGCCTACCCCATCCCTATACAGTCTCTGCCAGGGCCAGGGGGTGGTCTATATCGGCTCCTTTTCCAGGCTTTTGCTCCCTTCCATCCGTATCAGCTTTATGGTCCTTCCGGCAGAGTTGAAAGACGCCTACAAGGAAAAGGCATCCGCTTACAACCAGACTGCCTCCAAGGCAGAGCAGATCGCCCTGTGCCAGTTTATACGGGACGGACATCTGGCCGCCCAGACCCGCCGTCTGAAAAGGCTTTACTCCCAAAAGCTCCGGCAGCTGGTGGAAGATGTGCAAAAAGTCTTTGGAGAAACTGGTTCCATCCAGATCGGTTCCGCCGGGACCAGCATCGCCCTTACTCTTTCCTCCCGCCATCCGGCCAGGGAAATCCTGTCCCAGGCGGAACAGGAAGGGCTGCGCCTCCAGCTCCTAAAAGAGGAGGAAGGAATGGTCACCTTCCTGCTGTCCTGCTCTTCCATGCCGGCAGAAGATTTTCTTCCTGCCCTCTCTCTTTTAAGGGATATCCTTGCCCGGGAAGATTAATCCCTGTTATTGTCGATCATATAAAGAAGGGCATTGCAGATGCAGGCGGCAATGTTGCTTCCCCCTTTTCTGCCCCTGGCTACAATATAGGGGATGTCTGTCTCCATGATCAGCTCCTTAGAAGGGATCACATTGACAAAGCCTACCGGTGCCCCGATGATGAGCTTTGGAGAAAGCTTTTTCTCCTGGATCAGCTCATAAAGGCGAACTAAGGCGGTAGGGGCATTCCCAATAGCAAAGATCAGATTTTTCTCAAGGGCAGCCGCTTTGTCCATACTGGCGGCAGCTCTGGTCGTTCCCTTTTCTTTTGCCGCTGCGGCAACGTCCTCATCAGACATAAAGCAATAGACTTCGCCTCCCAGGCGTTCCAATGCCCGCTTGTTGATCCCGGCTTTTGCCATCTGGGTGTCCGTAACAATGCAGGCTCCGTCCTTTAGGGCCTTAATGGCGCGGGAAACGGCGTCTTCTGAAAAGCAGAGATTTTTGGCATAGTCAAAATCCGCGCTTGTGTGGATGCACCGCTTTACGATCAATTCGGTCCCGGGGACTAGCGGCGTGTCTCCCAGTTCACGGGTGATGATCTCAAAACTTTTTTCTTCTATTTCCATGGGTTTTACCTGTTCCAACTCTATTTTCATCCTGTCTTCCTCCTTTAAATGCCCTCCTCAAGTATTTCATAGATCCGCTTCATATCCAGATGCTTCCGAAGCTGCGCTGCAAGAATATCATACTGTGTTTCTTTAAATGCGGCAAAATCAATCCCGGACATGGCAGAAACATCGATTCCTTTCTTTCTTCCAATGGCTTCGATCACGGCCTCTGCGATTTCTTCCCGGTCAAATACCCCATGGACATAGGTGCCGCACACGTTTTCATAGCAGGCTCCATCCGTTTTTTCTTTTCCGGTAACAGCATCTATGAGGGAAGCCGCCGGGTGTGCCTCCTGCCTCAGGCAGCTTTCTCCCATGTGGATCTCGTAGCCCTCCAGATTTTTATGGGAAAGGGGCTCCCACACTCCCGAAAAGGAGCCAAAGGCGCCCTGTACCCGGGTTCTTGTTTTACTTGGGGCAAAAACCGTATCCATGGGAAGAAGGCCCATACCTTTGATGCTTCCTCCGGCTTCCACCTTATCGGGATCGCTCAGCGTTTCTCCCAGCATCTGATAGCCGCCGCAGATTCCAAAGAGCAAGGTGCCCTTAGACGCCGCCTTCAGCACGACAGCCTCCATACCGCTCTCCCGCATCCACAAAAGGTCTTCCATGGTATTTTTGGTTCCGGGCAGAATGATCAGATCCGGATTTTTCAGTTCATAAGGATGCCTTACATACCGCAGAGAAACTCCCGGGATATTCTCGAAAGGATTAAAGTCTGTAAAATTGGAAATACGGGGAAGCCGGATCACTGCAATATCGATCAGGCCGATCTCTTCATTTCTGTCAAAACGTTCCGTAAGGCTGTCCTCATCCTCCACCTGGATATCCAGATAGGGCGCCGTTCCGATCACCGGTATGCCGATCTTTTCTTCCAGCATTTTGATCCCCGGATCCAAAATGGTCTTGTCTCCCCGGAATTTATTGATGATCAGACCTTTTACCATAGAACGCTCCTCTTCTTCCAGAAGTTCCACGGTCCCGATCAGCTGGGCAAACACGCCGCCCCTGTCAATATCTCCTACCAAGAGGACCGGAGCTTTTGCCATCTTCGCCATACCCATATTTACAAGATCCTCATCCTTAAGGTTGATCTCCGCAGGGCTGCCGGCGCCTTCGATCACAAGAATATCGTTTTCCCCGGCAAGGGTATCGTAGGCCTTTTGGACCTCCGGCACCAGCTTCTTTTTATAGCGGAAATACTCCCTGGCGCTCATGGTTCCCAGGACCTCGCCATTTACGATCACCTGGGATCCCACGTCGTTGGTAGGTTTCAATAAGATGGGATTCATAAGGACCGACGGCAGAATCCCGGCGGCTTCCGCCTGCATCACCTGGGCTCTGCCCATTTCCAGTCCTTCGCTGGTAATAAACGAATTCAGGGCCATATTCTGAGATTTAAAAGGGGCCACACGATAGCCGTCCTGTTTAAAAATCCGGCACAGTCCTGCGGCTATCAGACTTTTTCCCACATTAGACATGGTTCCCTGTACCATGATCGCTTTTGCCATTTTTTCTCCTTTCCTGGCGCGCCAGGCGCGTCATCCCGAAAGCTTTAAAAACTTGCTTTCACTCGTTCCTTTGTATCTGTGCAAGGGCATTGATGAGGGCATCATTTTCCTCTTCGGTTTTTACTGCCACACGATAATAGCCTTTTTTCAGGCCGGAATAATTGCTGCAGTCCCGAATAAGGATCCCTTCTTTTATACAGCGGGAAAACAGATCCTCCGGTCCCCGGAAAAATAAATAATTGGCACAGGAAGGATAAACCTGAAAGCCCAAAAGAGAAAGTTCTCTTTTTAATCGGTCTGCCTCCTGAAAGACCAGTTTTCTTCCCCGCTTTACATATTCTTCTTCTTTTAAGGCGGCGATTCCAGCAGCCTGAGCCATCACGGAAAGATTCCAGGGCTGCACGCAGCCTTCCATTCGCTTTAAAATGCTCCGGTTCCCGCAAAGTCCATATCCCAGGCGGATCCCCGCCATAGCATACCGTTTGGTAAAGGCTTTTAAAAGAAACAGATTGTCATATTCCTCCAAAAAAGCCTTCAGGCTGTAATTTTCCGGCTTTTTCACAAAATCCAGGAAACATTCATCCACCACCAGAAAAATATCCAATTCCCGGCAGCGTTTCAAGATTTTTATCAAGACTTCCCGCTCAATAAGCACCCCTGTAGGATTATTGGGATTGCACAGAAAGACGATATCCGTGTTTTCATCCAGGGCTCCAAGGAACTTTTCTCCCAGAACAAAGTTTTCTTCTTCCAGCAGAAGGTATTCCCGGATCCTGCATCCTGTGCTCTCCAAAGCCTGGGGGTATTCTGCAAAGGTAGGAGCAGGAACAAGGGCTCTCTTAGGCATTAAGGCATGACAGAGCGTATAAATCAGCTCTGCCGCTCCGTTTCCGCAGACGACCTGTTCTGGCTTTACCCCTTCATATCTGCCAAGAGCTTCCCTGAGGGGACCATACCCCACCTGGGGATAATCCCCCAGTTGGGAAAGACTTTCTATGACCGCTTCTTTAACTTTTTCCGGTGTCCCCAGGGGATTGCAGTTTGCGGAAAAATCTATACAGTCCTTGTATTGATATATATTTCCTCCATGAACATGCTTGGTCATATTTACCTCGTTTTCTTTTCTGACGCCATTAAGGCATCCTGGTAGTTTCATCTATATGAATAAGAGCAGCCCCGCCGCTGCCAGACACAAAAGCAGTGCCATAGCCGCCGTTACATATAAGAGCCGGTTGGCCCTTATGATATCCCGGGGTTCGATTTCCCGCACCGGGTCGCCGATGGTGGGCTTTTCATATAATTTTCCAAAATAATAGGCATTGCCTGCAAGCTGGATATTCAGCGCCCCGGCCATGGCAGCCTCTGTCTGGGCGGAATTGGGGCTTGCATGATTTCTTTTGTCTCTAAAATAAATGGAAAAGGCATGTCTCCCATCCAATCCCGCAAAAACAGCTGCAGCCGACATCAAAATGCCGGAAATCCTGGAGGGGAGATAATTTGCTGCATCATCCAATTTTGCAGCAGGCCTTCCAAAATAAAGATACTTTTCATTTTTATATCCCAGCATGGAATCCATGGTGTTGATCCCTTTATAAAGAAACATAAGGGGCGCCCCTCCAAGGGCCATATAGAGCATCGGCGCGATCACTCCGTCAGAAGCGTTTTCTGCCACGGTTTCTACCGCCGCCTTTGTAACCCCTTCTTTGCTTAAATTCTGGGTATCTCTTCCCACGATCATAGACACAGCCTGGCGGGCTTCCTCCAGCGTTCCCGCAGTCAGGCGTTCATACACTTTCATGCTTTCTGTTTTTAAAGATTTCACAGCCAGAAGCTGATAGCACCAAAAGCACTCCAGAAGGAACCCGGCAAAGGGAATGCTGTGATACAAAACATACAGGACTCCCAAAGGGATCCCGCCGCAGAGCAGACAGACCAGAACTACTTCCAGGGTCCCTGCTGCCAGTTCTCCTCCTTTGCTTTTGGGAAAGAGTTTTCTAAGGATTCCTTCCAAACGATCGATCACTTTTCCGATCAGGCAAACCGGATGGTACAGCCACCTGGGATCTCCAAAGAGCAGATCCAGGATAAAGCCCGCTGTAAGGGCAAGCATATGATAGAGCATCGTTTCCTCCTTTATGGACAGCCGGCTTTTTTTCGTAAATTTTGTTTATAAGCGGCACAGGCTGTCAAAAATGCCCTGGGAACTTTGGGGGCGGCATAATAATAAAGATGGGGAAATCCTGCCATAAGGGAAGGCGTTCCATGGATACATTCCCACGCCTGGCTGCTTATGGGCTTTTGAGCACGAAAAGACTCCCCGCAGTTTTCGGAATCAAAATAGTGGAATTCATGTGCCGGGATCTCCCCCAGAGCCTCTGTTCCCAAAACCGGTTTCCTCTGTTTAAGGGTCACGTAGCCAAACCGGCGAAGCTTTGGCGTACGATATACCCTGCCGGGAAGGACACCTGCCATTTTATAAATGCCGCCATCCATCCCTTCCATCTCCCCATGAAGATACATAAAACCGCCGCACTCTGCCATACAGGGAAGGCCGCCCTTTACTGCACGGCGCACAGACTGGAGCATGGACTGATTTTCCCCAAGGGCGCCGGCATACAATTCCGGATACCCCCCATAAAAAAGAAGACCGTCCAAATCACTGGGGAGACAGGGATCATGGAGGGGCGAAAACCATACCATTTCCGCTCCCATCTCCTGAAGCAGCTGGAAATTATCCTGGTAAAA
Organism: Candidatus Blautia faecigallinarum; assembly: GCA_019116385.1. Taxonomy (GTDB): domain Bacteria; phylum Bacillota; class Clostridia; order Lachnospirales; family Lachnospiraceae; genus Blautia_A; species Blautia_A faecigallinarum. The sequence continues at coordinate 25,233 of DXBU01000044.1, read as the reverse complement.
GAAGCAGAAGGCCTCGTCCCTGGCCACTCCGATCCTTACCCTTTCCCCCAGGCGAAAAGAGAAGGCTTCCTCTTCGTCCTTTAGATTTTCCGGCAGGAGCAGTTCTCCGGCACTTTCGGCAAGTTTTCGGATTTTCTGGATATCTACGGTATCTTTCAAAACCGATGACAGCTTTTTCAGTTTTTCCTGCAGGTCCTTTACCTCATGGGGCAGCAAAAGCCCTAAGTGGCGGCTTTCCAGCACGCAGTCCTCAAGCTTTGGCACATAGCCCAGCACCTGGATCCCCAGTTCTTCCTCAAGAAGTGCTTTCATCCTTGGATACAGCATTGGGGAAAGCTGGTTTAAGATCACGCCTTTGATGCGGCTGTCCTCTTTGTATTCCAAAAATCCCTTAATATATGCGGCCAGAGAAACGCTCATCCCTTTGCTGTTTACGATCAATATCACCGGTGTATCCGTTACACGGGCCAGATCATAGGCGCTTGCCTTTGTGGTGGTCCCTCCCAGCCCGTCATAGTAACCCATCACGCCTTCCATCACCGCAAGATCACAATTTTGGGCACCTTTTCCCAACAGATACCTGGTACGTTTTTCTCCGGTAAAAAAAGTGTCCAGATTGCGGGAAGGGATTCCCAGCACCCGGCTGTGAAACATAGGATCTATGTAGTCCGGCCCGCATTTAAAGGATGCCGTCTTCACCCCCAGATCACTTAAGGCCTTCAAAAGTCCGCAGGTGAGAAGGGTTTTCCCGCTTCCGCTGCTGCCTGCACTGAGCATTATCCTTGGAAGTCTCATAGTCTCCTCCTTTTTGACGCCATAGTATCTTTAAGCATCTTCTTGTTCCTGACTGCCGCCTGGGTACTGGCAGGTAAGGATATAGATCGGGTTTTCCCCCATCATCAAATGATACGGGCCCGCCGCCTTCCCTCGGGACACCGCAAGCTGCACGATATCGGTTTCCAAAAATCCATACTTTTTCATCATTTTTATTCCTTCTGCCACCGTTTCCAGGGTAATGCAGTTGATCACGATCCGCACCTGGGGATTTTTTTCCAGCAGAAGACCTACGATCTCTTCCAGCTTTCCGGAGGAGCCTCCGATAAAGGCATGGGTAGGAGCCGGGAGGCTTCTAAGAGCTTCCGGCGCGGTCCCCTCTATGATCTCCAGATTGGATGCCGCGAATTTAACTTTGTTTTTTCTGATAAGTTCTGCTGCCTCATCCTTTTTTTCAATGGCATATACCCAGCCCTGATGGGCACGAAGGGCCATCTCCACAGACACAGAACCGGTACCCGCTCCTACGTCATAGCAGATGGAATCCTGGCATAGAGCCAGTTTCATAAGGGAAACTGCCCGCACTTCCTCTTTTGTCATAGGTGTTTTTCCTCTTTGAAATTCCCGGTCCGGAACTCCATGGGTTGCGTGCATAGGCAGCGCTTCTCTATTGTACGCACAGACCACGCTCAAGGCTTCTCCTTCATAGGCAGTCAGCTCTTTGGCAGGTCTAAAGAAAATATTTTCATCTTCATAGGAAAGATTTTCCCCTACATAAAGGGTCACCTCTCCCATTCCAAAATCGCAAAGTTCTCTGGCCAGGCATCCCACGCCGTCTTTCGTCCCTAAAATAGCAAAAACCTTTTGATTCTGCCGGATAAGCGGTATGAGATTGGAACTCCTTCCATGGACGCTCTTTAAAACCGCGTCATCCCAGGACAAGCCGGCTTTTGCCATAAAATAGGCAACGGAGGAGATCCCGCAGATCACTTCCGTATCCTTGCCTAGGATCTCCAAAAGCCTTCTGGCCCCGCTGTAAAACCCCACGTCTCCGGAAAGGGCGATCACCACATTTTCGTATTCCGGATGTTCCCGGATATACCCAAGGATTTTTTCCGGCCGGTACTCACAAAATACCTGATGGTGGGGCAGCTGCACGGCCTTTACCATCCGGGAAGCACCGATCAGCAGATCTGCCTCCTTAAGTCTTCTTTCTCCTTCTATGGTCAAAGTATCCCGGCTTCCCATCCCGATCCCCAAAAGCGTGATATGAGGCTTGATCTGGAATTTAAAATACCCTGCCAGATCTTTTTTGCATTGGGAAAGAGATCTGCCCTCTTCCCTGGAAGGCCGGCCTATGATCACCGGAACAGCCCCGCAGGTCAAAGCCGCGTCTATTTTTTCCTGAAATCCTCCGGCATCCCCGGAATCCTTGGTCACAAGATAGGCGCAATGAAACTGGCGGAGCATGGCCACATTCATTTCCATAGAAAAGGGTCCCTGCATACCGATGAGATGCCGTCCCTCAATCCCCAGTGTACGGCAGGTATCCAGCACCTGAGGCAGGGAAAGGACTCTGGCAAAAAGCCGTTCTTTATAATCCGGCAGTTTGGTAAAAGCCGCCAGATCCTTGCTGCCTGTGGTAAGAAGGATGTTCCCTTTTGTCCCTTTCAGAAAATCCACCGCCTCTTCTATGGTGTCTGTATAAACTCCATCCCGGCTTTTTTCCCCCTGTCCCCTGAGCACACGCCAGCAGGGCACATGGGTCTTTTCACAGGCCCTTCGGATATTTTCTGTAACAAGATCCGCATAGGGATGTGTGGCGTCCAGGACCAGATCCGGTTTTTCACTTTTAAAGAGTTCCTCCATTTCCTCAGCATCCATCCGTTTGCTGTGAACATATAGGCCCTCCTGCTGTTCTAATACACGTCCTCCATATCCGGTGGCCATACAGGCATGGACCGCCACCTGATGAGCAGATAAAAACCGGCACAGTTCATACCCTTCAGAGGTGCCGGCAAAAACAACTGCCTTACTCATAGCGGTAGCCTCTGGGCGTGACCATCTTTCCGCCGATATTTCTTGTCTGGGAATTTCCCACAAAAACCGTTGTAAACATATCCACTTCCGTGTCCTTAAGTTCCTTTAAGGTCAATACCCGGGAGGTTTCTCCCTCCCGGCCGATATTGGACACCAGTCCGCATACCGTATCCTCTGCTTTATATTCCAAAAGGATCTGGCAGGCTTTTTTCAGATAATCCTTACGTTTTTTGCTGGACGGGTTATAAAGGCACACTGCAAAATCTGCCTGCGCCGCACAAGAAAGTCTTTTTTCGATTTTTTCCCAGGGAGTGAGCAGGTCGCTTAAACTGATCAGGCAGAAATCATGGATCAGGGGCGCGCCCAGAACAGCCGCTCCCCCGGTAGCCGCTGTCACCCCCGGGATCACCTCAAGCTCCACATCCGGATATTTTTCTCCGATCTCATACATAAGACCTGCCATTCCATATACGCCGGCGTCTCCGCTGCAGATCATAGAAACAGTTTTCCCGGCTTCTGCTTTTTCAAAAGCCAGAATACAGCGGTCTACTTCCTTTTTCATTGGTGTGGTCAAAAATTCCTTTTCGGAAAAGTACGCCTTTACCAGGTCCACATACACCGTATAGCCGATGATCACATCGCTTTCTTTAAGGGCTCTCACAGCTCTTCCTGTCATTTGTTCATAGTCCCCGGGGCCGATCCCCACTACATATATTTTACTCAAAACTGATCCTCCATTTTTTTTCTGCCACAGCAGTCGTCACCCCGCTGCCGCATACTTTCTTTTCTATCAGGCGTCCTCCTTTTGCCAGGAGAAGCGCACTCCTTTCACATACATTATCCACACCTGTAATGTGCTTTACAAATTCCGAACCGGTAAAGTTGCCCGGCACAGCCAGCAATTCCTGTTCTGTAAAAGTAGAAAAAGGAATCCCCCATTCTTCTGAAAGAGCCAAAAGCCCTGGCTCCTCCTTCTTAAGGGAGATACTGGCTATTCCGCCCAGGGCCTGGGGATAAATGCCCAGACGCTCCCTGCATCCCTCTGCCGCCTGTTTCAGGTCATCTTTAGAGGTGCCTTTTTTGCAGCCCATCCCGATCACAGCGGCAGACGGCACCACACTGACGGTGGACGGAAAGGGTTTCCGATCTTTATAAATACTCACTGCGATCCCCAGTTCAAGGCTTTCCCCGCCGGTACAAGGCTTTCCCAACGCATCACAGGGCACCAGTCCCTTTGGAAGTGTCCCCTCCCAGGGATAATCGCTGTAAAAGCCCGCAGGCTTTCCTGCCAGCACAGCGGCTGACACTTCCTTTGCTGCCTGCATATGCAAAATGGCACAGCGATTTTTTTTTGCAAACACATCCACTGCAAACCGTTCATGAAGGTCAGTGGCAGTCGTCACCACCGGAATCGCTCCCAAAATACCCGCCGCCTCTTCTGCCAGTTCATTGGCGCCTCCTAAATGGCCGGATAAAAGAGAGATCACAAATCTGCCGCACTCATCTGCCGAGAGCACCGCCGGATCTGTCTTTTTCCCCTGGATAAAAGGCGCGATACTGCGCACTGCAATGCCGCAGGCACCCACAAAAATAATACCGTCTGCTTCCAGAAACTGTCTGCCGGTCCAGGTTTTTAAATCCTCCCGGATAGAATCCTCAAGATATCTGCTTTTTTTTGCCAAAAGTACTTCCCGTCCATTTTTTTTGAGTCCCTGTGCCAGGCGTTTTGCCGTCTGTTCTCCGGTAAGGCTGAAGCAGATCACCGAAATCTTCACAACATTCTCTCCTTTATTTCTTTGCCTGCCGGAACTCCGTAGTAAAATCCGGATCATACAGCTTGGAACGGTCATAATGAGAGGTCTTTACCACATCTCCGATGATCATCAGGGCCGTTTTTGTGATCTGATGCTCCTTAGCCGTCTGGGCAAGGGTTCCTACGGTACAGATAAACTTCTTCTCGTCCTCCCAGGTAGCCTTATACACAATGGCCGCAGGCGTATCTTCCCGATAGCCTCCCTGGATCAGCCGTCTGCTCAGTTCCTCCAGCATTCCCGTGCTTAAAAAAATGACCATCGTAGCGTTATGGGCTGCAAAGGACTGGATGCTTTCCTTTGGGGGAACCGGCGTCCTCCCTTCCATTCTGGTGATGATCACGCTTTGGGAAATATCCGGAAGGGTATATTCCAGATTCAAAGCGCCTGCCGCTCCGCAAAAAGAGCTGACTCCCGGGCAGTAATCATAAGAGATCCCTTTTTGATCTAAAATATCCATCTGTTCCCGGATCGCTCCGTAAATACAGGGATCTCCGGTATGAAGCCGCACAGTGGTCTTTCCCTCTGCTTCTGCTTTTTCCATCACCTGGATCACTTCCTCCAGCGTCATCTTTGCGCTGTTGTGGATGGTACACACATCCTTGGTATACTCCAAAAGCTTGGGATTGACCAGGGATCCTGCATATATTATCACATCTGCTTCCTCTAAAAGCTCTTTTCCTCTTACGGTGATCAGATCCGGTGCTCCCGGTCCCGCGCCTACAAAATGTACCATAATTTCCTTATCCTTTCTTATCTGTAATATTTCAAAAGCTATTTCTGAAGCCGTTTTATCAGTTCTGCCGCATTTGGAGTCTGTCCCAGATAGCCATAGGTCTGGGAAAAGATCACTGCCCCCAAAAGGATCTGCTCATAAGAACGATGATCCAGATAAAACTGAATGCGGTTTGTGATCTGTTCCATGGTCTTTTCAAGGATCTTCTCTGACTCCAGGACCCCAAGGGCATCGTCGGTAGTTGTACACTCCAGGATCTTCCGGGCACAGGACAGGCCGGCCCCTGCCCGAAGGGCGTTTGCAGTCAGCACTTCCATCCTGGCGTCTGCACTGTGGGAATGGGTATTCATGATCCCGGCAGCCACCTTTACAAATTTTCCGATATGAGAGATGAACAGAATCCCTTTCACCCCCATATCTACCGCCATATCGATGGTCTCACCCACATAATTGCTGCATTTGATATTCTTCTGAAAGGGAAGCTGCATATGCTCTTTTAAATACTGTTCTCCGTAGTTGCCCGGGGTCATCAGAAGGTATTCTTCCCCCATGGCAAGATGCTGTTTCATTTCCACACGGATACTTTCGATCAGGGCTTTCTCGCTCATAGGTTCCACAATGCCAGTGGTCCCCAAAATAGAAATCCCGCCCTGGATCCCCAGCCTGGGATTAAAGGTCTTTTTGGCAGTCTCCTCGCCTCCCGGCACAGAGATCACCACCGAAAGCCCCCCTTCATACCCGTATTTGCCACAGATTTCCCGGGCTGCCTTTTGGATCATCTCTCTTGGCACGGGATTGATGGCAGCCTCCCCCACCTTCTGGGCAAGCCCGGGTCTGGTCACACGGCCTACGCCGTCTCCTCCCTCCACCGTAATTGCTGGCCCATCCGCATCTGACCCATCCGTTTTTTTCACACTGGCATAGATCAAAAGTCTATTGGTGGTATCCGGATCGTCTCCTGCGTCCTTTTGAACGGCACAGGAAACCATCTCTTCTCCTATCTGGATATCCTGAAGCTGCAAAGTCAGCGGAATCCCTTTGGGAGTCATCAGCTTTACGGCAGAAATCTTTTTTCTTCCAAGAAGGATCTCTGCCGCACCTTTGCAGGCAGCTGCCGCGCAGGAGCCGGTGGTATAGCCGTACCGCATTTTCTTCTGACTGCGGATCACAAAATAATCTTCCAGCCCGTTTTTGTACTCCATATCTCCTCCAAAAGCCTTTGTCCTAAAATAAAAAAGAAGCCTTGTTCAGACAACAAAGCTTCCCATCTTACCAGAACTCCCCGGTTGCCGCAGGTTGTTCCTCACCTGAAAAAGCACCCAGTATCTGGCTGTAACAGTAACGGACTTGCGCAGGATTTCCGCCTGCTTCCTGAAAGTACTTTTTCCCTAAAATGCAATTCCGTTATTTATTATATATTCCGGTTTGATAAAAGTCAATTCTCTTCGCAAGGTTCGGCAAAATCAATCCATCTTTTTTTTCTTCCGGTATGTCCTCATCAAAGTCTTTGTAAACATCCCAGAAATCCCGGAGTTCTTCCCCCTTTTTGTTTAAACCGACCGGGTTTCCTCCTTCGTCTGTCCTCAAAAAAGCATCCAGAGGGATTTCCCCGCCCGGCTGCAGGTTCATTTCGCTGCACAGCTGGCTGTCGCAGCGCTTCAAAGCAAGCTCTGCCTCCTCCACTGTCATTGTCTCCTTCACATCCCTCAAAAACAATTCTGATAAATACATAATCTTTCTCCTTTTTTGATCTCTATAATTAACTATTCTCTACCAAACCTTACCTCTATATTACATAAGTTTTCGACAAAAATCAATGTGATTCTTTACAGCTTTCCGGTATTTTATGGCCTATTCTTGTTATTTTTCTTAAAATCTGCTATTCTTTAGAAAAATAAAGGAAATGAGACCAATATGGAACGAATTTTGGAATATACCATCACCCCGGCAGCTCAAGGGGTGACCATTCTTGATTTTCTAAGGGATCAGGGCTTTTCCCGGCGTATTCTTTCCTCCATGAAGGAAGACAGACAGGCCATTCTCCTAAACGGAACCCCTGCCTTTGGACGGACCATCTTAAAAGCAGCGGATCATCTGCGCATCCGGGTCAGAGAAACAGAAGCCGCCGGCCGCATCCTGCCCTGCCCCATGAAACTGGACATCCTTTTTGAAGACGAAGATATCCTGATCCTAAATAAACCTGCCGACACCCCCATCCATCCTTCCATAGGGAACTATACCAACACCCTTGCCAATGGTGCTGCCTATTATTACGCTGCAAAAGGGGAACCCTTTGTGTACCGCTGCATCAACCGTCTGGACCGGGATACCACAGGGGCACTTATCCTGGCCAAAAATCCCCTTAGCGCCGCCATTCTTTCCCAGCAGATGAAGAGCCGGCAGATCAAACGGACCTATCTTGCCGTTGTAGAAGGGCTTCTGCCCCCAAAAGGGACCATCCGCGCCCCCATTGCCCGGGCCGATGCCTCCCTCATAGAACGCAAAGTGGACTTTGCCCGGGGAGAAAACGCCGTCACCCATTACGAATGCCTGGAAACACGGAATGGATACTCTCTGGCAGAGCTTCATTTAGAAACCGGGCGCACCCATCAGATCCGGGTGCACATGGGTTATATCGGGCATCCTCTTCCCGGAGATTATCTATACCATCCTGTATATGACCGTTTTTTGACCCTTCCTCTTCACTCTTACCAGCTGGAATTTCTGCATCCCATAACAAAAGAACCGATGCTTTTTACTGCACCGGTTCCTCGTGTCCTTAAAGATGCATTTGAGGGGAAACTTTCCCCGTTCTAGCATGTTTTATTTTTTTCATAAATGACCAGAAGTCCTTTGATCAGCAGATCTTCATCCAAGATCACCTTTCTCCTGCAGCAGGCAACGATCTTCTTTGCCAGGCCGCCGGTGGCAAGAACGGTGGTCTTTTTCCCCAGTTCATCTTCGATGCGGTCTATGATGCCGTCAATGGCCGCCGCGTTGCTGTACAGGATCCCGCTTTTCATACAGTCTATGGTGTTTTTTCCGATGATCTTTTTGGGGGCTTCTATGCTGATCCCGCTAAGCTGGGAAGCCCTTGCCGTAAGGGCGTCCAAAGAAATCCCCACACCAGGCAGGATCATTCCTCCGATATAATTCTTTTTTTCATCCACAACGGAAACCGTCGTGGCCGTACCCATGTCAATAATGATCAGAGGTACGGGGTATTCCGCGATGCCGGCAGCTGCGTTGGCCACCAGATCGGCTCCCAGCTGTCCGGGATTGTCCATCATAATGTTGATGCCGGTCCGGATCCCCGGTCCCAGGACCATAACTTCTTTTTTAAGTATTTTCTCTGCTGCCAGCTTTACCACATTGGTGATCTGAGGAACCACAGAGGAGATGATGCAGCCATCCAGGTCGGACCGTTTCATATGGTAAATGTCCAGAACATTCTTTATATCTATCGCATACTCAAGTTCTGTCTTTGTCCGCACAGTAGAAAGCCGTTCAATAAAATACGTCCGGCTGCGGTCAATACAGCCCAATACAATATTTGTGTTGCCTATATCAAGAGCTAAGATCATAATTCTCCATCCTCCTGTTTCCTGCCCTTTTCTTTTTTTTACTTTCCGCTGGAGATCCTTTTTAGAAGCCAAGCTTGCTCCTAACATTGGGGTTTAATAATACCCTGCCGATGAGCAGCGTCAAAATACCTGCCACGATGGCTTCCGGTACGCCGTTGATCCCGATCACAGAAAGGATAAATCCATATACCGCTTTTTCGGATACTTCATTGGCTGCTGCATATCCTTCCCGGAAGAACAAAAAGATCAGATTCATGACCAGGAGCGTGTTGGTAAGCGCTCCGCTGATCCCGGCCAGGATCAGTCCAAAAGAAGAAGTTTTTGCAGCTTTGGTGATCTTTTTTGCCAGATGATATACATAGTAAGGGACCACTCCAATGAGTATCCTGGGAATAAAACAAATGACCAGGCTTTGGATGCCTCCGCCATAATCCCCAAGGGTATAAAAGGGAGTGAATACAAAAGAAGTGGGCGTAGGATTCATCGTGTTGTTGATCAGACTGGTCAATCCAAACACAAATCCTAAAAACGCGCCTTTTTTCGGGCCCAAAACCAGCGCTCCCACGATCACCGGGATATGGATGATCGTTGCTCTGGTAAATCCCAGAGGGATATACCCGAGAAATGGGGTGAATGCCATCAGAAGGATCAGCGCGGTAAAGAGCGCCACCTGGGTCATTCCCCTGGTCTTAGACAGACTTTCCGGGACCTTAGTCCCTGCGGTTGATACATTGCACATAATTTTTCCTCCTTGTTATCGTTCCGCCTTCTGCGGATACAATACATACAGGCCTTATGGGCACAGATTTTGTTTTTTATGCCCGGCCTTTTGGGTTTACGGGCTTCAATCCTCCATAAGAGAGAGGATCTTATCCAGGATCTTTACGGCTGCATCCTCTTTGCTCATAAGCGTGAGTGATACGTCCTCATCCTGTGTAATCAGGGTGATCACATTGGTGTCGCCCTGGAATCCGGCGCCGGGAACCTTGAGATTGTTTGCCGCCACCATATCCAGATGCTTTTTTTCAAGCTTCGCCCTGGAATTACCAAGCATATTTTCAGTTTCCATAGAAAAGCCGCACAAAAACTGTCCCGGACGTTTATGCTCTCCCAGATACTGAAGGATATCTTCTGTCCGTTCCAGTTTCATACTCAGCTCTTCATCGTGTTTTTTTATTTTTTCCGGGCTGACCTCAGCCGGCCGGTAATCTGCTACTGCAGCGGCCTTGATGATAATATCCTGTTCCCCGCTTATTTTTGTCACTGCCTGAAACATATCCCGGGCGGAGACCACAGGGATCACTTTTACAAAAGGCGGCGGCGCGATGGAAACCGGCCCGCTTATAAGGGTCACCTCCGCCCCCTTCAGCATGGCCATTTTGGCTAGTGCGTACCCCATCTTTCCCGAGGAATGATTGGTAAGGAACCGCACCGGATCCGCTGATTCCTGGGTAGGCCCGGCAGTTACCAGGACTTTCTTTCCCTGAAGGGTTTTGGGAAAAGCGGCCGCCTTTAAAATATAGTTAAGGAGTTCCTGGGGTTCCGGCATCTTTCCCTTTCCGGTATCTCCGCAGGCAAGATGGCCCTTTGCCGGCTCTACGATCTCAAATCCGTAACGTGCCAGAAGTTTTAGGTTGTCCTGCACGATGGGATTTTCATACATATTGGTATTCATAGCCGGTGAAAGGATTTTGGGACATTTGCAGGCCAGGATAGTGGTGGTGAGCATATCGTCCGCGATCCCATGAGCCAGCTTTCCGATCACATCTGCGCTTGCAGGAGCGATCATCACCGCGTCTGCCAGCTTGGCAATGGAAACATGCTCTACCTGGAACTGAAAATTCCGGTCAAAGGTATCGGTCAGGCACTTATTTCCCGTCAGCGTTTCAAAGGTGATCGGATTTATAAAATTCAGCGCATTTTTTGTCATAAGCACATGTACGTCTGCATGAAGCTTCACCAGTGCGCTTGCCAGATATGCCGCCTTATACGCCGCAATGCTTCCGGTCACGCCCAGAAGAATGGTCTTTCCCTTTAACACATCCATCTCCTCCTTGTATTTCTTTCCTGATGTATTATAGACGAAAAAGTTCCCTGTGGCAACGGATTTTTCCCCTGTTTCTTTTTTTATACACCATTTCCCCAGGGTATCCGGTATAATACCCTTAGAACTTTCAGCAATAAGGAGGCTGCAATGGAAAATATACAGATCACGCAATGGTGCGCCCATTTTATAAGCCGCCAGGTCCATCCGGGGGATCTCTGCATCGACGCTACCATGGGAAATGGGAACGACACCCTTCTTTTGAGCCGGCTCTGTGAAGAAAATGGACGGGTCCTCGCTTTTGACATCCAAAGATCCGCCCTGGAAAAAACAAAAGAACGCCTGCTTGCCGCAGGCGCCCCCTTAAATTATTCTCTGATTCTGGATTCCCATACAAACATGGCCAAATATGCCCGGGAAGGATCTGTAAGCTGCATTGTTTTTAATTTTGGCTATCTTCCAGGCGGGAGCCATGAAACAGCCACAAAAGCGGAAACCAGTATACCGGCTTTAGAGCGATCCCTTTCCCTTTTGCAGAAAGGAGGGCTCCTGTCTCTTTGTATTTACAGCGGAGGGGACTCAGGCTTTGAAGAAAAGGATGCCATCCTCTCCTGGTTAAAAAAGCTTCCGCCCCGCCGCTTTCTAGTCATAAAGAGCGACTATTATAATCGTCCCAACCATCCGCCGGTCCCTGTACTGGTGATCAAGCTGTAGGTCTTTAGTCAAGGATCACAATGCTTTCGATCACCGGCTGCGCGTCTGCTGCAATAGAGCCATTTCCATCGGTAGGCTCTGCATCGGCACAGATCTGGTCGACCACGTCCATGCCTTCTGTCACATGTCCGAAGGCTGCATAATCTCCGTCCAGATACTGGCTGTCAGCCTGTACGATAAAGAACTGGGAACTTCCGCTGTCCGGATCCGATGCCCGGGCCATGGAGATCACGCCCCGCTCATGGGAAATGTCATTTTCAATGCCGTTGGAGGAAAATTCCCCGGTAATATTCTCTTCTGAGCCGCCGGTCCCATCGCCATTTGGGTCTCCGCCCTGGATCATAAATCCTTCTATGATACGATGGAAGGTCAGACCGTCATAAAAATTCTCTTGGGCAAGCTTGACAAAGTTTGTGACCGTGATCGGTGCGGTATCTGCATCCAGTTCCACCTGGATGGTACCGTAATCCTGCACCTGGATCTGGGCGTGATGGATCCCGGTCAAAGGCTCGCTGGTATCCAGTTCTGCGCTCTGGGCGCTTTCTCCATCAGCGGCGTCTTTCTGGGAACCGTCTGAAAAGCCTGCTGCCTCTGCTTCCTCTTCGCCCACAGCTTCTTTGGCTGTTTCTTCATCTACAGCAGTCTGTCCGCTTCCCTCTGTCTGCTCTTCTGCTTCATCCTGTGTATCTTCTTCGGCCGCTTCTTCTGTAGTTTCCGCCGTTTCCTCTGTCTGTGTGTCTTCCGCTCCGCCTTCCGTACCGCATCCAGCGAGCATCACTGAGGTAAGTGCTGCGGCACAAAACACTGCCGCGATCTTTCTTTTCATTGTTTCTGCCTCCGATTTCATTTTCTTTTCCTGCACAGGCAGGAATGGGAAATGCCTGTACGCATTTTGAATTTCATTATACAGGATACCCTCAAAAAAACAATTTATTTCACAGAAATTTCAGATTTTCTTATCGGATCCGGTCAGGAAATCCTACCTTACGCTGTACCTTGCGAAGGGTCTTGGCAGCATAATAGCCTGCCTTTTCTGCGTTGGCTTTGATCATGGAATCCAGATAAGCCTTATCTTTACTCAGCCGGGCAAATTCCTCCTGAAGCGGACGGAGCACACTGATCACCGCTTCCCCTACTGCCGGTTTTAATTCCCCGTAGCCTTTTCCTTCAAACTCTTTTACTGTCTCCTGGGGAGTTTTTCCGGTGCAGGCGCTGTAAATATCGATCAGATTTTTAATCCCCGGCTGTTCGTCCCGGTAGCAGATGCATCCTTCGGAGTCTGTTACTGCACGTTTGCATTTGCGCATGATCGTATCCGGATCATCCATAAGGTAAATGCTGGCGTTGGGATTCTCATCGGATTTGGACATCTTCTTTGATGGATCCTGAAGGCTCATGATCTTCGCTCCTACTTTTCCGATGTATGCCTCCGGAACCGTAAAGACCTCCCCGTAAATGTTGTTGAAACGCTCTGCGATATTTCTGGTAAGCTCCAGGTGCTGCATCTGGTCCACACCCACAGGAACCACATCCGCCTGATAAAGAAGGATATCCGCCGCCATCAGCACCGGATAGGTAAAAAGTCCGGCATTGATATTATCCGCATGTTTTGCAGCTTTATCCTTAAACTGGGTCATGCGGTTCAATTCGCCCATATAAGTAAAACAGTTTAAGATCCAGGCCAGTTCCGCATGGCCGGAAACATGGGACTGATAATAAATGCAGTTTTTCTCCGGATCCAGGCCTGCCGCGATATAGAGGGTCAAAAGATTGCGCGCCCGGCGGCGGAATTCAGATGGATCCTGGCGGATGGTAATGGAATGCATATCCACAACGCTGTAGAAACATTCATACTCATCGCTTAAGGATACCCAATTTTTCAATGCCCCAAGATAATTGCCCAAAGTCAGGTTTCCAGTTGCCTGCATGCCGCTGAATAATACTTTTTTTCCGTCTATCATTTTATTTCATCCTCCAGTCTTTTCCTCCTTACTATGGCACATAGTGGGCCGGTAAGGTTTTTTGGAAACGCTCTTCCAAACTTTCACATAGCGATAGTTTAGCACCCTGTCCCTTCAAAGTCAAATCCTTCCTTGCCAAGGGGCATCTCCTTCTGCTAAAATAGGGACAGACAAAGAAAAAACGCAGGTTTTTTGTTATCCTGCGGAAAGGAGCTTATTCTTATGGAAAAAATAACCAGCTTTACCATAGACCACATCCGCCTGAAACCAGGGGTGTATGTATCCCGCAAGGATTCCATAGGCGGCAGCGTCATCACCACCTTTGACATCCGCATGACTTCTCCCAATGACGAGCCGGTCATGAATACCGCAGAGCTTCACGCCATTGAACATCTGGCAGCCACATTTCTGCGCAACCACAAAGAATGGGGACCCCGGATCATCTACTGGGGACCTATGGGCTGCCGTACCGGAAACTATCTCCTTGTAAATGGAGACTATTCTTCCCGGGACATCCTCCCTGTGCTCATTGAAACCTTCACCTTTATCCGTGATTATGAGGGAGAGATCCCCGGCGCATCTGCCAAAGACTGCGGAAACTATCTGGACATGAATCTCCCTATGGCAAAATATCTGGCTAAAAAGTATCTGGATGAGGTTCTCTTATCCATCACACCAGACAGACTGGTTTATCCCAGCTAAAAAGGACAGGCCATCCGGAAATTTTCCGGAGGGTCTGTCCTTTCTTTTTTGTTTTTTACTGCTGTACTGCGGCACCATCTGCCGTGCCTGCTGCCTGGGTATCTCCAGATGTCTGGGTCTGGGTCACATAATCCCCGCTTACGTAGCAGGTATGTCCATTATATACCACTTCGATCCATCCGGTATCGCTTACACCGGTACTTGTAAGCTCCGTTCCTTCTGGAACAGATCCTACCAGTTCTGCCTCCGCGCTGCAGTCTGCGCGCAGGTTAAGGGGAGCAGCCGCCACATAGGTGCCTTCCCGTTTTTCAATATTTACACCGCTGGCCGTCTGTTCAATAACCGGAGCCGGAGTTGGGGTAGCCGCAGGAGTGGGCGTAACCGCAGGTGTGGGCGTAGGCTCAGGAGTGGGAGTAGCTTCGATCACTACCACTGTGGAGTCCTCACTGTCGTCAAAACCGCAGCCCGGGACAAACAAGGCCAGTCCCATCAGCAGAATCAGCAACCTGCATTTCTTCATGATAGTTCCTCCTTTAACACATGATGCTGTGTTTGATTCATAGGATTTCAGGCAAGTATTTGCTTTACTTAACCTGCATTTTACCACAACTATACCTTATCCTACTTTGTTATGCAAGTGTTTTTTCTGACAGCAGCCTCTCCTTTGTCAAAAACGGAAGTCTCTCTGGCCTTCTTCGATTTCTTTTAAATGCTTTCTACAGATTTCCCTTGTTTTTTCTCTTTCCACATTCATAAGCTCCCGTTCAATAACAGCGAGACCTTTCTTTTTTGTATCCGGGGAAGCGTAATCTTCCAGATATTCCTTAAGAGTCATCAGCGCGTTGGGATGACAGCAGTTTGCGATCTGTCCTGCTTTTACCAGAGACATGAACCGGTCGCCGGTCCGGCCCTCCCGGTAGCAGGCCGTACAAAAGCTTGGGATATATCCCAGATCCAAAAGCCAATTAACCACTTGGTCCAGTGTCCTTCTGTCGCTTACGTCAAACTGTGCGGAATTTTCTTCGATCTTCTCTTCCTCCACATATCCGCCTACAGAGGTCCTGGATCCGCCGCTGATCTGGGAAATACCAAGATCCAGCACGCGTTCTCTGCACTTTGCGGATTCCCTGGTGGATATGATCATGCCGGTATAGGGCACTGCAATACGGATCACCGCCACGATCTTCTGGAATACCTCATCAGGAACCGCGTTGGAAAAGTCTGCCGTGTCGATATCGTCCGCCGGACAGACACGAGGCACGCTGATAGTATGAGGCCCTACCCCGAAGCGGGCTTCCAGATGCTCTGCGTGCATTAAGATACCAACGAAATCATACCGGTAAGTTTCCAGTCCAAACAAAACGCCGCAGCCTACATCATCGATCCCGGCTTCCATCGCCCGGTCCATGGCTTCTGTATGATAGGCGTAATCGCTCTTTGGCCCTGTGGGATGAAGGGCTTCGTAACTTTCCTTATTGTAAGTTTCCTGGAAGAGAATATAGGTGCCGATCCCTGCTTCTTTTAATTTTTTGTAGTTTTCCACCGTAGTAGCAGCAATATTCACGTTTACCCGGCGGATCGCCCCGTTTTTATGCTTAATGCTGTAGATGGTCTTGATGCTCTCCAGCACATATTCAATGGGATTGTTCACCGGGTCCTCACCAGTTTCCAGAGCCAGGCGCTTATGTCCCATATCCTGCAGAGCGATCACTTCCTGGCGGATCTCCTCCTGGGTAAGTTTTTTTCTTCGGATATGTTTGTTCTTCGCATGATACGGGCAGTATACGCAGCCATTGATACAATAGTTGGAAAGATACAAGGGAGCAAACATGACAATACGGTTCCCGTAAAATTTCTGTTTGATCTCTTTTGCCGTTTTATACATTTTTTCTACAAGCTCTTCATCCTCACACTCCAGGAGCAGCGCCGCTTCCCTGTGTGTAAGTCCCTTACAGTCCTTCGCTCTTTCGATCAGGCTGCTGACCAGCTCTTTATTGTCCTTATTTTCCCTGGCGTACGCAAGTGTATCCAGGATTTCCTGATGGTCGATAAATTCTGTTGCTTTTGGTGAACGAACGTCGTACATATCTTTGATCCTCTCTTTCTTATCCTTTATAATCGCCGCGGTCTGCTGTAATAAAGCAGCCGATCTTTTCCATCCGTTTCTTTAGATCCTCTATTCCTTCCGCTCCTTCTTCCCCTGTACAGATCTTGTTGTCATAAAGCATATATTTTTTCCTTACCTTTGAAGGGGAGAGATTGGGCATCACCACATTTGCCCCGCATCGGATCCCCAGCTCCCTTCCCTCTGGATGGATCGTTCCAAGAGCAGTGGTGGCGGGAAGCAGAACCCGGGGCAGCATCAGACGGATCAGGGCCAGATAAAACAGGGTATCTCTAAGAAGGCCGGCCTTCTCCTTTGCGAAGGGAGTATCTTTATGGGGAATAAAAGGTCCTATGCCTACCATCTGAGGCTGAAGCTCTTGTAAAAATAGAAAATCCTTTGTCAGCGTGCCGGCAGTCTGGCCGGGAGAGCCTACCATAAAACCGGCACCGGTCTGAAAGCCAAGCTTTTTTAAATTCCAAAGGCACTCTTTTCTGCGTGCTATGGATAATTCCTTTGGATGAAGGAGCCGATAGTGTTCCTCATCGGCAGTTTCATGGCGCAGAAGGTACCGGTCTGCCCCTGCAAGCCTGTAGGCCTTATATTCTTCCCGGGACTTTTCCCCTATAGAAAGAGTCAGCGCACAGTCCGGGTATTCTCTTTTGACTGCCTGGATCAGTTCCACCATCTTATCCCTGGCAAAATACCCGTCTTCCCCGCCTTGAAGGACAAAGGTACGGAATCCCAAAGAATATCCCTCCCGGCAGCAATCCAGGATCTCCTCCAAAGACAGGCGGTACCGCAGAGCCTTATGGTTGCTCCTTCGGATCCCGCAGTAATAGCAATCGTTTCTGCAGTAATTGGTAAATTCGATCAGCCCCCGGACAAAAATCACATTCCCATAGTTTTCTTTTCTTACCTGATCTGCCAGGTCCTCCGCGTATTCTTCTGTCTGCTCTGTCCGATCCGACAAAAGGCGGAAAAATTCTTCTGGAGAAAGTTTCTTTTCTTCATAAAGCTTATGGACCAGCTCTTTCATGATATCTTTTCTCCAAACTTAGAATACAGGGTTTTGCTGGAAATTCCAGGGATCATACCCAGCTTGCCGGAAAGGGCGCTGATTTTTTCCTGGGGAGCGTCCAGTATCACACTGATGATAGAGAGTTTTTTCTCCCGGTAGGGAACCCCCATTCTCCCAACGATATATTCCCCATATTCATGAAGAAGCTGGTTGATCTCTTCGCTTCGCTCCCGGTCTTCCACAATTATAGCGATCACCGCAATTCTAGTTTCCATGGCATACCTCCTTATCCCCTTTGCCTGAATTTTAACATTCCCGGATCGGAGCTCCCGGAAAAACAAAAAGGGTGTCCCGGCGGGACACCCAAAATACCTATGCAAAAATCCTGCAGAGCCGTCTGGGTCTGCAGTTTTTCTGCTTTCTATCTCGATCTGGCTGTCCATTCTTCTCAGGGATCTCCTTAAAAGTCCGGTACCTGTTTTTTATCATAGCATGATTCTAGGTAAGGGACAAGATAATTTTTCCTGTTTCTGCCTCTTGTCCTTTCCCATTCTTCTTTAGCCTTCCTCTGCTATATGGATCTGGCAGACTTTCATTGCTTCCAGAGCATTCTTGTGGCTTTGCTCCGTGACCCCTGCACAGCAGGAGGCATCCACATACACCGGGACTTCCGGAAGAGCCGCCTTGATCAAAAGCGCATTGGAGATCACGCAGATATCGGTGCACAGACCGATAAGGGTAACGGAAGAAATCTCCTCTTTCTCCTCTGTTAGTTTCTCTGCAAGCTCCATGCTTCCAAATGTAGGTTTGTCTATGGGAGGCTCCTGGCAGTATTCCCGCAGTTCTTTAATGATCTCCCATCCTTCGGTCCCTTTGATACAATGGGGGACCGGAAGATTTTTTCCTTCCTGGGTATCCAGATAATTTTCCGGATGGGTATCCCGGGTAAAAAGGATCTTTCCTTTAAAATTTTTGATCTTTTCTATTACTGCCGGAACGATAGCCTGTGCCATAGGCGTTCCCAGAGCTCCGTCTACAAAGTCTTTCTGCATATCTACTACGATCAAATAATCCATTTTTCTATACCTCCTGACGCCGCAAAAAATAATACTCCTCTATCTTAACACATTTTGACAAAAACATTGAGGTTTTTTTCTGTGTATATTATAATTTTTCCGTAAATACGAAAACTAAATCCCGTAACAAAGGAAGGAGGAAGAAGCTTCTATGAAGAAACATCGTGTTTTTTTAAGTCTCCCTTTTAAGCTTCTGGCAGCCGTGGCCATTGGAATGATCCTGGGGCTGGTACTTCGGGACGCCGATCAGACAGCTGCCGCTTCGGCACTTTTAAATATCCTGGTCACCATAAAATTCATTCTCGGCCAATTGATCAATTTCTGTGTACCCCTGATCATCATTGGATTTGTGGCCCCTTCCATTACCAGAATGGGAGCAAGCGCCTCCCGTATGCTGGCGGTTGCAGTTGGACTGGCCTATCTGTCCTCAATCGGAGCCGCATTTTTTTCTATGACGGCAGGGTATGCCCTGATCCCCGGTCTATCCATCGTCACCATAACAGAAGGTTTAAAAACCCTTCCGGAGGTGATATTTGAGCTGGAGATCCCGCAGATCATGTCTGTAATGAGCGCCCTTGTGTTTTCCATTATGCTGGGCCTTGCGGCCGCCTGGACGAAAGCCCAAAGGGTCACCGGACTTTTGGAAGAATTCCAGCAGATCGTTCTTTCCCTGGTGGAAAAGATCATCATACCGCTGCTTCCCCTTTTTATCGGCACGACCTTCTGCGGCCTTGCTTATGAAGGCTCCATTACCAGACAGCTGCCAGTTTTTGTACAGGTGATCGTCCTTGTGCTGGCCGGGCATTTTATCTGGATGGGTCTTTTGTATCTTTTTGCCGGAATATACGCAAAAGAAAATCCCTTTCAGGTGATCCGCCATTACGGTCCGGCTTACCTGACTGCCGTTGGCACCATGTCCTCTGCAGCCACCTTAGGCGTCGCCCTGGAATGCGCCGGAAAAGCAAAACCTCTGCGCAAAGATATGGTTCGTTTCGGGATCCCGCTCTTTGCCAATATCCATCTTTGCGGTTCTGTTTTAACAGAAGTCTTTTTCTGTATGACGGTTTCCAAAATTTTGTATGGATCCCTTCCCACCTTGGGAAGCATGATCCTTTTCTGCCTGCTCCTTGGCGTGTTTGCCATCGGAGCTCCAGGGGTTCCAGGCGGAACAGTCATGGCATCATTGGGGATCATCACCGGGATCCTAAAGTTTGACCACTCCGGCACTGCCCTGATGCTTACTATTTTTGCTCTTCAGGACAGCTTTGGGACCGCCTGCAATATAACCGGAGACGGCGCCCTGACCCTGATCCTCAGCGGCTATGCCAAACGGCACCACATCATGGAGCAGGATCTTCCAGGATCTTATGACTTTTAAATTTGCTTTTTGTCCCGGTAAATATAGGTTCCCAGGTTTTCCTTCACCACTTTGCCGTCTTTTGCCGCAAGCGTGCCCCTGAGAAATACCTTATCGATTCCTCCGTGAAGGGCAAAGCCCTCAAAAGGATTGTTGTCTGTATGATAGGCATGAGTTTCCGCCGAGATCACACTTCTTTTTTCCGGATCAAAGACTACAATATCGCCATCGCTTCCCGGCGCGATCACTCCTTTTCTGGGATACAGCCCGTAAAGCTTTGCAGCGTTCTCGCTTAACAGCCGGCACATCTGCTCCCTGGTGATCCGTCCTTCCCGGACTCCGTAAGTGTAAAGAAGGGTTCCTCTGGTCTCCACCCCTGGCAGGCCTCCGGGAATTTTTGTGAAATCTTTTTCCCCAAGGCGTTTCTGCTGCCAAGTAAAACTGCACTGGTCGGTGGCTACCGTCTGGATCTCGTCCCTGGCCAGAGCATTCCACAAACAGCTCTGGTCTTCTCTCTTGCGGAGGGGCGGCGCACAGACAAATTTGGCGCCTTCAAAATCCGGCAGGCTATAGGCGCTGTCGTCCAGGAGAAGATACTGGGGACAGGTTTCCGCATAAACTTCCTGGCCCCTTGCCCTGGCTTCCATGATCTCCCGGTATGCCTTCTGATTGGTGAGATGCACCACCATAAC
The DNA here is from genome assembly GCA_019116385.1 of Candidatus Blautia faecigallinarum. GTDB lineage: Bacteria > Bacillota > Clostridia > Lachnospirales > Lachnospiraceae > Blautia_A > Blautia_A faecigallinarum. Next base: position 4,617 of record DXBU01000044.1, on the reverse strand, counting down.
CGGTGCGCCCGCCTGCTTTGCGATCACTAAAAGGCGGTGGACTGCCTCTGCTTCCATGTCGTCCGGGCGGACCAGCGGGTGATTTTCCACGCCAAAGCGCCCTTCTGCCTTGGCTTCCTCGATAAGAGCATCGATCACTCCTGCGTTTTCACAGTGTACCCCGGCAAAACAGCCGCAGGAATTCAGCTTTTTGAGGATCTTATACAGGTCGCGGTCATTGACCAGCATGGCCGGATAGGTCATATAAAGTTTAAAGCTGGTAATGCCCTCTTTGATCATGTCGTCAATCTCTTTTTCTGTTTCCTCATTCCACTCTACAATGGACATATGGAAAGAATAATCACAGGAACACTTTCCATCCGCCTTCTGGTGCCATTTGGCAAGACCTTCCTTCAGCGTATGGCCCCCTTTGTCCTGGGAAGCATAGTCTATGACCATAGTCGTTCCACCCAAAAGCGCCGCTTTGGTTCCCGTCTGGAAATCATCTGCAGTTACAGTATTGGCAACCTCCAGGTCGAAATGGGTATGGGCATCAATAAAGCCAGGAAAAAGCAGTTTTCCGGATACATCTATGATCTCTGCCGTACAATCCTCGATATTTTTTTCTACCCTGCTGATCTTTTCGTCTTCAATCAGCACATCCAGCTTTTCTGACCTTTCGCCGGAAACCACAGTTCCATTTTTAAGCAGATACTTCATGCTGCCTTCCTCCTTCTACTACTTATGTAAAAATATTGGTCATTGGGATTTCTTCTTTCAATATAGCATTATTTCCGCCCTACTTCAATAGCCCCTTGTTTCCATCCAAATTTCTTTTAGGGCAAATAATTTTTTTTGTAAAAGTCTTTTTATTTTTTTTGAGGTATGCTATAGTTAAAAAAAAACGGGAAAGGAGAAAGAGAAATGGGACGCCTTACTGTATTGAAACAAATTGCCCGTGACCTTGCCGCACAGTTTGGACCCGACTGTGAAATTGTCATACACGATTTAAAAACAAAAGATCCGGAACATTCGATCGTCTATATTGAAAATGGGCATGTAACGAACCGCCGGGTTGGAGACGGACCATCCAATGCAGTTTTTGATGTGATCCGAAAAAAAAACAAAAACGAATCCGACCTGCAAGATCATGCCGGTTATCTTATGAAAACCTCAGATGGTAAGATCTTAAAGTGCAGTACCTCTTATATCCGTGACGATGATGGTTCCCTTCATTATGTATTTGGGATCAATTATGATATCACACGGCTCACTATGATCGAAAACGCCCTGCAAGGCCTTATCACCCCTGTAAATAAAGAAGAAAAGCCCAAAGAGATCACCCATAATGTAAATGATCTTCTGGATCATCTCATTGAAGAATCTGTTGCTCTGGTAGGAAAGCCGGTCCCATTGATGAACAAAGAAGATAAGGTTACCGCCATTCAGTTTTTAAACGATTCCGGCGCGTTTCTGATCACCAAGTCCGGTGATAAGGTAGCCAACTATTTCGGGATTTCCAAATATACCCTTTACAGTTATATAGATGTAAATAAATAATGCCCTGCTTTTGTCAAAGTCAGGGGAAGACGGCAGAATTTAAGCCGCAGCTGCCCTTTTTTTGGGGCACAGCTGCGGCTTTTTCTTTACTATTTAGATTTCTTCCAGCATCCCGGTTTCGTTATATGCTTCAAACTGCTCTTCGATCTTTCCAAGGATCTCTGCGTACTGGCAAAAGGCTTCTGCCAGGGTTTCCCGGTGCTCCGGCATCTTCTTATAGCAGACACGGTGTTCCATGCTTGCCCACAGATCCATCGTCATGGTCCGAAACTGGATTTCTACCGGAAAGTACTCCATAGTATCCAGATAATAAACAGGGACGGCAATGACCACATGATAGCTGCGGTATCCGTTGGGTTTCGGGGCTTTTATGTAATCCTTCTCTTTTACGATGATCAGCTCGTTCTGCCGTTTCAGAGCATTTACCAGGTTGTAGATGTCGTCAATGAAATAGCAGATCACACGCATCCCTGCAATATCCTTGAGAAAGTCCTTGGCGTTCTGCACGCTGTCTGAATGACCCAGCTTCTGCAGCTTTTTTTCAATACTTTTTTTGGATTTGATCCGTTCCTGCAGGTTGTGGATGGGAGCAGCTGAGGTTTTGTCATAGAGATTCTGGTTTAAAATCTCCAGCTTGGTATGCATCATCTGGCTGGCATTTTGATAGGGCTGAATGAAATCATAATATTGCTCATTGGTCATAGCAAACTCCCCTCAAATAGATTTTCACTTAATCCTACCAGCAATTTGTGATGATTTTGTATACTTTCCATAATTTTTCAGGGAACTTTTCTTAAATTTTTATAAACGGAAGATCTTAGGACTGATGAAAGGATCCTTTCAGGGCACCTGTTTCCTGGAGATATTTCAGAAATCCCTGGCATCCTTCCACAACATCTTCATAAGTCTCGTCAAAGTTGCCCGTATACCAGGGGTCGGCGATATCTCTTTCAGATCCGGCAAAGGACAGCAGTTTATATATCTTCCCCTCCGGGTCGCCCTTCAGCATCCGGTTGAGATTCCGGATGTTCCAGGAGTCCATGCCGATAATGTAATCGAATTTCTGGTAGTCGCTCCAGGTGATCTGCCTTGCCCGATGAGGAACAAGGGGGATCTTTACCTCTTTCAGTTTTCTTACAGTCCCACGGTGGGGCGGATTCCCGATCTCCTCTGTGCTGGTGGCGGCAGAATCGATAGTAAACTGCTCTTCCAGCCCTCTCTCTTTTACCATGTAGGTGAAAACACTTTCACACATAGTTGAACGGCAGATATTGCCGTGGCAAACGAATAGTATTTTTATCATATCTCTTATATCCCTTCATAAGCCTTCAAACCTTGATATTACGGGTTTTCCGGCGCTTTTTTCGATTTTTGTGTTTTGCCCTAAACTCACACAATTCTTTGTAAATCTACGCAAATTCACGGGCAAATGGTGTAGTAAGTGGTGTAGTAACTTGGTGCATTTTCAACCTGATTTTCTCTGCTTTTCCGGCGTGACAGTTCCCTTGAAATCTATGATTTTCGCCATCTGCTCCGCTGCCCGGTCATAGCTGGCGTGAGTGTAGACATTCAGCGTCACTCCCACATCAGAGTGTCCCATCACATACTGCAAGGTCTTTATATCCATACCGGCGTTTGCCATATTGGTACAGAAAGTATGGCGGAACACATGGGGCGTGATATGCGGCAGCGGCTTGTCCGGGTACAGCTTTTTATACTTTTTCATCGCCCAGCGCATTTCATTTTCGATATGCAACGCCACCTTGGGCTTGTCATCCTTATCCAGCAGCAGAAAGCCGCTGTACCCGTCTACAATGATTTCCGTCTTTATCTTCCTGCGGCGTTTAAGGATATTGTTCAGACTTTGATAGACTTCCTCTGTCATGGGAATAAAGCGGCAGCCGCACTCCGTCTTGGTTTTCTCGACGTAATACTTTCCGCCCCGTTCCCGGACAAGCTGGTGGTCTACCCGGATTCGCCGGTTTTCAAAATCCAAATCACTTTTTGTAAGGCCGCAAAACTCACTGACACGCATACCCGTTCCCAGCAGCACGACAAATTCATCATAATACTTGGTGTAGGTTTTATCCTCCCGGATAAAGCCCATCCAAATCTCCTGCTGTTCCTCCGACATGGCAATCCGCTTCTGTGAGTCATTGGGAACCACGTCCACTAATTTGAAGTCAAAAGGATTGCGGCGGATAATATCCTCGTTATAAGCCATCTGAAAAGCGGGTTTCACAACGCCCCTGACGCTGGTAATAGTGCTGTACCCTTTCCCGTCGCTGTGGAGCTTCATAATCCACTGTTGCGCGTCTGATACCTTAATATCCCTTATCTGCCGGTAGCCAAAAGCTTCTTTTTTAATCAGGTTCAGAACAAAATTGTAACCGACTTTGGTATTGTAGCGCACACCCTGTTTCAAGGTGATATAGCGTTCCACAAGGGCAATCACGGTTGCCTTTCCAGCAGCATAGTCAATCCCTTCGTCAAGCTGCTTCTGGATTTCTTTTTCCTTTTCCCGCAATTCCTTCAAATCAGAGGAATAGATGGTCTGCCGTTTGCCTTGGATGTCTGTATAGCGGTACTGATAAATCAGGTCTTTTCTCTGGCTCTCTCCTGTCCGCAGGATTCTTCCTTTATGGTCTTTGCGTTTCTCGGACATTGTCAAACTCCTTTCCGTGATGGAAAGAGCCTTGATATGACACATTTATTGTATCATATCAAGGCCGCCTTTTACATCACAAATTTCAGATAGAATAAGCCTGTTCAATGTACTGGTCGAACAGGCGGCGTTTAATCAAGCGTTTATTTCCTACCCATAAGACAAACCGGCAATTCTGGTCGTTTGTCAGGTCACGCAGTTTATTGATACCAATTCCAGAATAAGCCGCAGCTTCTTCCAGACTTAAATTACTCTTCTCCCAAATAGGGACTTCTTTCATAGGCATTTACCTCCATACATGAAATAAGCCAGACAGGAGGAGGTCGGCAACGAAGTCCGGCAACGGGCTTCAAAAAACCTCAAAAGCAATCTCTGTCTGGCGGTTTGGTTATTTATTACTTTTTCTTTTATTT
>DXBU01000043.1 GCA_019116385.1 Candidatus Blautia faecigallinarum | reverse complement strand
GGAATATAGCATTCGAATAAACATACTATATACAAATCCTGCATTTTCTTTATCCTTTACGGGAAATGGCTTTTTTGTAAGTGATGGTATTTTTATTTCTTGCTGATACGCAGAATAATCTTCTACTTTCTTTTTCATCCTTTCACATAATGTATATCCGCTGCCTGATCCATGTCCTCTGGTATAATCCGGCAATCCAGCATGATGGCCTGCAATGCAGTAACTCAAAAAAGCATATAATCCGCCTTTTTTCCAGCATACCTGCGCACCTGCTGTGGAATGGTCAACCTTCATTCCATTTTCCTTTATCCTTTTCTGGAATCCCTCTGAATATTTTCCTATATCATGCAGTTTTCCTCCGCAATACCCATATTCACCGTAGTCGAATTCTTCCGCAAATTTCTCAGCAAGCTTTCCAGTCTCCTCCAAATGAACGCATATGGATTCTTCTTCCCCTGTCTCTTGATTCTTATGTGCTATATATTTCATTTCCTATCATCTACTATTCCCTTCCCATAACTATACATATAAACGACTTCATCCCATTGCCATCCCCCAGCTCTATAAATGCCTCCCTCTCGATCCCTTTCCACACACCACAGCCCGACTCCCTTTTGCCTGCCCCAAAAGGGAAATTTTAAGGGGACCTCCGGGCTTCGCAGCTCCGAGATGGTCCCCCTCAGTTTCTTTACCAGATCTTCGACTCTACCGCCGCTCTCTCGATCTCCAATCCTTTCACATATCGTTCCATAAACTTATTGTATCCGTCCACACCTGCCGGATCCGGATCCAGAGTGCTGCCTTCGTTTCCGGCAAATACCTTTTCATCCAGGAAATGTTCCAGGCTCTCTCCTTCTGCCTTATTTACAAGGTATGAAGCAAGGAGCGCGATCCCCCAGGCGCCGCCTTCTCCTGCGGTCTCCATTACGGATACCGGTGCATTGACCGCATCTGCCAGGATCTGCTGCCCTACGCCCTTAGTCTTAAAGAGTCCGCCATGACCCAGCAGTCTGTCAACCTTTACATTTTCCTTATCAAAAAGAATATTCAATCCTACCCGCATTGCTCCAAGGCAGGTGTAAAGATTGGTCCGCATAAAATTCGCCAGGGTAAATCTGCTCTCCGGAGAACGTACAAACATAGGACGTCCCTCTTCAAATCCAGTCATATGCTCGCCGGAGAAATAGCAGTAGGACAGAAGGCCGCCGCAATCTACCTCTCCTTCCATTGCCTTATTATAAAGAGTCTCAAAAAGCTTATTCATGTCCACCTTCATGCCCATAGCCTCTGCAAATTCCTTAAACACGCCTACCCAGGCATTCAGGTCAGAGGTACAGTTATTGGAATGAGCCATAGCTACCAGATCGCCTGCCGGTGTGGTCACCATATCGATCTCTTTATATGGTTTGGACAATTCTTTTTCCAGAACGATCATAGCAAATACAGATGTTCCGGCAGATACATTACCGGTGCGCACCTTTACACTGTTTGTCGCCACCATACCGGTGCCTGCATCACCTTCCGGCGGACACATAGGGATACCGGCCTGAAGCTTTCCTGTTACGTCCAAAAGCTTTGCTCCCTCTTCTGTCAGGACGCCTGCATCCTCCCCGGCAACCAGGGCCTTTGGAAGGATATCACGCAATTTCCAGGAAAAGCCATAAGGTGCAACCAGCTCATCAAATTTCCGGATCATTTCTTCGTTGTAATCTTTTTTGGATATGTCGATGGGGAACATACCGGCGGCATCACCGATCCCCAAAACTCTCTTTCCTGTGAGCTTCCAGTGTACATAGGCCTCCAAAGTGGTGATATAATCAATATCCTTTACATGCTCTTCTCCGTTCAGGATCGCCTGATACAGATGGGCGATACTCCATCTCTGGGGAATGTTATAATGGAATAATTCCATCAGCTTTTCAGAAGCTTCTTCTGTAATATTATTTCTCCAGGTACGGAAAGGAACCATCAGCTCTCCGGCTTTATTGAAAGGCATGTAGCCATGCATCATAGCGCTGACGCCAAAAGCGCCTACGCTGGTCAGCTCTACATCATATTTTTCTTTTACATCTTTTGCCATATCCTGGTAACTGCCCTGAAGACCTTTCCAGATATCCTCCAGGTCATAAGTCCAGACGCCGTTTACATATTTGTTTTCCCAATCATAGCTTCCAGACGCAATCGGTACATTTTTGTCGTCTACAAGAACTGCCTTGATCCTGGTAGAACCAAACTCAATCCCCAATGCCGTCTTGTTGTTTAAAATTGCTGCTTTTGTTTCACTTACACCCATTGTAAAAATCCTCCCATACTCTCTTGTTTTGTTGATGCTGAAGTCATATTTATTATAATATTCTTCTGTGAAAACATCAATATCGCCTTTGTTTGCATCTCATTTTTTCTACCTGACAGCCTTTCCCTGCTTTTCATTTTTTTCTGCAGGAGCCCCTTATGATAAGTTCCGGGCGGATCACTCTTTCTACCTTGCTTTCTGCTTCCGGGATATGATCCAGCTTTTCCAGTATCAGCTCAGCTGCCATTTCCCCCAGTTTTTCCTGGGGATGTGCAATGGTAGTCAGCCCGCAGCCTCTCTGGGCATACAGAGAATTGTCGTAACCGGTGACCGAAACATCCTGAGGGATGTTATATCCCATACTCTCCAAAACATCCATGATCTGCACAGCGATCTGATCATTATAGCAAACGACTGCATCGGGAATGCCTTGTTCCTCCACCATCCTTTTGGCCATCATGGCAGGCTTGACCTTCCGGTCTTCTGTGTGGAACCAGACCACATTATCCGGGTCGTAAAAAATCCCTGCCTCCCGCAGAGCCTGTACGTACCCCTTGTGGCGCTCCATTCCCTGGATATCATCTGCCTTAAAAAATCCCCATATCTTTCGGTGGCCCAGTCCGGTCAGATAGGAAGCGGCCAGATATCCTCCCTGGACATCATCCATAAGGATATGCGGTTTATCCGGCATTTCCCCATACATTCCCTGGATAAAAATATACGGGATCCCGTATTGTTCCAGATTCTGATATAAATTTCTGTGGCGGCAGGCCAGCTGGCTTTTACTGGGTTCAATGATCAGCCCGTCAATCTCTTTATTTAGAAGTTCTTCCAGACATTTGGCTTCTTTCTGTCGGCTGTTTCCGGTATTTTTCAGGATAATGGTATAGCCCTCCCGAGAAAGAACCTTATCCATTCCCTGGATCAGATGGGGAAAAATATAATCTGAGATATAGGTAGTTACTACGGCTATATTCCCCGTCTTTCGCGTATGGAGCATTTTCTTGGAACAGAATGTCCCTTTTCCATGAAAAGCTTCCACATATCCTTCCTGTTCCAGGATTCCCAGGGCCTTGCGCACCGTATGCCTGCTTATGGAGTATTTTTTAGAAAGGACATTTTCAGAGGGGATCTTTTCTCCCGGGCGGATTTCTCCGGCTAAAATATCCTTTTTGATCTGCTCCATCAAAGCATAGTATTTCGGCACCCCTATCTCTGCCATAGTTTTCCCCTCCTCTTTTCCTCTATGGTATTACTTGTATGCACGTATGTACAAGTTGTTTTTTCTTATCATCCCTGCCAAAAATTTATGTCATTTTTTATCTAAATTGTACAAAACCATTCTTTTAATCGGTTTCTATCCCCCATTCCTCCACCCGTGTGCCATGTACCAGCATACGCACCCATTCGTCCAGATGGGAATTGCAGGTCACTAAAGTTAAAATAGGTGCTGAAATTTCCGGTATCACACCCGTGTCATAGATGGAACGTTCTTCCAGATACACCAGAAGTTCCAGAAACTCTCTGCTCCCAAGCCGCTGTCCATAAGAAAAGCTCTCACTCCCCTCTTCCGCCTGTTCCACAGAAAAGATCTGATAACGGTACTTTTTTTCCGGTGTGTAAAGATAAATCTCCGGACACTGTTGAAAGTATCCTGCATCCACATATCGGTTCAGATTTGCGAACATCAAATTTCCTTCCATATTGTGTCCGTAAAGAAAGCTATGGGAATCCTGAAATTTCTTTTTATTCCGCCAATCCAGAAATACCGTTCCAAAGGGATCCTCTTCTCCCTCAAAAGAATGGCTGAGATAATAGGTATTATCTTCCCCATGCACTACCGGATAAGAAATGTCTGCATTGGGAATTTCAATCCAGCCGGCGATCTGGGGATTTACTTCCCGCAGTTCTTTCCAGCAAATGCCGAAAGATTCCCGGATCTCCTCTTTTTTCCCGGGAGACCGAGAAGGCTTTGATGCCTTCTCAGTCTCCTGTACTCCGGCTGGAAAGTCTGAATCTTCCGGATCTTCATCTGCAAAATTTGTATAGGTTTCCTTAAGACTTTCGCTGGCCTTTCGTGCCTGTTCGTTTTCCAAATAGCTTCTTATAAAAAAGCTTCCGGTGTAAAAAAGCAGTCCTGCCGCCGCACCGATCATTCCCAGGGCAAGAGCCCGAAGCCTTCTCATTTCCCGCGTTTCTCCTGTTTTCTATTTCTTCGGTAAACCAAAATCCCTAAACCAAGAAGTATGGTCCCCGCCCCGGCGATCTTGGCCATATCCTTAAAAGGCCTCTCGTCACCGGTTTTTGTACTGCCTGCATAAGAACTTCCCCGATAAGTACTTCCATAAGAAGAGGTTGTGCCGCTCCCGCTTCCTGAAGAAGGATAATTGGTGCTTCCCTGATAATAATTCGCTGCTGTCCTTGTGGGAATAGGTGTATTCCGCGGGCATTCTGCGGCGGTTGGCCGTACCGTAGGAGATGCAGTGGGTGTTCTTGTGGGGGCGGGAGTCCTCGTGGGCACTGGTGTTTTTGTGGGAACAGGTGTGGCGGTCGGCACAGGCGTTGCTGTAGGTACGGGTGTTTCTGATGGAGCAGGAGATGCTGTTGGCGCAGGTGTGGCCGTAAGGGCGGGTGTCGGGGTGGCTGTTTGCGCAGGCTCTCCCAGTTCCACTTCATGTTCGGTCCGTACCCAGATCGTATCCCCATAGTGGACTGTGGTATTGGTATTGAAAAATCTTGGAGATTTCCAGGTTTCTTCCGTCACATCCTCTTTTCCGGCTATCGCAGAGCGTACCTGCGCCAGATTTACAATGCAGTCCTCCCTCTCAGCTTTCGTACGGACAGTTTTAAAAGCAACGGTAATTTCTTCTCCAGGTTTCAGTTCTTCTACAAAGAATGCCGCATAAACCTTTTCATCCAACGTCAGAAGTTCTCCTTCTCCCTGCACAAAAGAATCAAATTGAACATGATCCGGCAGCCCATCTTTGATCATGATATTTTTTCTTTCTTCCTTGGAATTATTCTTTACCGTAATGTAATAGACAATGGGTTCTCCTTCTTTTACTATCGTTCCGGAGGGCGGATCTGCCGTTTTTAAAGCAGTCAGCCCGTCTCCCACCGATACCGGATCCGGCGGAGTTTCTTCCTCTGGTCTTAAATTGTCTGTGGTTGCCAAAGCCACGTTCAAGATTTCCCCCTCCTCTTTCTTTTCAGAAAAGGTCATCTGATATTGTACAAGCAAATATTCCTGGTAAGCCAGATCCATTCCCGTATGAATCGTATACCCTTTTTCTGTCGCCTCAATTTCCGGACGATCAAGCTTCACTCCATTCTGGTCATAAATGGCTACACTTTCTTTGTCCAATACTGCGTCTTCGCTTTGGATCAGATCCCGCAGTACCAAATTTCTGGCCACCGCGTTCTTTTCTGTTTGTGTTACTTTCACCTCATAATTTCCCTTTTCTCCCGGCAGATACCGGTCTTTATCGGATGTTTTCTCAATAGAAAGGACCGGACGGATATCTCCTACAAATACCTCGTTTTCTGTAATCTCTTCCGGTGTGTTGTCTCCTTTTGCCCATGCCCGGTTGATCACCGAGGTCTGATCCAGCTGTGGGCTTTCAAAGAGAACGTTATAGAATATTTCCAGCTTGTCTTCATCTGTCAGATTGGTTCCGGTCATAATGCGGAAACCGCTGGCAGTGGCTTCCAGTACGGCATCCTTTAATACTTCCGAATTTTTCTTAATAAGGATGCTTTCTGTCAAAAGGACCGCTCCCGGATGGCTCAGGGCATCCTCGATCACCACATTTTCTGCAGTCACGTCTTCACGCAGCTGCCGTACCGTAAGCTTATAATATCCGGTTTCTCCCACAAAATATTCTTTCTGGTCGGATTCTTTTACAAGATCAAGGATCGGGCTATGTATCTCCACTGTCTCATCATCCTCAGCCGGATAGCCCTCATCGCTGTTTACCACCGCAATATTATGTACCGTCTGCCCGGCAAGATTTTCATCGATCACCGCTGCCTGGTATTCTATGATCATTTCTTTTTGGGCAGTGAGCTGCAGCGGATTTTGCAGGACCTGCTCAAAGACACCGCCCTGTGCACCGTCAAAAACAGAATACGTTCCTTCACTTACCAGAGCTCTTCCGGTAAGCACCCGGAAGGTATTGTCATCGTTTGCTTCCACCGAAGCGTCTGCCAGGTCGCCGTTTTCGTCCAAAAGGACAATAGAATCTTTTAAAAGCCGCACTCCCGGTGTTTCGAACACATCACTGACGGTCACATTTTTCGCCACACAGCCCGGCTGCTCCTGCCATACCCGGATCCGGTAAGTAGCGATGTCTCCATATTTATAAGAGGGCTTATCAGCTGTCTTTTCCGCTTTCAGTACTGGTGTATTTATCCAGATCTTCGAAGTATCCTGTACCTCTGCACCATTTAAGGCAGAAGCCTTTGCGGTATTGATGATCTCCCAGCCGTTCAGTTCCTGGGTGACTGTACATCGGAATACGATGGTTATGGGGGTCTGGTAAGGAAGATCCGATACCCTGAGCACCCATCCCGTGCCTTCCCGCACAAGCTGATACTCTACCGCTTTTTCCACTACCTCGTTGTAATTTTCCGGATCCAGCTGATTTCCCAGATCGTCCGTTCCTCCAACGGGATTTAAAATAGTCTGAGGGATTCCCGATACCACCAGGGCCCCTTCGTCTGGATCCAAGGCAAGTCCCTGGGGAAGAGAAACATCGCTGACAACCAGATCTCTGGCAATGGATCCTTTCTGCAGGTTATTTACAATAACTTCATATTCAACCTGCTCTCCCACACGGAACTCATTGGCTTCTCTCCCATCTCCTAATTCCAGATAAGGATTACGTACATTTTTGTCAATGGACAAAACCGCTGTATTCACATAAACCTCCGCGTCATCGGTTTCCTCCGGAGCATTTTCAGCCTGGACATTGGCTGCATTCACACTTTCCATCCCATTGACTGCCTCCGTTGCGGTACAGGAGAAACGGATCGTCACCGGTATGTCTGCGGGCAGGTCGGAAATATTCAGACGCCAGCCGGTCCCCTCAGGAAGAAATTCCCATGCCACGGTTTTAGGAATAGTTTCCTGATACAGTTCCGGATTTAACTGGTTTGGCGGATCTGTGGTGCCTTCCACAGGATCCGCGATGGTTTCCGGGATCCCTTCGATGGTTACGGCTTCCGGAGAAGCAAGGGTCAGCCCCGCTGGCAGGGAAGTATCCCAGATCGTGACATTCCTGGCGATCGTTCCCGGCAGCTGGTTCCTCACGACTACCTGATATTCTACATTTTCTCCTACTTGCCATTCATAATGGTCTGCTGTTTTTTCGATCCAGAATTCTCCGGTATTTACATAGGCTTCTGCTTCATCTGTCTGTTCTGCCCCGTTTTCTGCCCGAACAGAGGCTGCGTTTATATTTTCCCGGCCATTGCATGCTTCTGTGGCAGTGCAGTGAAACAGGATAGTCACCGGATGACTATAGGGCAGATAAGAAGAATAAAAATTCCAGCCGGACTCATTGGCATCCAGAGCCGTCTCCACCGGGCGGACTTCTACTGCCTGTCCTGTCTTTTTATCCGGTATAGGGTACTCCACCGACTGGGGAGCGTTCAAAACCTCTACCGATGCCGTTCCTCCAGAAAGCACCAGTCCTTCCGGCAGTCCCATATCTGTGATCTGTACATTTCTGGCGATGGTTCCTGGAGCAGTGTTGGTAACAACTACCCGATAGCTCACCTCATCCCCTACACGCCATTCATATTTATCTGCTGTTTTGTCGATATGAAGCTGCGGCGTGTTGGGCCAGACTTCTGTCATATCCTTTGCTTCCTTTGGTTCTCCGGTTTTTTCGTCTATAAAATTCTCCGCTTTGGCCAAGGCAGTATTGGTCCATTCCTGCCCGTTCCCTTCGGCAGAAGCCACACAGCGGAAGGTAATCTGTATACTTTCGTCATATTGCAGGAGAGGGCAGGTAACACGCCACCCGTTTTCTCCTTCCTTGGCGATCACACAATGCTCCACTCCCGGTGTGCTTTCTACAAAGTACTGTCCGTCTATAAGCTTCAGGCAGGGAGGAATGGAAAGATCCTCTACCACAGTATTGACCGCCCAGGCATTGGGTCTTTTCTGTGTGACTTTCACCGTATATTCCACTTCATCGCCTACCTCCCATTCATATCGGGACGCTTCTTTTTCTATCACCAGGTCGGGAACGACCTTTCCTGTCACCCAGACAGTATCTGTGGTCATTGTACCGCCTTTTCCATTTGCACGTACATAGGTCATATCCCCCTGATTGGGAATGCGGAAGGTATATCCATCCGGATCCAGGAAATCCGAGACGTCTGCCCCTTCTTTTCGGTGTACCCGAAGGAAGAATGTGTATACCTGGTTATCCGTAAAGCTTTCTTCCTTTAGATATTCCTCCTTTGCCGAACAGGTCACCGTCTGTCCTTCGATGAAAATGTCAAATTGGCCGGTCACCTCTTCTCCCAGATCATTTTTTACGATCACTTTGGAGGTTCCATCAATGGCCAGACAATCCTTCAAGGTATCCTGTACCACAAAAGCGTTCAAATGGTTGGGGGTAACCTCTGTCCGGATCATATATTGGAATTCATCGAAGCCATATATAGGAAAGGCACCTGCCTGGTCTGTAACCAGTCCCTCTTCCCAGGAGCAGCCAGATGCTCCCACTCTCTTCTCCGGTTCTTTTTCCATTTCAATGCCGCCGAAACAGTAAGAAGTAAAATCGAAATAAGCATGCCCCCGCACGATCTTTCCGCCGTAATAATTAGGGCAGTAGCTGTTTCCTTCTTCGTCCACATAAGTGGTCCGCAGCACCCTGGCCCAGTTTTCTTCGGATCCTCTTTTTTCTATCCCATCCTGACGCTCCTCGTCCCAACGGTCCAACCGGCTCTGGTGGTGAAAAGTCATATGAATGGTGTCTGTATCATAAAGCATGTTCAGCCAGCCGGATTTGTCTGTGGTCTCCAGGGAACCATCGCCGGCCTGCACATATAAGCCATCCACATTCAGGAAACGGTTTCCCTGAAGGATATAAACATTTTCCAAATTGCTGTCTTCAGGTATGGAAATTCCCTGACCCGCATCCAGGTCTCTGGCTGTGCCATGTCCGCTGATGGAAAGCGGTTCTTCTGTGCCATGTTTAAAGAACTGGTAGCGGATCTTTGCCGATCCGATACAGTAGGTAGCAACTGCAATGGCTTCCCGGCCAAAGCTTACCACCGGCTGCCCCATTCCGTTTTCCCAGTCGTATCCATCACCGGTATCCTCCAGAGAATCTTTCCACAAATGATACTTATAATAAGGCGTAAACATATCATAGCGGGGCTCCGCTCCGGTGACTTCTATAAGACTCAGCTTCAAATCTACAATATTCCCGTTTCCGTCTTTTCCAACATTGTTGTACCGGACTCCGGCGCTGCCCGGGACATAGTTTCCGGTCATCCTTTTCGTGTATACACGCAGTGTGTTTCTGCCATGGTTGGTTAGGGCCTCCACATCCTGGTTGTCACAGCCAAAGGGTTCTACTGTAGTAACACCTTTTTGGAATTTTACATTAAAGCGGTATTTGTAATCCATAATGTGATTTTCATCCCACTCCTCAATGGCTGTTATGGCAGCTTGGGCCTCCAAAGGCGGAAGCAGGCCGAAAACTGCCTGTACCAGAAACAATGCTGCAAGCATACCTGCTCCCAGACTTTTTAACAATTTTTTTCTTTTCTTCATGTGTTTCTCCTTTCTTCTGAAATGATTATTTTCTGCCATAGGCAGACATTAAGGAATGGAATAAAAACGAACGGAAAAAAAATAGATTTTAATAGAATCGTAAGAATGTTTTTTAATAGATGATAGGGGAAAATAGCGATTGGCATTCCGGCACCGTCCATAGAGGGCGCCGGAAGAAAAAAATGAATTCTAAGATCTGCGCTTCAAAAAAGAAATGATAAATGCTGCTGCGGCGACCAGGAGAAAAATAGGGATGAGAATTCCTGCGATAAGCAGCAGGGCAAGTATGGCCAAAACGGCTAAAAAAATAACCAGCGCTTTTCCGTACCAGGTGGAAAGGTCCAGTCTGCGCCCATGTGTGCCGCCGGTATTTGTTCTGTATTCCCTGGGTGTCCGGTTTTCTTCATAGGCTCCGCTGCTTTTGGCTCCCTGATCTGTGTCCAAAAGAGTTTTTGCGATCAGCCGCGGATCGCCCAGTTCTCTGAGAATGTCTTCTTCACTCCTGCCATTGTCCGCCTGCCGTTGGATATAGTCCTGATAATAGTGTACATGGGCAGAGGCTTTTCCTTCCTCCATGCCGCCGGACAGGGTCTCCCGAAGGATTCTAAGAAATTCCGTCTTATTCATAGATAACGGTCTCCTTAATATTCTCTATCTGTATCTGATAAATTACAGCTTTGTTTTATTCTAACACACTCTCTCCAGATAGCAACTGTTGAAATCATAAAATTTTTATGAACACCGGAAAAGAATAAATATTGATAAAAGCTTGACAATTATTAACAAACGTGATAGGATAGCGTTGTCAATAAAAAGGTCTTTGATTACTGACGGAACAAGTGGAGGAAACCACAAGGGAATCATGGACCTGCAGAAAGCCGACCGTCTGGGCAGTGTTTGATTTTTCAAATACTGTCCTTTTTTGTTGTTTTGAAAGATACGGTCAGGGTAAAATCCAAGGAGGTATATTTTTATGGGATTCAAATCAGACATTGAGATCGCACAGGAATGCGAGATGCTCCCGATCACCGAGATCGCGGCAAAGGCAGGTATCGACGACAAGTACCTGGAGCAGTACGGCAAGTACAAAGCAAAGATCGATTATAACCTTTTAAAGGAGACAGATAAAAAGGACGGCAAGCTGATCCTGGTAACCGCCATCAACCCCAC
>DXBU01000042.1 GCA_019116385.1 Candidatus Blautia faecigallinarum | reverse complement strand
GCGTCCAAAATACCGCCGTCATGTAAAAACCTTTGGAAAAAGGCAAAACCTTTTTCAGAATCCAGATTGGTATAGCCAAGCATTTTTTCGATCTTCGGTCCCTCCACAATAAAGATCCGGGGATCTTTTTCGTCTTTTACAACGGTAAAAGGAAGGTTTTCGGTGATCAGCTGCTCTTCCGGGAAGAATTCCTGCTGGAATATCACCGGCTCCAGCGTACTGGCATCCAATAACTCTTTTACATAATATAAGAGTTCCTTCACACCTTTTCCGGAAACTGCCGAAATGGGGAAAACGCGCATTCCTTTTGGCTCAAATTCTTTCTTCAGCCTCTCAATGGTTTCGGCTTCCCCATCGTAAAGACAGTCGATCTTATTGGCCGCAATGACCTGGGGCCGTTTGGCGATCTCGGGATTATAGGTCTCTAATTCTTTGTTGATCTTATAAAAATCTTCAATGGGGTCTCTGCCCTCTGTGGAAGCGGCATCAAGGATATGGATCATGACTCTGGTCCGCTCGATATGACGGAGGAACTGATGTCCAAGCCCCACACCTTCAGACGCTCCTTCTACAAGCCCTGGAATATCCGCGATCACAAAACCGCCATTATCGGTATCAACCACTCCCAGATTCGGGCTTAACGTTGTAAAATGATAATTTGCGATCTTCGGCTGTGCATTTGTGACTCTGGACAAAAAGGTGGATTTTCCAACATTAGGGAATCCGATCAGGCCAACATCGGCGATCACCTTAAGCTCCAGCAGCACCTCCAGTTCCTGTGCCGGCTGTCCCGGCTGGGCGTATTTGGGAACCTGCATCACAGCAGTGGCATAATGTTGATTTCCTTTACCGCCGCGTCCACCTTTAAGCACGACCTGTCTGGTGTTGTCTCCGGACATATCGGCGATCACTTTTCCCGATGCGGCATCCATGATCACTGTGCCTTCCGGCACTTTAAGGATCACATCCGCCCCGTCTGCTCCATGACAGCGGCGCTTGCCCCCTTCTTTGCCATCTTCTGCTTTATATTTTCTTCTGTGGCGGTAGTCGCCCAGGGTATTCTGACCTTTGTCGATCTCAAAGATCACATCGCCGCCCTTTCCACCATCGCCGCCGTCCGGGCCGCCATTGGGAACATACAGCTCACGGCGAAAGCTTACATGCCCATCGCCGCCCTTTCCTGAGCGGATAATGATTTTTGCTCTGTCTGCGAACATATGTCACCTCTAATTTTTATCTAAAAGAAAGGCTCCAAACCTATGCGATTTGAAGCCTTCTGTCAACTCATTACTCTGCCTCTACTGGTACGATCGAAACTTGTTTCTTATCGCGACCTTTTCTGGTGAATCTAACTACACCGTCTGTCAGTGCAAATAATGTATAATCTTTTCCGCAGCCAACATTTACACCTGGATGGATTTTTGTTCCACGCTGTCTGTAAAGAATATTTCCTGCTTTTACAAACTGTCCGTCTGCTCTTTTTGCACCCAATCTCTTGGATTCGGAATCACGGCCGTTTTTTGTGGAACCAACACCTTTTTTATGTGCAAATAACTGAAGGTTCATGTTCATCATCGTGTTACACCTCCTTGACCTTTATTGTCAAAAATCGATTTTTATAGCTTTTTTCAATTTCTGTCAAGCCGAGAAGTAAGGAGTCCATCAGAAGTTCTCCCTGTTTCGTGACAGGTTTTATAAAGCGAAACGACACAAATCCGTCTTCTTCGGAAAGCTGGATCTCATCCTCAGTAAAACGTTCAATAGAATTTACTGTATTGATGATCAAAGCGGAAACCGCTGCACAGACAATATCCTGTCCATGTCTGGCGTAACCTGCATGTCCTTTCGAAGTAAAACTTATATAAGCCCTGTTTTTTTTCTCAACTGTAACTGTGATCATAGGTCCGCCGGATCAGCCGTTGATCTTTTCAATCTTCACTTTTGTGAACTGCTGTCTGTGACCGTTTTTCTTGTGATATCCAGTTTTTCTTTTGTACTTGTAAACGATAACTTTCTTAGCCTTACCGTTTTCAACTACAGAAGCGGTAACACTGGCATTTGCTACATCTGCGCCGACTTTTAATCCGTTATCGCTTACTGCGAGTACGTTGTCAAAAGTAACGGTCTCACCAGCCTCTGCGCCGAGTTTTTCTACTCTGATCACATCTCCCTCGGCAACCTTGTACTGTTTACCACCTGTTGCAATAATTGCGTACATCTGTGGCACCTC
The DNA here is from genome assembly GCA_019116385.1 of Candidatus Blautia faecigallinarum. GTDB lineage: Bacteria > Bacillota > Clostridia > Lachnospirales > Lachnospiraceae > Blautia_A > Blautia_A faecigallinarum. The sequence goes on along the minus strand of DXBU01000042.1, from coordinate 2,638 downwards.
CTATAAACATTACTCGCCAGATGTGGTGATCCTTCCGGATGCTTCAACCTCTCTGTGCGGCATACTCAATTATACTAGCATGGATCCTGTTTTCCGTCAATAGGATTTTACTTTTTTTTCAATTTTGTTTTTGATAAAGAGGAGCCGCTGCCAGGCAGTAGCCGATAGGACGGACACAGCGGATCAGATCGTCCAGCCCCTTGTTTTGCCGAAGCTGTTTGATATGGGTATCGATATTCCGCAGGGAAGCCCGTTTACGTTTAGGAAGGCTTTGGGAAAGTACTTCTCTGGAGACTACCTCCCCCATATGCTCTGCCAGTACCAGAAGGATCCGGTAGCTGAACCCTTTGATCATCAGCTGCTCTCCCCGAAACCTTACTTCCTGACAGGCCCGTTGGATCTCCAGATCAGCAAAGACCATCGTACGGCTGTTCCATACGTCAGGCTTTATAGTATTCCTTAATATTTCTTTAAAGCTGCGGTGAGAAAAATCTTTGGGCAGATAGCCTTCCAGCAGGGAAGCTTTCTCATTCGAAACTCTTTGAGAAACGTTATTATTCTTACCGATAAGCACGGCTGGAAAATTAATAACGAAAATCTTTAAAACATCTTTGGGAATGTTTAGAACCATTTCCTGATCCAGGAACAACAGGACAGGAATACTGGTTTCATGGAAGTTCCCATGGATATAGTCCTGTAAACTTAAAGTGAGCAGTCCTTCCATAAAGGAGGACTGCTCTACCAGGGAATGGATCCCTGCGTCATATGTGCCATTAATAACAGTTAATGCCGGCATATCCTTCCGCCCCTTCTCTTTTGCATTTCCTAGGAGGAATTTTAGCAAAAAAGTTTGAAAAAAGATTGAAATCCAAGGGACAGACTGTGAAATATGTGTGAATTTTCCTAATTGCACTGTTAGTTGGAACGTATCTCCTGACGCATAAACCCGATAAATGATCCTGCAAAAGCGGCCAGCATCAAAGCAAACAGGCCGATCAGGTTAGGCCATACCAAAAGAAGGCTTTGGCCCAGCTCCAGATATCCCGAGATCGCGCCCTGGATCTGGCTCATGGTTACCACATTCACAGAACGTACGGAAGGATCCATAATGGTGGATGCTGCTTCTGCGTAAAGATAATAAGGCGAGATCCGGTTCAGGTTCAGTTCACAAGTATAGTTCTTTACTGAATTGATCATTGCATCGTACTGGTTGTCTATCGGGTAGATCCCGTTGGCAATGATGCTTGCCAGAAGGCTCATAAATATGGTAAAAAATATCCACAATGCGATCACTGCAAGAGCCGATGTGGCGGAATGCCTGCAGATAACAGAGAAGAAAATGGATAATCCAAGCCAGAACGCAATATAAATACAGGTAAAGATCAAAAAACATAAAATACGGAAAACTTCCTCTGCTTCCGGAACCAGTCCGGTACGGAGCACACCCACGGTTCCGATGGTGATCCCCATGGAAAAGACCATGATCACGATCACTGCCGTTCCTGCCAGGAATTTACCAATGATAATAGAGTCTCTGTAAATAGGCTGGGCTACCAGACGGTTCAGGGTACCTCCGGACCGCTCGCTGTTTATAGCGTCAAATCCAAGCGTCAACCCTAAAAATGGACCTAAAAGAGCAATGATGGTCATAAAAGAAGGAATCGAATTTCCGCTTGTGGAATATAATTTTAAAAATATAAAGCTGGCATCGCTTTCGATCGCATCGGAAATACCAGACAATGCCCCATATAAACTTGCGATGCTGGTTCCCCAGATCAGTAAAAATATGATGAGGAATCGCTTGCTGGTTAAATGATCTGCCAGTTCTTTATGATACAGCGCCTTTAAGCCTGAGCGCGACAGGGCTCGTTCACTTTTTTTGACGCCGCAGGAATGGACTGCGCTTTCCGGTCTTTTTCTTATTAAACCTGCGCTGTTCTTCATCGCTTTCACCTGCCTTTTCAAAATATAAGTGATAAATTTCATCCAGATCCCCGCCCCGCTGATGCAGGTGCATGATCGTATAGCCGTTTTTTCCAAGAAAAGTGCTTAATTCCGGCCGGATATCCCTGGAAGCCTCTACAGTAAACAGATTGCCTTCCTTTTCAATTTTTGTTACCCCGGGCTGCTGATAGAGATTTGCCAGAAGCTTGTCATCGCAAGGAAATACTTCCAGTTCCAGGGAAAAGTGATTCTGCTGCTGGATCTGTCTGCCCAGCTCCTCTATCCGTCCGCAGGCGATCAGACTTCCGTTTACAAAAATCCCCACTCTGTCACAGATCTGCTGGATCTGATAAAGCTGGTGGGAAGAGATCAGCAAGGTTCTTCCGTCTTCCTTGGACAGTTGACGCATGATCCCCAAAAGTTCCCGCATGCCCTCCGGGTCAATTCCCAATGTAGGTTCGTCCATGATGATCACCTGGGGATCTTTCATCAGCACGTCTGCGATCCCCAGACGCTGTTTCATACCTCTTGAATAAGTTCCTGTTTTTTGGTCAGCCGCCTCAGTCATTCCCACTCGTTCCAAAAGCTGGTCGATCCGCTCTTCCAGTTCCTTGCCGGAAAGATTATTTAGTTTTCCGGTAAAACGAAGATTCTGTCTTCCTGTCATATCTGAATAAAATCCTACATTATCCGG
>DXBU01000041.1 GCA_019116385.1 Candidatus Blautia faecigallinarum | reverse complement strand
GGCATTAACATTATTTATCGCTCCCTTCCTTAGTTCCTTTTGTTGGAAGAACTTCACCGTTGTAGACCCAGGCTTTTACACCAACCTTGCCGTATGTGGTGTCTGCTTCGGCGAATCCATAATCGATGTCTGCACGAAGTGTCTGAAGCGGGATGGTTCCCTCGCTGTAGAACTCTGTACGAGCCATATCAGCACCGCCAAGACGTCCGGATACAGATGTTTTGATACCTTTTGCACCAGCCTTCATGGTTCTCTGCATAGTGGATTTCATTGCACGTCTGAAAGAAATACGGTTCTCCAGCTGCTGTGCGATATTCTCAGCAACAAGCTGTGCATCTCTGTCCGGTCTCTTTACTTCTTTGATGTCTACGATCAGCTTCTTGTCAGTATATTTCTGTAACTCAGCTTTTACTTTCTCGATCTCAGCGCCGCCCTTGCCGATAACGATACCCGGCTTAGCTGTGTAGATGATGATCTTCACTCTGTCAGATGCTCTCTCGATCTCGATCTTGGAAACACCTGCGCTGTATAATTTCTTTTTCAGGAAAGTTCTGATGTTGTAGTCTTCTACTAAATTGTCCGCAAAATCAGCTTCTGCATACCATCTAGAATCCCAATCCTTAATAACACCGACTCTAAGGCCATGTGGGTTAACTTTCTGTCCCATGATTCTCCTCCTTATCTTTCATCCAGCACGATGGTGATATGGCTTGTTCTCTTTTCGATCCTATATGCCCTGCCCTGTGCTCTTGGCTGAATTCTCTTCATTGTTGGTCCCTTGTTTGCATAGCACTTAGCAATGTAGAGGTTGTCTGCGTTCATACCGTTGTTGTTTTCCGCATTTGCGATCGCTGACTCAAGCAGCTTTTTCAGTACGCTGGAAGCGTATCTTGGATTGTATGTCAGGATACCAAGGGCTGTCTGCACATCTTTACCGCGGATCGCATCCAACACGTAGCAGGCTTTCTGAACAGAAATTCTTGCATAAGATAATTTTGCAGACGGTCTTGTCTCTCTATTATTCTCATTTCTGGCTCTCTTAATCTGGCTTCTATGTCCCTTTGCCATTTTAAAGTGCCTCCTTTCCTCTCATTCAATATCAGGTTAAGCTGTCTGCTGTCCCAAAGGGGACAACAAACAGTTTCGGAATCAATTTAGCGAACGCCGGATTTCTTTTCGTCTTTTCCGTGTCCTCTGTAGGTTCTGGTTGCCACGAACTCGCCGAGCTTATGTCCAACCATATCTTCTGTAATATATACCGGCACGTGCTTTCTTCCGTCATGGACAGCAATGGTGTGTCCCACAAAGGACGGGAAGATGGTAGAGCGGCGTGACCATGTTTTGATGACTGTTTTATCGTTTGCAGCATTTAAAGCATCTACTTTTTTCAGTAAGCTTGCATCTGCAAAAGGTCCTTTTTTCAGTGAACGAGACATGCTTTAACCTCCTTATTATTTCGTAAGCGCTTTTCCATCGCGTCTTCTTACGATGAGCTTGTTGGACTGTTTGTTTTTCTTTCTGGTCTTCAGACCAAGAGCAGGCTTGCCCCAAGGTGTACATGGGCCGGGACGTCCGATACCTGTCTTGCCTTCACCACCGCCGTGCGGATGGTCGTTGGGGTTCATTACAGAACCGCGGACAGTAGGTCTGATTCCCATATGGCGCTTACGTCCAGCCTTACCAATGTTGATCAGGTTGTGGTCGCCATTTCCAACTGTGCCGATGGATGCGCGGCAAACAATAGGAACCATTCTCATTTCACCGGATGGTAATCTGAGTGTTGCGTATTTTCCTTCTTTTGCCATCAACTGAGCACCGTTTCCGGCGGAACGGACCATCTGGCCGCCCTTTCCTGGATGAAGCTCAATGTTGTGGATGATGGTACCAACCGGAATCAGTTCCAGAGGAAGGCAGTTGCCTACACGGACTTCTGCTTCCGGTCCGTTCATAACCTTCTGGCCTACTTTTAAGCCTTCCGGTGCAAGAATATATGCTTTCTCGCCGTCTGCATAGCAGATCAGGGCGATGTTTGCTGTTCTGTTCGGATCGTATTCGATAGTTTTTACAGTTGCGGGGATTCCGTCTTTCTTTCTCTTGAAATCAACCAGTCTGTATTTTCTTCTGCTTCCGCCTCCGCGGTGTCTCACTGTGATCTTTCCCTGGTTGTTGCGTCCGGAATTTTTCTTCAGAGACACTACTAAGGATTTCTCCGGTGTTGTAGCGGTGATCTCGGAGAAGTCGGAACCTGTCATATGTCTTCTTGAAGGTGTATATGGGGTATAGGTTTTAATTCCCATGATTTTTCTCCTTTCGAATATTCATCATCATGCTTTCCAGCATATAGTGCGGGGTGTTTCACTGGATCCGCCCGGCCTTCTGCCTGGGTCCATCAAGTGATCACAGCCCTTCAAAGATCTCGATATCTTTGCTGTCCTCAGTAAGAGCTACGATAGCTTTTTTGGTCTTAGCAGTTTTTCCCACTACCATGCCGCGGCGTTTTTTCTTTCCGTCTAAGTTCATGGTGTTTACGCTTTTTACCTTTGTTCCTTCGAACATCTTCTCTACAGCATCTTTGATCTGGGATTTGTTTGCCTGAGGATGTACTAAAAATGTATATTTCTTTTCGCCCATAGCGTTCATAGATTTTTCTGTGATGACCGGTTTCAGGATCACATCATAATACTTGATATCAGCCATTATGCGTACACCTCCTCGATGGATGCTACTGCGTCTTTTGTTACTACTACAGTCTGATGCTTCATAACATCATATACGTTAATGCAGTTTACAGTAGAAAGCTGTACATTTTCGATATTTCTTGCGGAAAGAGCGATGTTTTTGTCATCTGCCGCGATCACGATAAGTGCTTTTTCAGCTTTCAGGTTGTTTAATACCCTCTGCATTTCCTTTGTCTTAGGCTCAGCCATGGTAAGGCTGTCTACTACTACGAATTTGTTGTCCTGAACCTTGGAGGTAAGAGCAGACTTCAGAGCAGCTCTTCTTTCCTTCTTGTTCATTTTTACAGAGTAATCTCTGGGAACCGGTGCGAATACCACTCCGCCGCCTGTCCACTGTGGTGCGCGGATGGAACCCTGTCTTGCATGACCTGTTCCTTTCTGTCTCCACGGTTTTCTTCCGCCGCCGCTTACTTCAGAACGGGTTTTTGCCTTCTGAGTACCCTGGCGTTTATTTGCAAGCTGGCGAACAACAGCCAGATGAACCAGATGCTCGTTGACTTCTACGCCAAACACTGCGTCGTTCAGCTCCATTGTTCCAACTTCGTTGCCTTCCATATTATAAACAGTTACGTTTGCCATTTGTGTGCTCCTCCTTTCTCATTATAAGGACTTTACTGTCTCTTTGATGGTAACCAAAGATTTCTTAGGTCCTGGAACAGCACCCTTCACTAACAGTAAGTTGTTTTCTGTATCTACACGTACGATCTCAAGGTTCTGCACAGTCACCTGAACATGTCCCATCTGGCCAGGCATCTTTTTGCCCTTGAATACCTTGCTGGGATCAGATGCAGCGCCGTTGGAACCTGCATGACGATGGTATTTGGAACCGTGGGTCATAGGTCCTCTGGACTGCCCGTGTCTCTTGATCGCACCCTGGAAACCTTTACCTTTGGAGATTGCAGTTGCATCGATGTGATCTCCTGCTGCAAAGATATCGGCTTTAATTTCCTGTCCTACTTCATATTCGCCGGCGTTTTCGAATCTGAATTCTTTCAAAAATCTCTTTACTGCAACGCCTGCTTTGTCAAAATGACCTTTTTCCGGCTTGTTTACCAGTTTTTCTCTGATCTCGCCAAAGCCTACCTGAACTGCTGCGTAGCCGTCGTTTTCCTCTGTCTTAACCTGAGTTACCACACAGGGGCCGGCCTGCAGTACGGTGACGGGGATCAATGTTCCGTCTTCGTTGAAGATTTGAGTCATTCCGACTTTTGTAGCTAAAATAGCTTTCTTCATTATTCTTCCTCCTTATAGCGGATTACCGTTTCCGGCAATCATATACTTTTATGAAACACCCTTTCGGGTATTGCTACCTTGATTATTTTGTTTTCATCTTGATATCAATGTGAACACCGGCCGGCATTTCCAGTCTGGAAAGTGCGTCTACGGTCTTCTGGGTTGGTGTCAGGATATCGATCAGTCTCTTGTGGGTTCTCTGCTCGAACTGTTCTCTGGAATCTTTGTATTTGTGGACCGCTCTTAAGATGGTAACAACCTCTTTCTTAGTGGGGAGCGGAACCGGGCCGCTTACGGTAGCGCCGTTCTTCTTAACAGTGTCGATGATTTTTGCCGCAGATGCATCCACTAACTGATGATCATAAGCTTTCAATGTGATTCTCATTACCTGATTTGCCATAAAAAAAGTCTCCTCCTATTCGTACTCGTTATCAGTACGACAAGCGGCGACTGTACACATCTCCGTGTGTGTCCTAAGACATCTTTTCACACGCCCATCCCTAGATGGTTTATTGAACTTGTACAGTGACTTGTCGTCAGTTTCCTAACTTGACATTCGCTCCACGGAAAACCTGCCTTTTTGGCAGCAACCTCACGCTTCTCAGCTATCAATGTCACAGCATCTGTTAGTATACACAATGTTTTTTTTATTTGCAAGGGTTTTTTTCTATTTTTTGTATTTTTTTTCATACAATCTATTTTTTTATAAACAGAAAAACAGAGCAGCCTTCCCGGCCGCTCTGAATGTTTCTTAAGGCTCTGTTTCTGTGGCTTCTTCGCCGCTGATGATATCGGAATAGTCAAACAAGGTAACATTGGTGATGCCGTCTTTTACAATGTCCGGCGCATCGCCTTCCTGTTTAGCCTTGTCTGCCAGCTGGGCGGCGGACCAAAGGGGAATCGCCATTTTTTTGATCTCTGCCGGTTCCGGCTGGATGGGCTCTTCCTCCACTACTTCTTCCTGAACGGGTACGGAAACCTCTTCTTCTGCTTCCGGCTCCTGGACAGGCTCCTCATCCTGGGTTGTGGCGGCGATCTCCTTTTTCAGGAGTTCATGAGCTTCCGTAGCCGCAGCCTGTGCCTCCCCCGGCGGGGTCTCTTCTTCTCCATCGGGAAAATCTTCCTCGTAGACCTCGTCTACAAACCCTCCGGTGTGGATGACCTTGCGCTCTTTCTTTTCCTGCTTCCTGCGCTTTTTCTCTTCCTTGAGCATCTGCTTGTCTTCTTCTTTCATCCGGCGGGCCCGTTCTTTTTCTTCCCTCTTCAGTTCTTTTTTGCTCTTGATATATGTATCGTCCTCTTCTTCCTCATCGGAAAGGTCGTCCTCTGCCGGCTCTTTTTTCCAGAGTTCGGCGATCACATAGAGGATCACAAGGAACAATACCACCAGGCCTAAAATGATCAGCCCTTCAATGCTTTCTGTGGCTACAAAAAGATATCCCAAAAGCCCGATGGTCACTACCACCTTGGGAACTTTGTTCTTTACCTGTACCGGAATGCTTTCGCCGTTGGGATCAGAAGGATCCACCACCATTCCGGTTTTGTTTTCCAGGTCCAGGGATTCGATGTTATAGCGGTAGGTCTGGCCGCCGTTTTCTACCAGGATGGAAGTCCCGGTTCCTACGGACTCTGTGTCTACCGGGATGGCGTAGGTAACGGAGCCAAGAGGAAGGTTCGTCTCCTTTTCCACATTATCTACGATCACGGTCGTGATCCCCCAGAAGGGCGGAGCCACCAGGGCCACTACACAAAGCACTGTGCAGATCACTATAAAATGTACGATAAATTTTAACAATCTGGACATCGTTTTTGTTCCTCACTTTTATTTATTGTAAATATATGAATGTTTTCTCTGTTTTTCTCGTTTATTATACCTTTTTTTTGCCGCCCGGTCAACTTATAATATACAAAGGCTCCTCCACAAAATATGCCGGGGAGCGGTCTTCCTTCCCCGGCATGATGCATGCTCTATAAAAAAATACAGCCTTATTTTCTCATTATTGATTGCTCAGATATTTTTCGATGCTGCACATGGCAGCTTCTTCATCTTCTCCATTCGCAGAAAGGGTGATCTGCTCGCCTGCGTCCAGCCCCAGTGTCATCATACCCATAATGCTTTTGGCATTCACTTTCTTTTCGCCAATCTCTACATGAATCTCACTGTTAAACTGGCTTGCCACCTGCACCAACTGCGCAACAGGGCGCGCCTCCAGTCCAGTAGATAAATTAATGGTGATTGGTTTTTTAATCATAATAACTCCTCCTTGTCATCCCGCAGTCCGTCTGCAATTTCACTGAGTTTGCGCAGGCGGTGATTCACGCCCGACTTGCCCACCTGCGGGACCAACATTAAACCTAATTCTTTTAGTGTAGCTTCCGGATACTGCAGCCGCAGCTGTGCGATCTGGGAGAGACCTTCATTGAGGCTTTCAAAGCCTATGGTCTGCTGGATCAGCTTAATGTCTTCCATCTGCTTAACCGCTGCATTTACCGTTTTATTAATATTGGCAGTTTCACAATTTACTTTCCGGTTTACTGTGTTGCGCATCTCTTTTAGTATCCGGATATTTTCCAGGTCCATCAATGCCACATTTGCCTCCATGACCGCCAGCATATCAACGATCTGGGCGCCTTCCTTCACATAGACCACATATGATTTCTTGCGCAGGACAATTTTTGCATCGATCTGGAAACTGCGGATGATCTCCTGAAGCTGCTTTGCTTTTTTTTCATCCTGGCATACGATCTCGAAATGATACCCCTTTCTGGGATCGCTTATGGAGCCGGAGGCCAAAAAAGCGCCTCGGACAAACGCCCTTTTGCAGCAGCTCTGCTGGATGACCAGAGCGTTGCACAGATACAGCGTTTCCCCGTTTTCTCCCTCCCGCGCCAGCTTCGTTCTCTGAAGGACAGCCTGGATCTGCCCCGGATCGGACAGCTCAATGAAATATACCGATCCTTTTTTCAGATAACTATTTTCACGGACAGAGATTTCTTTCTTTATATTAAAGGTTTTTTCCAGTAATGTAAAGTATTTTCTTAGAACTGCCTCATTTTCTGTCTGAAAACGAAGGAGCCCTTCCGGAGTGATCTTTCCGCATGCGCACAAAAGCGCCGCAGTCTCCGCGATCTGACAGTGAAGCCCCTTTCCCACCTGCCGGGAAAGTTCTTCCTTGACCATCCCAGAAAAAGACATCTTACTTCTCTCCTTTTACGATACGGTCCTTTTCGATATCTCTGTGTTCCAGCCGCAGGCCGTATTCTTTGATCTCTGTCAGCCGGTGATACAGCACCCTGGCAAGAGTCACGGAACGGTGTTTCCCTCCTGTGCAGCCTACAGCGATCACCAGGCTGGTTTTTCCTTCCCGGATATAATGGGGGAGCAAAAACCGGATCATATCCTCCAGCTTATCCGCGAAGGCTCTTGCGGTATCGTTATCCATCACATATTCATACACCTGGTCGTCCATGCCGGTCAGCGGCCGCAGTTCATCTATATAGTAGGGATTGGGGAGGAACCTTACATCAAATACCAGGTCCGCGTCCGGAGGGATCCCGTATTTAAACCCAAAGGACAGTACAGAGATCATCAGATTATGGAAATCTGTATTTTCAATAAAGATCTTATTGATCTCTTCCTTAAGTTCTCTGGTAAGGAGATGGGTGGTATCAATGATATAATCCGCTCTCTCCTTTAAAAAATTCATCCGTTTCCGCTCCAGCCGGATCCCCTCATCGATCCTCCCATTTGGGGAAAGAGGGTGGCTCCGTCTGGTCTCTTTGTATCTTTTTACAAGAACGCTGTCCTTCGCGTCCAAAAACAGTATTTTAAAATCATAGCCCAGACTCTTCATCCGATCCAGAAGGATCTCCAGCTCATCCAGAGAGCTTCCGCTCCTGGCGTCAATGCCCAGGGCAACATTCTGAGCCTCTCCTTTATCCACCCCGCTCATCAGGGAAGCGAACCGCTCCAGCAGCAAAATAGGCAGATTGTCCACACAAAAATAATGGGCATCTTCCAGCATCTTAAGAGCGGTGGTTTTTCCCGCCCCCGAAAGGCCCGTGACGATCACGAAACGCATGTTTCCTCTCCTGTTAAAATTCTCCTAAAAATTTCACTTCCGGTTCCAGCACAACGCCGAACTTCTCCTGCACCTTTTGGGTCACATCCTCCATCAGGGTTTTTACATCCTCTGCGGTGGCGTTTCCGGTATTGATCACAAAACCGCAGTGCTTTTCCGACACCTGGGCGCCGCCCACACGGTATCCTCTAAGACCGCTGTCCATGATCAGTTTGCCGGCAAAATATCCTTCCGGCCGTTTGAATGTGCTCCCGGCACTGGGATATTCCAGAGGCTGCTTGCTGGTACGCATCCGGGCTAGTTCCCTCATACGGTCACTAATGGCTTCCGGATCTCCTTTTTTCAGGGAAATCTGCACTTCTAAAACAAGATAACCCGCCTTTTTGATCACACTGGTGCGGTAGCCCATTTCCAGATCCTTTGCCGGGATGACCCGGATCTCTCCTTCTTCGGTCATGACCGTCACCTCACGAAGGATATCCTTCATCTCCCCTCCGTAGGCACCGGCATTCATCACAACGGCCCCTCCTATGGTTCCCGGGATCCCCCCTGCAAATTCGAAGCCGGTAAGGGCGGCATTTTTTGCAGCGGCGGCGATCCCGGACAAAAGGGCGCCGGCGCCGGCCCGGATGCTTTCTCCTTCTACCGTGATCTGGTTCAGATTCCGGAAGATCTGGATGATCACTCCCCGGTAACCCCGGTCACTTACTAAAAGATTGCTGCCGTTGCCAAGGATAAAATAAGGAAGGCCTTCTTCCCTGCAGATATCCAGGACCCCCCGGATCTGTTCCGGCGACTTGGGAATAAGAAAATAATCCGCCGGTCCTCCAATGCGAAAAGTTGTATGGCTGCTCATGGGTTCCTGGAAAAGCACCTGCTCCTCGCCTAAAAGCCGGCAGAATTTTTGTTTGATTTCCTGTTTCAAAGATCTCTCCCTCTGACTTTCTATTTTTATTTTTCTTTCTTTTCCTCCAGAAGATCCTTTATCACCTCTCCTGCGATCATAAGACCTGCAGCGGAAGGCACAAAGGATATGCTGCCCGGGACGGGGCGTCCGGACGTTCCTCTGCTTTCTTCGCTTTTTGAAACGGACACCGGTTTTTCTTTGGAATAGAGGACCTTCACCTTGCGGATCCCCCGCTTTCTCAGTTCTGTGCGCATCACCTTTGCCAAAGGACATACACTGGTCCGGGAAATATCGGTGATCTCAAATTTCGACGGATCCAATTTGTTTCCTGTGCCCATACAGGAGATCACCGGAACATGGCACTCTTTCGCACGGCTGATAAGAAGCAGCTTGGAAGTGACCGTATCAATCGCGTCTACTATATAATCATATGCGTGAAAATCAAACATACCCTCGGTATCTTCATTATAGAAGACTTCGTAGGTATGTACGATGATCTCATCATCGATATCCCGGATCCGTTCCTTTGCCACCTGTACTTTGCTTTGTCCTACGGTGGAACGAAGGGCCAAAAGCTGTCTGTTGATATTGGTAACGGATATTTTGTCGTGATCCACAAGAGTAAGGCTTCCTACTCCGCACCGGGCCAGAGCCTCCGTCACATAGGAACCTACCCCGCCAAGACCGAACACAGCGATCCTGGCCTTACCCAGTTTGGTGACGCCTTCCTCTCCTATCAATAACTCCATGCGGGAATACGCATTCTGCATATACATCCCTCCTGCCGGTTTTCCTGCACACGCCTTGTGCAGCCGTTTCATATTTTATTTTTATAATTATACTATCTGCCATCTTAAATGTACAGGTTTTCATACTTTTTTAAGAATCACGTATATTTGTCCGGAATTTCGGCACAATAAGAAACAAATATTTCGCTGAAAAGAAGGAATGTTTATGTGGCAGCAGATATTTCTGGGCTTTACAGGACTTTGCGCCGGCGTCATCATATCCGGCGGTCTTGCCGGGCTGATGATCGGCCTTTCCATTATCCCCCGGTATGCAGGCATCACCCATACCGCTGACTGTATTTTGTTATACGAGGACGCAGCCTTATTAGGGACTATCGCAGGCGTCCTTACCTATTTATATCGGCTCCCTCTTCCCATAGGACAAGGAGGGCTGGCCGTCTTTGGGATTTTTTCCGGTATTTTTCTGGGCGGATGGATCCTGGCCCTGGCCGAAATGGCCGACGTTTTTCCGGTTTTCTGCCGGAGGATCCGCTTTCTGAAAGGCCTTCCCCTGGTGATCGTCTCCATAGCCCTTGGAAAATCCATTGGTTCCCTTCTTTTCTATTTTCTTGGATGGCAGTAAAAGAAGAATTTTCCGATTTGATTATACTAAAAAAATAAAAATTGTCAAAACAAAAATCTATCATTAAGAAAGGAAACCGCCATGACCAAAGAATCCACGCAGAAAAAACAATATGAAAAATTCGTAAAGCAGCTGACACCCTCCCACAGTCTTCCCAAAAACATGGCCCTGGCCTTCCTTTTTGGAGGTCTGATCTGCACGGCAGGGCAGGCGGTCCAAAACCTTCTTCAAGGCCTTGGACTCAGCCAGGAAAATGCCGGGACCTGGTGTTCCCTGATCCTGATCCTGCTTAGCGTCATCCTCACCGGGACCGGTCTTTATCCAAAGCTTGCCAAGCATGCCGGCGCCGGCACCCTGGTGCCCATCACCGGTTTTGCCAACTCTGTGGCCTCCTCTGCCATTGAATACCGGGCAGAAGGACAGATTTTCGGCATTGGCTGCAAGATTTTCACCATAGCTGGGCCGGTGATCCTCTATGGGATCTTAAGTTCCTGGATATTGGGCGTGATTTTTCTGATCCTGGACCGTCTGGGGGTGGCAGTATGAACCGCATGTACACAAAAGGCTGTGCCAGTTCTTTCTTTCCTTCTCCTGTCTATATCTGGAGCGCAGCTGCCATTGTAGGGGAGAAGGAAGGGGAAGGGCCTTTGGGGCACTGTTTCGACAAGGTCCTATCCGATCCCCTTTTTGGAGAAAAAACCTGGGAAGGAGCAGAAGCGGCTATCCAAAAAGAAACCGCTGATCTGGCCATAAAAAAAGCCGGCCTTACGCCGGAACGGATCCGCATTCTTTTTGCGGGGGATCTGCTGGCCCAGACCATTGCCTCTTCCTTTGGGTCAGCGGAAATGGGGATTCCCTTTTATGGGCTGTACGGAGCCTGCTCTGCCATGGGAGAGGCCCTTTCCCTGGGCGCCCTGGTCATCGGCGGCGGTTTTGGAGAACATGTCCTGTGCGCCGCTTCCAGCCATTTTGCCACTGCGGAAAAAGAGTTCCGTTTTCCCCTGGGGTATGGAAACCAGCGCCCCCTTTCCGCCACCTGGACAGTGACCGGCAGCGGCGCCTGCCTCTTGGGCAGCACTCCTCCCCCGGATGCCCCCCATCTCCAGCTTCTTCGCAAAGGGCGGGGCTGCGCAGCCATTACAGGCATCACTACCGGAAGGGTAGTAGACTATGGCCTTAAGGATTCTCTGAATATGGGCGGCTGCATGGCCCCGGCGGCTTTTGATACCATCCGCCGGCACCTTCTGGATTTTGACAGAAAGCCCTCTGCTTACGATGCCATCGTTACCGGGGATCTGGGCGTGGTCGGACAAAAGATCCTCATCCAGCTTCTTAGGGAAAAAAATATGGATATCGCATCCCGGCACCAGGACTGCGGGCTCTTGATCTTTGACGCCCAAGCCCAGGACACCCACTCAGGAGGCAGCGGGTGCGGCTGCTCGGCCGCAGTACTGTGTTCCTATCTCCTTCCCAAAGTTGTCTCGGGGGAATGGAAACGGATCCTGTTCCTTCCCACCGGGGCCCTTCTTTCAAAGACCAGCTATAATGAAGGAGAGTCCGTCCCCGGCGTCGCCCATGCCGTGGTCATTGAACATTTCGATCTACAATAACAAAAGGGAGGTTCCTATGGATTATCTTCACGCATTCTGGACAGGGGGACTGATCTGCGCCCTGGTCCAGATCCTTCTTGATAAAACAAAATTGATGCCCGGACGGATCATGGTCGGCCTGGTATGCCTGGGTGCTCTTTTAAGCTTTCTTGGCCTTTACGAACCCTTTGCCCGATTTGCAGGAGCAGGCGCCAGTGTTCCCCTTTTGGGATTCGGCAACCTATTGTGGAAAGGAATGGAAGAGGCCATCCAAACAGACGGGCTGCTGGGATTGTTCACCGGCGGTTTTACCGCCTGCGCTGCAGGCGTCTCCGGTGCGCTGATCTTTTCCTATCTGGCAAGCCTTATCTTTAAGCCCAAAATGAAATCATGACCGGCAGCCCCGGGCGTGCCGTCAATCAATCGACAGGATGTGAAGCTTATGAAAGAAACCTTATATCTGCAGCTGGATAAAAATATCCAGGTCCAGCACCCCCATATTTATCTCCAGGATATCTGCAAACTGTCCTGCACCAGCACGAAAGTCTTAAACCGGGTGCGGGTGATGCCGGTCGCCTCCCTGGATCCCCATAAATACGGACGTTATGTCATGTCCGTGATCGACCTGATCGGGGCGATCCAGAAAAAGGAGCCGGAGCTTACCGTCATCCCTATAGGGGAATCGGATTTTATCCTTACTTATGACAAGGCCCATACAGCCGCGCTTATCTGGCGCTGGCTGAAGATCGCCTTTGTTTCTCTGGCTTCCTTTTTAGGGGCGGCCTTTTCTATTATGACCTTTCAAAATGATGTGGATGTAGGGACACTGTTTTCCCAGATCTATACCCAGGTGACCGGAGAGGCCAGTACCGGCTTTACGATATTGGAAGTCTCCTATTCCATCGGGATCGGACTGGGCGTGCTGCTCTTTTTTAATCATTTTGGCAAAATGCGCCTCACCTCCGACCCCAGCCCCATGCAGGTGCAGATGCGGTTATACGAAGACGAGGTGGATACTACCATCATAGAACAGAAAAGCCGGGAGTAAGCGGTCATTTTCTCTGCCGGACACGCTCCCGCAAAATGATCAATATCTTCTTCTCCATCCTGGATACCTGAACCTGGGAGATCCCCAGTTCCCGGGCGATCTCCGTCTGGGTCATATCCTTATAATAGCGCATATAAATAAGCTGCCGCTGCTTTGCGTCCAGCGTATCCAGGATCTCTTCCAGAAAGATCCGGTCCAGGATCCGGTCCTGCTGGTTCTCTTTTTCCGGAAGTTTTTCCAGCAGAGAAATCTCCGTTCCTTCTCCCTGGTAAATGGTCTTTTGAAGGGATTCCACTTCCATCTTAGATTCCAGGATCAGGACCAGTTCTTCCACGGGCACTCCCATTTCCTGGGAAAGTTCCAGGAGAGTTGGTTCCCTTCCAAATTTTCTCTCCAAAACCTCCCGTACCTGATATACCCGGTAATGGCTCTCCTTTAGAGAACGGCTCACCTTCAGGATCCCGTCATCCCGCAGGAATCTTTTGATCTCCCCTACGATCATGGGCACTGCATAGGTGGAAAACTGCACGTCATAGGAAAGATCAAATTTATCTACTGCTTTCAAAAGCCCGATGCTCCCAATCTGGAACAGGTCCTCCATCTCAACGCCCCGGCCTAAAAACCGCTTGGCCACACTGTATACCAGACCCACATTTTCTTCAAACAACGTATCTCTCGCTTTTTTATCTCCCTGGTGCGCACGTCCGATCAAAGCAAGAGTATGGTCCATGTTCACCTCCGGATGGTTTTCTTCATATGCACAGCCGTACCCTTACCTACCTGAGATTCCACATGGATCTCGTCCATAAATGCTTCCATAAAGGTAAAACCCATCCCGGAACGGTCTTTTTCCGGTTTTGTGGTGTACAAAGGCTCCATGGCCTTCTCCACATCCGCGATCCCCACGCCTTCATCGATCACATCTACGCTCAGTTCCCTGCCCCTAAGGCGGCAGGTCATTTGGATCTTATGTACCTTTCCTTCGTATCCGTGGATGATACAGTTTGTCACCGCCTCGGAGACAGCCGTCTTGATGTCTGCGATCTCTTCCAGCGTAGGATTCAGCTGCGTGCAGAAGGACGCTGCAGCCACTCTTGCCAGCCCTTCATTTACCGGACGGCTGTCAAAAATAATTGTCATTTCATTGGTATTTTCCATAATATACTCCCTTCCTCTCCTCCCATTATTTCTGCCTGCAGATTTCAATATATTTGTGGACGCCCGCCAAACGGAGAAGCTTCTCCACATGGGAGCCCACATTTACTGCCCGGATGCTCTTGCTGCGCATCCCCAGCACTTTGTACCGCCCCATCAAAAGACCGATCCCGGAGCTGTCCATAAAAGTCGTATTCTGAAAATCAAACACCATTGTGCTTACGTACCTGTCCGCCAGGATCTTGTCCGACTCTTTTCGGATCCGGTCCGATACCGGATGATCCACCTCCGGCGGAAGGGTCACGGTGAGGCAGGCCCCCTTTATCTGCATCCATGGTTCCATAGATATTTTCCCCCTATTTAATAAAAATTATTCTTTTTCCCAAGAAAAAAGGAATGCACCTTTGTGCATCCCCTTTCTGGAGGTTTCTCCTGCGTATATTCCTAATACCCGTAACCGCCGATGTCCGCATATCCGCCTGTATACGTATTGTCTGTATAGCTTCCATCTATATAACTGTTATCCGTATAGCTTCCGCCTGTGTAGCCGCTGTCTGTATAACCGCTATCTGTATAACTGCTGTCCGTATAACTGCTGTCCGTATAGCTTCCGTCTGTACTGCCGTCCGTATAGCCGCTGTCCGTGCCGCCGGTTTCTGTACTTTCTTCTCCGGTGTCCTCTCCGCTTCCATCCTCTCCTTCTTCCGTCTCTTCCTCTTCCGTGATCCCGGTCACTCCGGTCGTATAGCAGACCGTGGTGTAGGCTCCCATTGCCGTATCGTCCAGAACGCTCTCATGGACATTCTGCACCTCCAGAGCCGCGCCGTCCAGGTTCCCTTCCTGCATATACATATAGGCGTTCAGCAGAGACTGATAGCTTTGGCTACGTTTCTTTTCTTCATCGATCTGCTGGGCCACCTCCTCTGCCGCGTTATCCGACTGCTGGGCTTCTCCCTGAGCCCTGGTCAGCTCCGCTCCCTGGCTGGCAAGGGCTTCACTGTACTGCACCAGCTGCTGGTTTGCCTCCCGGTAGATCCCCTGGCGGATCGCCGGCACTGCCAAAAACCAAAGGGCCGCAGCCCCGGCCGCAAATCCCAGGAGCAGCATAAAGAACAAAGGGATCCGGGAGCGCTCTTTGTACATGGGCTGGCGCACCACAAGGCTGCCTTCCTCCTCTTCCTCCTGCTTCTTTCCCCCGGTCCCTCCGAAGAAAAATCCTTTTTCCTGCCGGTCCAGCCTGGTGGTCACACCGGTCTGTTCGTCTATCTCCTTCAAAAAACGCAGGGTAGTGGTATTGGTCTTGTCTATCCGGGCTGCTTTTTTCAGGATGCGCCGGGCTTTGTTCCATTCTTTGTCTTTGATCCAGATAAGGGCCAGCAGATGATAGCCTTTGATCAATTTGGGATTTTGAGCCAGGATCTTCTTAAGCTGTATGGCGGCCATATCTTCATGTCCTTCCCGGCACAGCGCCAGGGCATGGTTATATTTCCGGATCGTCTCGTTGATGGCCTCCAGCTTATTGGGATTCGCCTGCAGCTTGTTGATGTATTCTGAGGCTAAGTTTTTGTTGGGGCGCAGGTTTTTGCTGATGACCCATTCGCTTAAAGCAGCTACCACTTCACCGGTCTCAAAATACACAAGACCCAAAAGGTTCCTGGCGTCAATATTGGCCTTATTATAGGTAAGGCTCTGCTTCAGACAGGTGATCGCCCCGGAAAGATCCCGGATGGTGGCTTTTTCCAGGCCCTGGTTATAATAATATTTAGACAGATAATCCACTTTTTTCTGGATCAGTACATTGCATCCGCAGCGGGGGCAGTACTCCAGATCCGGGTCCGTCAAGTAGGTCCCGCAGTTCACACAATTCATTGGTATCTCCTTATCTCACACGTTTTCCGCTTTTTGCTTCCCGCATCATCTCCTGCAGCACGTCCAAAATATCTGTCAGTTCTCTATTGTAGATCGCACCCTCTGCGTCTGTCACATCCAGACATGGCTCAAATTTCTTCAGTTCTTCTTCGTAATCTATCATAGTTCCCCTTTCCTGACGCATCCTTACGCGTCACTTAAGCGCTCTTCCTTATCACATCCTTGACCGCACCTACAAGATACAAAGACCCTACACAGAACAGCATTCCCTCTTCTTCCCTTACGCTGCATGCCGCCTTAAAGGCCTCCGGGATCTGGGAGAACCACTGCACATCGGGACAGCCCATTTCCTTAAAGATCCCGGCAAGCTTCTCTGCGGGCACCATACGTTCGCCGCCCACCTGGGTAGTCACCACATGGGCAAAGGAGATCCGTTGGCATATGGTCCGGATCATGTCCCGGTAGTCCTTGTCCTCCACTGCCGAGAAAAGCAGGGTAAGAGGGTAATTCTCCTGAAAATGGGCGGCTGTTTCTACAAATTTCTCCACCCCATCCTCATTGTGGGCCCCGTCTACGATCACCCCTGGAAGGACCGTTTCCATACGTCCCTGCCACCGTGTCTTTTTCATCCCTTCTTTTATCTCTTCTAAGGAAACCGGAAGGGTATTCTTAAGCACTTCCATTGTCTTTAATGCCAGGGCTCCGTTCATCACCTGATACCTTGCGATAAAGGGAATGGAAAAGATGGTGTCCTTATAATAAGGATCCTTCATCACAAAGTCGATCCCTTCCCGGGTATTTTTAAGGATTTCCGTATCTTGCCGGCAGACTTCATAGAAGGGGCTGTGAAGGGCTTTCGCCCTTTCCCGGATCACGGCTGCGGCTTTTTCGTTGTTCCCATCGTAGATCACAGGAACACCCGGGACGATAATGCCGGCCTTTTCCCCGGCGATCTCCTCGATGGTATTTCCCAGATACTGCATATGGTCAAAGCTGATGGATGTGATCACACAGGCCGCCGGGTCCTCTGCCGCTGTGGTAGCGTCCAGCCTTCCCCCAAGTCCCGTTTCCAGCGTCACATAGTCCACTCCTGCCTGGGCAAAGATCACCATGCCCATCAGAAACAGCATTTCGAAATACGTGGGATGATAGCTTCCTTCCGCCAGCAGCTGATCTGCCAGGTCTTTTACTTTGCAAAAGGCGTCCAGGAATACTTCATTGCTGATCACTTCCTCATTGATCTGGAATCTTTCATTGATCTCCACCAGGTGGGGGGAAGTAAACAGGCCGCAGGAATACCCCGCCTCCCGCAAAATAGAAGTGAGAAAGGCACAGGTGCTTCCCTTTCCATTGGTGCCGGCCACGTGGATGACCTTAAATTTCTTCTGGGGATCCCCCAGCCTTCGCAGGCATTCTTTGGTATGATCCAGGGAATTCTTCGTTGTAAACTTCGGAGTTTCTTCAATATAAGCAACTGCTTGTTCGTAATTCATAAAAAAAATCCACCACTTTTATCTAATGTATTTCACCAGGTACCGGACCGCCTCATCCGGCGGCCCGGTACATCCGGCTACCTTATCATTATATAATAGTGGTGAAAGATGTCCAGTCCCAATCGTAATATTTTATACGACAAAATCTGGGCGGCGCCTATAAGTTCTATTCCTCCGACTCCGGAAGCTTCCATTTGCTCTCGCTAAACAGCGCGTAGCAGGACCGGTTGTAACTCTTGCTCAACGCTTTGGCAGTGGAGCTGTTGCTGCGCTGGGCCACACACAGCCGGTCAAAATCCGTAAGCTGCGTGCCGGAGATCAAAAGGGTGGTGGGGTTCCGGTAAACCGTATCATACCATTCCCCGTTCAGCTGCACCTGGCTGGAAGGAGTAAAGTTGGAACCCTTCACATAATATGTATGATCAAAGTTGGAGATCAGCTCCACAGAATCCAGCGTCAGGTCATAAAGTCCCATCTTCATCTTTGTCCGGACAAAGGGATTTTCTCCCTCGTAGGCATATCGCTCTCCATACAGCAGGTCATACTGCAGGGTTTCCAGATCCACCTGATAATTTTTGGAATTCCTCCTGGCCTGATGATAGCGGAAGATCGTTCCTTCATGGATCCCGATGCGGTTCATGACCTCTGCCGCCATCTGGTATGCAGAAAGATTTTCGTCCACTTTTTCCAGGCCGAAGTTATCCCAGATCACATATTCTGTCTGGAAGAGGTAACGGTTGTCCAGATCCTCCACCGTCAGATCCATGGTGGGAAGATGGTCGCCGTACATTACCAGCACCACATCCTCCGGATAATCCGAGAGTTCCTCCACCAGATCTTTGATAAACAGATCCATTTCATACAGCTGGTTCACATAGTACTCCCACTGATAATCCTTTTCCTTTGTGGGAGAACCGGAAACCGTGATCTTTGGATCTTCCAGGATCGGTTCGGTGGGATAGGAACCGTGGCCCTGGACCGAGATCGTATAAATATAATCCTGCCCTTCTGTTTTGTTCAGACATTTGAGGATCTCATCGGTAAGGATGCCGTCCTTTACCCAGTCCAACGGTGTTTTCTGGTCTTCCTCTTCCATATATTCTTCAGAGACAAAATAATCAAAGCCCAGATTTGGGAAAACGGTCCTTCTCCCGTAGAAGTTGGCCTCATGGTTATGAACGGCATGTGCCGTATAGCCCAGCTCTTTCAGCACATAAGGGGCGCTTTCGCAGGTGGTCTCCTTCAGGATGCTCTTATAAGGATATTCCCCGGGTCCAAAATAGTGCATGCTCATTCCGGTAATGGTCTCAAACTCCGTATTTGCAGTTCCGGCGCCTACAGAGGGGACCTTAAAATATCCGGAAGAGTATTCTTCCATCAGGCTGCGGAAGGTAGGGATCGGATCCTCGGACAGATCCAGATAATTTACCAGTGTAGGATCAAAAAAGGATTCCAGCTGCAGGAAGATGATATTGGGATACTCCCCCTCCGTTGTTTCCGGCAGATCACTCTCCGTCCGTTGGATCCGGGCGATCTCCGCCTCTGAGTAATCCCTGGGGCAGCTGATGCCGGTATTGAAGATCGTGGTGGCCAGACAGTAGGGATAGCCATAATCTTCATAGGCAAAGGCAATATTTCCAAAATAATTGGAAAGCACTCTTTTTTCCAGAGCCAGCTGGGTCAGGCCCCCAAAAGCCAGGACACCAGCCAGGACCAGCGGAACATTGATCCAGTATTTTAGCGTTCTTCTATATTTGGGCCCTTTGATAAACAGCCAGATCAGGAACACCGCCAGTATGGCCGCCACGATACAGGCCACGATAACGCCCCATTCCGGCAGATATTTCTTTGCCATAGCCATGGCATCTGTAAGAAGATACAGATCCGGGCCGGTAAAAGGCGTAACACGGTTCATCAAAAGGATCCCATTGACCGCTCCCAAAAACAGCCAGAATACCGCCACCAAAACCCGCCAAAAGCACCGCCTGCGAAAAAGATACACAAGCAGAGACGTGGTGAAAATGAACGCGGTATTGTAGGCAAACACCAGGGGCCTCTCTGTCATATAGGTCCACGCCTCATAAAAGGACCGGCGTGAGATCACCTCCACCAGGAAATAGATCACTGCGCTTCCCAGTGCCTGCAGGGGCAGAGAGATCCTGTTTAGAAATTTATACCAATTCATCTGCATGCTCCTTCACTACTTTTTCAGTTGTTCCAGCTGCATATTTACCTTTTCCATCATTTCCTGATATTTCTGAAGCTTTTCTTTTTCCGCTTCTACCTTGGCTGCGGGAGCTTTGTTTACAAAATTAGGATTGTTCAGCATTCCCTGGCAGCGGGCGATTTCTTTCACAAGGCGGTCCTGCTCCTTGGTAAGGCGCTCGGTTTCCTTTTCCCTGTCAACCAGGTCTTCCAGGGGAAGATATACCACCGCATTGGATACTACGATGGATACCGCGTCCTCTCCGATCCCCGCCTTGTCTGTCTGCACATGGATCTCGCTGGCGTGAGCCAGATTTACAAAGGATCTCCTGGAGCCTTCGTACATCCGGCAGCAGGCCTCGTCCCGGCCGACAATGTAAACATTAGTCCTGCGGTTCTGAGGAACATTCATCTTTGTCCGCACGTTTCGGATGCCCCGCACTGCCTCCTGATAACTCCGGATCGCCGCCTCTGCCTCCGGGAAATTCCGGCTTTCCTGGTATTCCGGCCAGGAAGAGATCATGATGGATTCCTCATTGGGAAGAAGGGTACAGTAAATCTCCTCTGTGATAAAGGGCATAAAGGGATGAAGGAGTTTTAATCCCTCAGTGAGCACCGTACGCAGGGTCCACAATGCCGCATTTGCCGCCTTGGGATCTTCTTCGGCCTTCCACAGGCGGACCTTGGCAAGCTCGATATACCAGTCGCAAAGCTCGTCCCAAAGGAAGTCATAAACTTTCTGTACCGCGATGCCCAGCTCGTATTTGTCCATATTCTCGGTTACTTCCCGGACCACTGTGTTCAAACGGGAAAGGATCCATTTGTCCTCTGTCCAAAGCGCCTCTAACGTCTCCGGCTCTTCTACCTGCTTTCCTTCCAGGTTCATCTGGATAAAGCGGGACGCGTTCCAGATCTTATTGGCAAAGTTTCTGCTGGCTTCCACACGTTCCCAATAAAAACGCATATCGTTTCCCGGCGCGTTTCCGGTGATCAAAGTCAGACGCAGGGCGTCCGCTCCGTATTTGTCGATCACTTCCAGCGGGTCAATGCCGTTTCCAAGGGATTTGCTCATTTTCCTTCCCTGGGAATCCCGCACAAGGCCATGGATCAGCACATGATGGAAAGGCGCCTTCCCGGTCTGTTCCAGAGCCGAGAACACCATACGGATCACCCAGAAGAAGATGATGTCATACCCGGTCACCAGCACATCGGTGGGATAAAAATATTCCAGTTCCGGCGTCTTTTCCGGCCAGCCCAAAGTAGAGAAAGGCCAGAGGGCCGAGCTGAACCAGGTATCCAGGGTATCTTCATCCTGATGGAAATGGGTGCCGCCGCATTTGGGGCAGGTCTTCGGCATTTCCGCCGCAACCACTACTTCCCCGCATGCGTCACAGTAATAAGCCGGGATCCGGTGTCCCCACCACAGCTGGCGGGAAATACACCAGTCGCGGATGTTCTCCAGCCAGTGGAGATAGATCTTATCAAATCTCTGGGGGACAAATTTCAGCTCTCCTGTTTCCAGGACCTTGATTGCCGCCTTGGCCATCTCGTCCATTTTTACAAACCACTGGGGCTTGATCATGGGCTCCACGGTGGTCCCGCAGCGGTCATGGGTCCCCACACTGTGGGAATGGGGAACAACCTTTACCAGAAGTCCCTGCTCTTTTAGATCCTCCACCATGGCTTTCCGGGCTTCATAGCGGTCCATGCCTGCATACTTTCCGCCCAGCTCATTGATGGTAGCGTCGTCATTCATAATGTTGATCTCTTCCAGGTTGTGGCGCTTTCCTACCTCAAAGTCATTGGGGTCATGGGCCGGTGTGATCTTCACGCAGCCGGTACCGAACTCTTTGTCCACATATTCGTCTGCGATCACCGGGATCTCTCTGTCCGTAAGGGGCAGCTTCAGCATCTTTCCCACCAGGTCCTTATAGCGCTCATCCTCAGGATTTACCGCCACGGCAGTGTCTCCAAGCATCGTCTCCGGACGGGTGGTGGCGATCTCTACAAATCGTCCTTCCTCTCCAACAATGGGGTAATTGATATGCCAGAAAAAGCCGTCCTGGTCCTCATGCTCCACTTCCGCATCGGAGATCGAAGTCTGGCACACCGGGCACCAGTTGATGATCCGGGAACCTTTATAAATATAGCCTTTTTCATATAACTTGATAAACACTTCCTGGACAGCCTTGGAGCAGCCTTCATCCATGGTGAACCGCTCTCTCTCCCAGTCTGCGGAAGCACCCAGTTTTTTCAGCTGGTTGATGATCTTTCCGCCGTACTCTTCTTTCCATGCCCAGGCATGCTTAAGGAATTCTTCCCGGCCGATCTCATTCTTGTCAATGCCTTCGCTTTTCAGCTTTTCGATGACCTTCACCTCTGTGGCGATGGCCGCATGGTCGGTCCCCGGCTGCCAAAGGGCTTCATAACCCTGCATCCGCTTAAAACGGATCAGGATATCCTGCATGGTCTCATCCAGGGCATGCCCCATGTGAAGCTGCCCGGTAACATTGGGCGGCGGCATCACAATGGTAAACGGCTTTTTGTCCGGGTTTACCTTTGCGTGAAAATATCCATTGTCCATCCATTTCTGGTAAAGGCGCTCTTCTATGCCTTTGGGATCATATGTCTTTGCCAGTTCTTTGCTCATAATGACCTCCTGTGCTTTATCTGCAATATAGTTATGGTGTCCCGGCGGCTCTGCTCAGAATGGAAACGCCCCTCACACCAATGTGTGAAGGGCGAATAAACCGCGGTACCACCTTCGTTGCAGGGAAACCCTGCCTCTCTTTTCCTTTAACGCAGGACTACGTGAAAACCTACAGCAGCTGCCCTCGGCTTCCCGGCTCCAAAGCTACCTTCGGCGGTCTCTTCCGTGGAAGCCTTCCAGCCCTGGGCATTCCTCTCTGTACGGGACAACCGTCTACTCCTCTTCTTCCTAGCCATTTTCCTGGGTACTACTATAATTACATTTTTTTCTCTTGTCAAGGACATTTCCGTTAAATTCACAGTTCTACCAAAGAATTCATACTTATCGATTTTTTATTCCACGCTCTTTAAGGATTCCACCATGTCGATCTTTTTCAGTTTGAAATGCATGGCCATATTTACCACCGCAGAAAATCCGCAGGTAAACAAGGCACTGTACACAAAACTTAAGGGGCGGATCACTCTTCCGAACATTACCGCGTCCACCTCCACTGTGGTGATCACATACCGATGAAGGAAGATCCCCAGCACGGCTCCGGCTGCCACTCCGATCATGGTCAGCAGCACATTCTCCCGGAACACATACATGGAAACCTCCTGGTCATAAAAGCCCAGCACCTTCAAAGTGGCCAGTTCTCTCTGGCGTTCCGTGATATTGATATTGTTCAGATTGTACAAAACCACAAAGGCCAGCATGCCCGCAGACACGATCAGCACCACGATCACCGCTCCCAGGCTGCTGAGCATCCGCTCCAGCTGATCCGCGATGCTGGCGGTATAGCTGACACTTAAAGCCGCAGGGTAAGTAAGGATCTCTTCTCCTGTTTTCTCCAGATCCTCTTCGTATCCTTCCTTCATGGAAAATACGATATCCGCATAATCCGGCTTTTCTCCAAAGGTTTCTTCGTACACCCTGGGCGTCATGTAAATGTAATGGCCCATATAATTTTCCGTGATCACCGCGATCTTTACCTGGTATTCCTGGTTATCCTTTTCGATGGTAAGCATATCCCCCACATCCAGATCATTCATGACCGCTGTTTTTTCACTGACAGCCGCTCCCTCATCGGTGAGGGTATACGTTTCTTTCGTGACGCGGTCCTGGAGGGTCACATCCTCGCTGAAATTCTCCACATTTTCCGGCACATATACATATACGCTTAAATTGGATTTCCCTGTAGGCACCGTCATAGAAGTAAGCTGTACCCGGGTATAATGGTCGATCTTTTCGTTTTCATCCAGATAAGAGAGCAGTTCCCTGCGTTCCTCTTCCTCCGCGTCCTCATCGTCAATGATCATGCCTTCATAATGCTGCAGATCCTCATACTGGCGCAGGGCGATATCCATGATGGAGTCCTGGAGGCCATAGCCCACCAAAAGCAGCGCCATACTTCCCGCTATGCCAAAGATGGTCATAAAAAGCCGTTTTTTATAGCGGAACAGATTCCGCAAAGTAGATTTCCAGGAAAAGTTCAAATGCTTCCATATAAAGGTGACCCGCTCGATCAGCACCCGTTTTCCTTCCTTAGGCGCAGGCGGGCGCATCAGGGAAGCCGGCGTCTCCGCAAGCTCCTTGTAGCAGGAAAAAAGCGTTGCCCCAATGGTGCAGACCACTGCTGCCACAGAGGCGATCAGTGCATACCGCAGTTCATAATGGATCTGCATGCTGCTTGCCATATTGTGGTACATAATGCCATAGGCCTGGATGATGATATAGGGCAGGATCTTCTGCCCGATCAAAACGCCGAAAACGCTGCCCCCAACGGTGGCCAGAAAGGCATAATTCAGATATTTGGAAGCAATATCATACTTTCCATACCCCAAAGCCTTCATAGTCCCGATCTGGGTCCTCTGCTCCTCTACCATTCTTGTCATGGTAGTCAGGCTGATCAGGGCTGCCACCAAAAAGAACAGGACCGGAAAGACCTGTCCGATGTTGCGGATCCGGTCTGCATTGTCTCCATAGTCACTGTACTCCGGCAGATCTGCCCGGGTGGACAAGATCCACTCCGGTTTTTCCAGGTCCTCCAGTTCTTTTTTGGCATCGGCAAGCTTTTGTTCTCCCTCCGCGATCTCCTCCTGGGCTTCCTTTCTTCCCTCCTGGTAGTCCCGGCGGCCTTCTTCCCATTCTTTTTCTCCGTCGTCCAGTTCCTTTTTTGCATCGGCCAGGGTCTGTTCGTTCTCCCGGATCTCCTCTTCCCCGTCATTGAGCTTCTGTTCGTTCTCCCGGATCTCCTCTTCGCTCTGGGACAGGGTAGCCTCGCTCTGGGCGATCTGTTCCTGTCCGGACTGGTATTCTGCCATGCCGGCATCGTACTGCGCCTGGCTTGCATTCAGCGTCCGGCGATTGGCGTCCAATTCCGCCTGAGCGGCATCCAGGGATGCCTGGTTCCTCTGGATCTCCTCTTTGGCACTGGAAATCTGGGCCTGCCTTTTTTCCAGTTCCCCATAGCCCTGTGTGATCTCTGTCTGGCCGGCATTTAGCTGGCTTTCTGTCTGAGTAAGTTCCTCCCGGCTCTGCTGGATCTGGGAAAGGCCTGCATCGATCTGGGAAAGGCTGGCCTCCAGCTCACTTCTCTGAGCCGCCAGCGTTTGTTTCTGTGTTTCCAAAGCAGCGGCCTGGGCATTCAC
Organism: Candidatus Blautia faecigallinarum; assembly: GCA_019116385.1. Lineage (GTDB taxonomy): Bacteria > Bacillota > Clostridia > Lachnospirales > Lachnospiraceae > Blautia_A > Blautia_A faecigallinarum. The sequence goes on along the minus strand of DXBU01000041.1, from coordinate 12,182 downwards.
CTCCTGCTCATAAGCCGCCAGCTGGGCGGCCATGGCTGCCAGTTCTTCTTCCGAATAGCTTTGGGATGCTGCCGCCTCTTCATATGCTGCCTGTCTCGCTGCAAGATCCGCCTGGGCGGCCGAAAGCTGGTTTTGGGCTTCCAAAAGCTGGGCCTCCCCTGCCGCCACAGCGGACAGTCCGCTCTGGCATTGCTCTCTGTTTTCCTTCAGCTGGGTTTCCTGGACATTCAGCTGTTCCCGTCCCTGTTGGATCTGCGCCAGGCCATTGGTCACTTCCTGCTGTCTTTGATCCAAAAGTTTTTTCGCGCTCTGTATTTCCTTTCGACCCGCCTGAAGCTGTTCTTTGGCGGCATTTAACTGGGCGTATCCCCCATCGGCCTGTTCCTGGGCCGCATTTAGCTGCGCCCAGCCGCTGTCCAGCTGTTCCTTGGCGGAGGCTAATTCCGCATAGCCGCTTTCGGCCTGGGCCTTGGCGCTTTCCAGCTGGGACCAGCCATCGGCCACCTGCTCTTTGGCGTCCGCGATCTGCTGCCGGGCATCGGACAATTCTTCCCGGGCATCTTCCAGCTGCCGGACACCGTCCTCGTATTCCTGTCTTCCGCTGTCCAGTTCCTCCCGGGCGTCTTTCAGCTGCTGCCGGGCATCGGACAGTTCTTCCTGTGCCTCTTTCTTCCCGTCTGCAAGCTCCTTTTCTGCATCATCGATCTCTTTTTGGGCATCGGATAAGATCTCATCGTACCGGGCCTGGCACTGTACATCCTGGATCCCTTCCACCCGTTCTTCTATTTTATCTACCAGATTGTCATAGGCGTCTGTATAACTGATCAGATCCTCTGCCTCGTGGATCTGCAGATAGATCTGGGTATAAACCTCCTGGTCAAAGTCTTCCGGCAGCACATACATAAATCCGTTCACTTCTCCGGAGCCAAGGGTGGTGTTGCCCCTGCTGAAAGATATATACAAAGGACTGCTGCCTATTCCGGTTATGGTAAAAGATTCCTTCTTTAAAAGGTCACTGCCTTCTTCCTGGGTAACGGTAATGGTGTCCCCTACTTTGTAGCCCCTGGAAGAGGCAAATTCCCTGTCTAAAAAACATTCTCCGCTTTTTTCAGGGATCCGGCCCTGGGAAGGGGAGATCTTGTTGACTTCTTTATTTATGGACTCCACATGCAGCACTACCGCAGCCTCACTGTCGTCACAAAGGACATCCGCAGCATAGGCGCCTTCCGCCGTCTCTACCCCCTCTACCTTGGAAAGAGCCTTTACATCTTCATCGGTAAGGCCCATCGTTCCCATGACTTTCAGGTCCATAAGACGGCTTTCATCATAGTAGGCGTCTCCAGAGTAGCGCATGTCCGGCGATGCCGCCTGGATCCCGGAAAAAAAAGCGACTCCCAGGGCAACGATCAGAAAAATGGAAATAAACCTCGCCTTACTTCTTCGGATCTCCATCCAAAATTCTTTATGTAATGCTTTCTTCATCGTCTCACCTACCACTCGATCTCCTCTACCGGAGTAGGATGCTCATTTTGCGTCATTGCAGCCACTTTTCCATTTTTGATCCGGATCACCCGGTCCGCCATGGGAGTCAGGGCGGAGTTGTGGGTGATCACGATCACCGTCATTCCTCTTTCCCTGCACATATCCTGCAGAAGCTTAAGGATGGCCTTTCCGGTCTGGTAGTCCAAAGCGCCGGTGGGCTCATCGCACAGCAAAAGCTTGGGATTTTTGGCAAGGGCCCTGGCTATGGATACCCTCTGCTGCTCGCCGCCGGATAACTGGGCCGGAAAATTTTTAAGCCGGTCCTTCAGGCCCACCTCTTCCAGCACCTCTCTGGCGTCCAGGGGATTCTTGCAGATCTGCAGTGCCAATTCCACATTTTCTAATGCGGTCAGATTCGGCACCAGATTATAAAACTGGAAGACAAAACCAATATCCTCTCTGCGGTAAGCCGTAAGCTGCCGGCTGGAATACCGGGCGATATTTTTTCCGTCCACCCATATTTTTCCGCCGCTGGCCTTATCCATTCCCCCCAGAATGTTCAGAACCGTAGTCTTTCCCGCCCCGCTGGGGCCCACGATCACCACGAACTCTCCTTTGGCTATCTGAAAACTGATCTCATCTACGGCTACGATCTTTACTTCTTTTGTGCCGTATACTTTTGAAACGTTTTCCAGCTTCACATAATCTTCTACATATTCCTCCATAGTTTCCTCTTGCTGCTTTTCTCCTTTCTGGTCTTATTCCCGGATATCCCCCTCAAAAACTGCCGCTGCGGAACTGCTGCCGATACGGTCGCAGCCGGCATTTAAAAACGCTTCCATGCTTTCCGCGCTGCGGATGCCTCCCGCCGCCTTGATCTTCACCTGGGAGCCGATGTGTTCTTTAAACAGCTCAATATCGCTAAGCTTGGCGCCTGCGGTTCCAAATCCGGTGGAAGTCTTGATATAATCCGCCCCTGTCTGGGTGATGATGCCGCAGAGCTGGATCTTTTCCTCTTCGGTAAGGTAGCAGGTCTCGATGATCACTTTCAGGATATGGGTGCCGCAGGCCTTTCGGATCTTTGTAAGCTCTTCTTTGACTGCACCGAAATCATGGTTCTTTACATCACAGATATTCACCACTACGTCAATCTCATCGGCCCCGTCAAGAAGCGCCTGTTTGACCTCCGCTACCTTGGCCTCCGTCACACTGTAGCCCAAGGGAAAGCCCACAACGGTGCAGATGCGCACCTGATCCGTAAAGGCTTCCCGGATCTTCCCCACATAGCAGGGCGGCACGCACACAGAGGCGGTCTTCAGACGGATCGCTTCTTCGCATAATTTTATGATGTCATCCCAGGTGGCATATGCCTTTAGCTGTGTATGATCTACATGGGACAAAATTTCTGAACTATTCATCCACCATCTCCTCCTAACTCTCTTTATTTCATAGAATCTTCTGTAAAGCTTAAGGGAAGCAGTTCTTCCAGTGTGTATTCCTTATAGTCCTCTTCGGATCTTGGAAGAAGGATCTGGAATTCTTTGGGTGAGCAGAATTCCGCCATGACCTGGCGGCAGATCCCGCAGGGGGCACAGTACTGAAATTCTTGTGCTCTTTCCGGTTTTCCTACAATTGCAATGGCCAAAAAGTCCCTTTCCCCTTCATATACGGCCCGAAAAAAAGCTGTCCGCTCTGCACAGTTGGTTGCCCCAAAGGAAGCGTTCTCAATGTTGCAGCCCTCATAAATTTTTCCATCTCTTGTCAAAAGGGCCGCCCCTACCTGAAATCCGGAATAGGGGGTATAAGCCCTTTTTTGTGCCAAGAAAGCACTCCTGATCAGTTCCTTTTTTTGTTCCGCCTTTAATGCATGCATCTGTTTTACCTCGCTTTATCCGAAATCCATATGATGGTTGTTTTTGAATATATAGCTAGTATAACATAAAAAAGCACTGCCTGGAATAACTTTTCCCGGCAATGCTTGTGAATTAATTTTTCTTGTTCTTTCGTGTCATCAGGCCTCCGATGCGGCCTGTTTCTTTGGCGGAAAGGCTTTTCCAGCCCTTTTCCAGGACTTTGTCCAGGATCCCCAGTTCTTCTGCGATCTCGTATTTCATTTTTTCCTTTGGGGAAAGCTCTCCATTTAGATAAGCTTTTACTTCCTTTTCCTTATTCAATGGGCTCACACTCCTTTTTCTTTAGGAGTATGGACAGCTGTTCCCGGAAATATACCCTTTTCCCGCGATTCTTGTTTATCCTTCCAGAAAATCTACCACGATTCCTCCCAGGCCGCATTCCAGTTCCATCCGTCCTTCTGCACCCGGATTTTCCAGTGTCCTGGTCCTATTTAGGGAAAAATACTCATTTTCCCCGATGGTGATGCTTCCCAGGCCGCATTTCAGCTGGTATCCATAGTCTGTTTCCCTGCCGGACATTTCCAGATACAATTCACCTGTGCCGCATTCCCCTTTGATGTCCCTGGCATCCAGTCCAAAGATTTCCGCGCTGCCCACACCTACTTCTACCTCAAACGTTCCTGCCTTAAGGGTTCCCCTGTTGGAAACCTGGCCGGCGCCTACCTGGATCTCCACATCCTCTGCGGAAAAATCCTCGGTAAATTCCACCATACCGGCGCCTATCTCCGCAGAAAACTTCTCCAGGATGCTGTCTTTCGGCAGATACAGCGTCACCTTTCGATCCTTTCTTTTTCTGGTCTTACTCTGAATCTTCAGCTTTTTCCCTTCCATTGTCACCTGTACGCTGTTGTCCGGATCGTTCTCTACTTCTACACATATGTTGTCCTGGTCGTGATATTCTACATAAAAGGCATCGTATTTTAATTCTACCTCTGCTTCATCCATAGAATCGTATTCGTATACTTCCTTTCCCCTTTGTGAGGACGGTGTCTCCAGATCCTTTTCTGTAGAAATGCGGTCCTCCGTCTCCTCCCAGTCATCATCCAGGAAACCGTGATACCATTCCCGGATCTGGTCTGCCACCTGAACACTTTTCAGGGTAGCCCCCATGGCCGCTCCTCCAACGGAAAAACAAAGACCCGCTGCAAAAAACACCGCTGCCAGGATCAGCATTACTTTTATAAACTTTTTCATACCCTTTCTCCATCCTTCCTTTCCTTATTATTAAACAGATTGCGGCAGGTTTCTGTGCATTTTCCCCAAAGCCAGGGAAGCATTTTTCCTGCTGCCGCCACAAGGGCCGTAAGGAACAGGATACAGAATGCAAAAAGGAGCAATCCAATCCCTATTGTAAGGATTCCCGCCGCCGGATATATGGCACAAATGGGAATGGCTGCTGCCAGGCAGGCAATCCCGCCTAAAAACAAGGCCACAGCTGCCGCCCCCAAGGCAAAGGTAAAAATAAACGGAAGCAGGATAACGGCGAGCACCACTCCCAGAATGCCTTCTGCCTCCGCGCACAGCAAAGGAGAAAAAAGTACCAACAGGATCAGCACCAGCGTAACCGCGGCACTATTTTTCTTTTTTTCCTGGACTTTCTTTTCTGTACCGGCATCTGTACTGGCACCAGCCCTGGCTCTTCCAAAGGTCCTGCCTCTTTGATAGCTCCAGGAAGCGTTCCTTTCCTGGCCGCTCCGGGAACCAGTCTTTGCGGCGCCGTGATAAGTTTCCGGCATCTGGGAGGGTTCCCGGCTGCGTGGGTCTTCGTACCCCCGTTCTGTGTATTCGCCGTAATCCGCGCTGTTTTCTTTCAGACCGGCTTTTATAATGGCGGCAGCCTTGGCCGGGCTTCCCAGTTCCCGGATGACTTCTGCCTCGTTTTCTTCTCCTGCATCATCAAAATAGCCGTTATAGAAATCCAGCGCTTCTCTTCTTTCCTCTTGTGATATATCGGACAGCAGTTTTTCTAATTGTTCCATAAACTGCATTCTGTTCATACTTACAATCCTCCCTCAAATAGCTTTGTGATCTTAGATGAATAAGCTTTCCATTCTGTCTTGTACAGATTCAGCTGGGCGGTTCCTTTGTCTGTCACTTTGTAATACCTGCGGTTTCTCCCGGCATATGCCTGATCATAGACTTCCAGACAGCCGTCTTTCTGCAGTCTGCGAAGAACCGGATACAGAGTGGATTCGGATACATCCAATGCGGTGCGGACGTCCTGGGTGATCTTGTACCCGTAGGTTCCTTCCTGTTCCCGGGAAACAACTGCCAGGACAATAGCGTCCAGGAGGGCTGCGCCTGTGTTAAAGACCATGGGATCACTCCTTTTTATATTATATAATATTATTTGTTGATTAATACTATATATCATATAATATAGCTTTGTCAATAGCATTTGGGGTATAATGAGAGGAAACTTGATGAAAAGAAAGGTTAGGGTCGGATATGGATAAGAGGGAGAGAAAGCTTCCAGAGGCATTTCTGGAACGGATGAAGGGGATGCTTAAGGAGGAATTCGAGGCGTTTCTGGAGAGTTTTGGAGAAGAGAGGGCCTTTGGGCTTCGGGTAAATGAAGGAAAGATTTCCTGTGAGGAATTTGAAGAAAAGGTGCCCTTTCCCGTAGAAAAGATCCCCTGGGTAAAAAATGGGTATTTTTATAAGGAAGAAAGCCGGCCTTCCCGGTGCGCTTTTTATCAGGCGGGGCTTTATTACCTCCAGGAGCCCAGTGCCATGACGCCGGCAGAGTGTCTGCCGGTGGAGCCTGGGGAGTATGTGCTGGATCTTTGCGCGGCGCCCGGAGGGAAGGCTACCGCTTTGGGGGCGAAGCTTAAAGGGCAGGGAATCCTGGCCGCCAATGACATCAGCGCTTCCAGAGCGCGGGCGCTGCTTCGGAATATCGAACTTTTTGGAATTCCCAATGTATGTGTGCTCAGCGAACCGCCGGAGCGGCTTAAGAGAGTATTTCCGGAATTTTTTCATAAGATCCTGCTGGATGCGCCCTGCTCCGGGGAAGGGATGTTCCGAAAAGAGGAAGCCCTGGCAAGGGACTGGAGTCCGGAAAAATCGGAGAAGCTTTCTTTGCTCCAAAAGGATCTGATCCTTACAGCCTGGGATATGCTCCGGCCGGGAGGGATGCTTTTGTATTCCACCTGTACCTTTGCCCCCTGTGAAGATGAGGGTGTGATCTCCCATCTGCTTTCCCGGCATCCGGAGGCGGAGGTGCTGCCTTTGCCGGAATACCAGGGATTTTCAAAAGGGGTTCCTGCCTGGGGCGGCGGGGAGGAAGCCCTTTGCCGCTGCGTACGGATCTTCCCCCATAAAATGAAAGGAGAAGGACATTTTCTGGCCCTTATAAAAAAACCAGGAGCGGCGCTTATGGATCCTCCGGCGGTCTTTCGGGAATTTTCCGGAGACGCCCGGAAATGGATCGATGGTTTTTTCCGTGAAATCGGCCTTACCAGCCTTGGGGGACAGCCATTTGACTGGAGCCGTGTAGAAGTGCGGGGAGAGAAAGTATATTATCTGCCGCCGGCAGCTCTGCCCCTGCGGGGACTGAATTTCCTTCGAAACGGCCTTTATCTGGGAGATCTGAAAAAAAACCGCTTCGAGCCCTCCCAGCCTCTGGCCCTGGCCATAAGAAAAGAAGAGGCCCAGAGGATTCTCTCTCTGGACCTTCACGACGAACGTTTGAAGCGGTATTTAAAGGGGGAAACTCTGGAAATTGCCCCAGGTGAGGCCGCCGCTTCCAAAGGCTGGCATCTTCTGTGCGCAGAAGGTTATCCCCTTGGGTTTGGCAAGCTGGTCAATCAAGTCTTAAAAAACAAATATCCGGCAGGATGGCGGGTATAAATTAGTCTTTCTTTTTCCTATAAACCCAGGTACCGCACAGAACAAGGGCACCCCAGGCGCTGAGCGCCGCCCCAAGGCGGATATAGGGTGTGCGGTACCTAAGAATGATCTCGTGGGTGCCTTTTCCCTCTTCCGCAGCCAAAAACAGCCCGTTGGCCTTCTTCAGTTCCGCCTCCTTCCCGTCTACCGTCAGGGACCAGCCCTGGCTGTAGGGAATGGAGAACACCACTGCCCTGTCCCCGTCCAGGGTGACGCTGCACCGTAAGGTGTTCCCCTCCGCCGCCAGGCCTTCCACGGTGTCCTGGCGCCTCTCATCTGCCAGACGGTTCAGGGGCTCCATCTCCTGGCAGTACACCTTCAGACTGGAAAAGGAATATTTTCCTGGATTCTCAAAACGGATCCGGATCCTCTCCACCCCGGCTTCCTGGTATCCCAGGTCCAGCATGTAGCAGCCCCGGCCCCCCTGGAAACGGCTCTTTGGGGAGCGCAGGCTCAAAAGCTTCTCCTGCCCTTCTCCCTCTATCCCCGCATAGATATTCCCTTCCGTTACGGACGAGTCCTCGAAAGGAAAACGGTGTGTACGATCCAGCCCCTCGTACCGGATCCCGGTAAAGGCCACGCCGGTCTCGCATCCGGGGAGGCCCTCAAGTTCCAGGACAAGATAGCCTTCCTTTCCTTTTACATAAACCCCGTCCTCTTCCACGCGGACTCCCTTTGCCTCCACGATCTCATAGGAAATCTCCTTGGAATGGAAGGTAAGATCACATTTCGGCAGCCCGCTCTCAGACAGGACTGCTCCTTCCAGCATGGCCTCCTGCTTCTTTGCCGGGTCCAATCCCTCATAGGTCTCCTCTTTAATATAGCTGTCGTAAGTATACACCAAAGGCAGTGCGCTGGTATCCTCATAGATCCCCACGCCTTCCGGCAGGGCAGCGTCTGTCTCTACCGGAGAGTATCCATAGGGCACCTCCCCTTCCCGGCCCACAAAATACCGCATAGAGAACAGTTTCATCAGCCAGGATCTCCCGCCCAGGTCTATGATCCGCTGCTCCGCCGGGTTGTCCACATAGTTGGCTTCAAAAAAATCGCTCACTCCATAGGGCGCCACAGAGAAATAATACTGGCCGCTGTTCAGCCCGTTCAGCATGGCGTCATTGTAGATGCTTCCCACGCTCCCCTTTTCATATCGGTAAGCATCGATCCCCTGGATCTCCTGCAGGGCTGTCTGGACCTCATCGTGGGTGACGGCATACACCGTCCCTGCGTCCTCATATTTAGCCGTCCTCTCCCAGCCGTTTCTTCCCAGCCAGAACGCGCCGAAAAATCCTGCCGCAACACTCACCGCCACGCTCCCAGCCAGAAGCCGTCTCATCCGGCGCCGCCCGGTACGCCCCTGTCCCTGCACCCAGAGAAATCCAAGGCCGGTGAGGATCACCGTCAGCCCCGCCAGCTTGTTCCCCAGCACATGGGCCTTGGGGTACCACACCACGAATCCTCCGTAAAGGACGGACGCCACGCACAGGATCACCCGTTCTCTAAGGTTCAGGGCAAAGAATTCCGGGTACATCTTCACAAACAAGTAAGCAAAAAACAGCACGCCCGCCCAGCTCCACCGGTTGCTCACGTAGGAGAACCCGTTCAGCACATGGGCCGCGTAAGGGATGCAGAACAAAAGCACCAGGCACAAAAAACCAGCCTTAATCCCCCGGTACCGTTTCCGGCAGAAAAACAGGACAGGAATAGACAGGGCGCATACCCCAGCTACCCCGATGGTCGTATACCGGGCCGCCCCGGTACCAATGAGCGCCCCGGGCAGCTGGCCGTAAAATACCGTACTGTACAGAAGGGGCACATAATAGGAGGCTCCCATACGCCCGGTCCCCAGCACCTGCATCACCGAGGGCACAAGGATCACGGCGGCCAGGGAGATCCCCAGGACACTATACAGGAAAAACTTCAGAAGTGTCTTCCAAAGGATACGGAGCCGCAGTCCCTTATACACCATAAAATACCGAAGTACCCCATAGGCCACCGTCAAGATGCCCATCATATAAAAGAAATAAAAATTCACCATTCCGGCCAGCCCCAGGGTAAGGATGTACACATAGGGCTTCTTTCCGGCCAGGATCCGGTCCACTCCAAGAAGCATCAGAGGAAAATAGATGCAGGGATTCAAGAAAAAAGGATGGTTAAAGCCTATAGCCAGGCTCCACTGGGAAGTGATATAGATCACCGTGCCCAGAAATACCGGTATCTGCCTGTTCCCATGAAAAAAAGCGTACCGGGAGAAAGCCAGTCCCGCCAGGTAGATCCGCAGAAAGATCAAAAATCCGTACAGGTACTCCGTAAATCGCTCCGGCACAAACACTGACAGCAGGTTCACCGGATCCCCCATCACATAGTAGCTCAGGGCGGTTAGAATATCCGACCCATAGCCAATGTGCAGGTCCCACATAGGGATCTCAAAGGTATGCTCCACCAGGATGTTCTTAAGGATGGAACGCAGGTAATTCCCATAGTAGGCGAGGGCCGTATAATGCTGCTTCAGCCCGTCGCTGCTCCACACAAAGGATTTCCCGTTCCCATAAAATATGGCAGTGATAAAAGCGAAGAAAAAGAGAGCCAGGAGCGTATAATTACGGTAGAACCGCCGCCTGTCCTCTCCCATGGCAAAGTACTTGTATATATTTCTAAGTTTTTCTGTAAATATTTTCCTTCTCATAGATTCTTTTGACTTCCGTTCTGCATGTATTTTTACTGTCTATCAGCAAAGAAAACCCGTTCTGTTTTATTATACTTTATAAAAGCAGCTTCTTCTCAATCTGTCCTCCAACGCTGGCCAACTGTCCGTTACTTTTATCTTACCGTTACCCGGATGGTATTGGACCGTTCCCCGTAGACCTTTTTTCCGTTTACCAGCTTATAGGCCCTGGCCTTGGCAGTGTAGGTGCCTGGCTTTACATTGGTAAAGGTGACGGTACGGTATTTCTGGTTTTGCTTTGCATAGGTTTTTCCGTTGGATGCAGTCTTTTCCAGACGGCAGTCGAAGCCGTCGCTCTCTTTAAAGAAGTTGGCGTTATCCCCAAAGGTCAGAGTCACCTTCCGGCCGTTGGCTGCAGCTTTCTTGAGGACCATGTTCCCGGCTTTTACATCCAGGTACAGATGAGCCTTGTCCGACCACTGGCTGTAAACCTTCTCCCCGTTTTCTGTATTCCAGGAACGTACCCGGACATAGATATCATTAGGCGCTTTGGCAAGGACACAGGAAGCAGCGGCAGCATTCTTTGTCCGGAGTACCGTCTCCCCGTCGCTGGCAAGGGTCTGGTACTCATATCCTTCCGCCCCATCCATCTCACGGAGGAGCTCCACGGTAAAATGCAGCCAATGATCTTTCAGTTCCCCTTTTGCGGAGACGATATAAGGCTTCTCCTGCTCCGCGCTTCCCTCTGCCTCAAAGGGGATACCGTGGGTACGGCAGTAGTATTCCGCATAGGAGTTTGCCTCCCCGTGTACGGTCAGCTTTGTTAGGCCGTCCATGGCGTCATCGGCGATGTCCGTTACAGAAGAGGGGATATAAAGATATTCCAAGTTCGGGACGCCCTGGAGGGCGGCTTGTCCGATCTTGGTCATGCCTTCTGGGAGCTCCAGTTCGGTTAATGCCTTACAGTCTACGAACATATAGGCAGGCAGCTCACGGATGCGGGAGGAGAGTTTTACTTCTGTAAGGGAATCACAGCTTTCAAATAATCGCTGCCCTAATACAAGCTGGGAATCTCCGTCCTCGAAAATAACTGACGTCAAATTTCGATATCCTGTTTTATCATCTGTGATCGTATAATCATCTGGGGTATATTCCCCCGCTGCAATGGTCTTGATTCCATTTGGAACATAGATGCTTTTTATTGTCGTGTGCGCCAATATCTGATCATCGAAATATATTCCAAAAAACTTATTTGTATCAATATCCGTAACTGGATATCCATCTATTACTTCTTTATAAATGATATCTACCGGGTTTGATATATACTCTATCCCTGCCGCCGTATATGTCTGTGTCTTCCAATCAAAAACGTATGCAATGCCATTTTCATCACTATCTTTCACATATGATGCAGGAAGCTTTGTTGTATCATATGGAATATTATGGTTTACAGCAAAATAATAGGGATCGGAATTCATGGAACAAATAAGCGTAATTCCTCCCCAATTGTCAAATATATCCGTTCCTATACTTCTGATCGTTCCGGGGAGTTCGATTGAACTTACCTTTTCAAGTCCATGGAAACATTTATCCTGTAGTTCCGTCACTGGCAAATCATTTATATATGCAGGTACTTGAATCGCCGTTTTCCCTATGAGTTCCTCTGTATATCCAACAGCAATCCATGATGATCCAGAACGATTTTTTTCATATTGTATTCCATCATAGACAAAGATATTTTCCTCTCTTTGATCTGAATCCGTAGTTTCAGAATTGCCTTGTGTTTCTGCGCTTCCATCCGAAAATAAATTTTCTGGAATGCTATCTGTAAATTGTGTCACTTCTTTATAATCCAAATCTGTATATTTGTTTTCATCCAGTTTCCACATCTGCTGTTCATTTTCTGTTGAGCCCCAAACTGATATACACGGAATACTGAAAATGACAATACATAATATAAGAGACATTAGGCTTTGTAATTTTTTCATATATATTTCTCCTCCGTTCATTATTTTTTTATGACAAATAGAAACTTGATTCTTTTTCCGGCAGTTTCATAGAGATTCTGCCGGATTTTTAGACATCTGTCATAAACATTCCTGCCTGGCAATAAAATGGTAACCACCCATCTACTTATATAATGCATGAGGGTGCCATTTTATTGCATCAGACAGAAATATTTTTCTTTTTTTTCAATAGATCAAGCAAATTTTATTTTTTTAACAGAAAGTATT